>NZ_JAYDCJ010000003.1:1859404-2169304 GCF_034555935.1 Marinobacter qingdaonensis
GCTTCCATGACCTCGGCATCGTCATCGTCTATGTGATCATAGCCCTGAAGATGCAGCATACCGTGAACCACCATGTGCGCCCAGTGCGCCACCGGTGTCTTGCCTTGCTCGACCGCCTCCTGTTCGACAACAGGGGCGCAAATGACGAGATCTCCCGCCAATGGCACCGTTATACCGGCTGGCGCCTCAAATGGGAAGGACAACACATTGGTCGGTTTGTCCTTGCCCCGGTACTGGTGATTGAGGGCCTGGCTCTCGTCGACGCCGACAATACGTATGGTCACTTCGGATGGATGCTCACCCTGCCAGGCCAGTGCCGCCCAGGTCTCGAACAGGGAAGACTCGGGCACCCCGGAGCCCTCAAAAACGTTCTGGAAGTCGACCGTCAGTTGGCTCACTGGCTGGTACCGCTGCCGTCGTCGAAGGAGTCGTAGGCTTCGACAATGCGCTGCACCAGCGGGTGACGCACCACGTCCTTGGCGCCAAAGCGGGTAAAGCCGATGCCGGTGACCTTGCCCAGGACGCCGGCGGCGTGGATCAACCCGGAATTTTGGCCGCGCGGCAGGTCCACCTGGGTGGTGTCGCCGGTAATCACCGCGGTCGAGCCAAAGCCGATCCGGGTCAGGAACATCTTCATCTGCTCCCGGGTGGTGTTCTGGCTTTCATCCAGGATGATGAACGAGTTGTTCAGGGTCCGGCCGCGCATGAACGCCAGCGGTGCAATCTCGATCACGCTTTTTTCGATCAGCCGGGTGACCTGATCAAACCCGAGCATTTCGTACAGGGCGTCGTACAGGGGGCGCAGGTAGGGATCGACCTTCTGGGCCAGGTCGCCGGGCAGAAACCCGAGCTTTTCACCCGCCTCCACCGCCGGGCGCACCAGCAGAATCCGCTTCACCTGCTCGTCCTTCAGGGCTTCCACGGCACAGGCCACGGCCAGCCAGGTCTTGCCGGTGCCGGCCGGTCCGATGCCGAAGTTGATGTCGTGGCTACGGATGTTGTGGACGTACTTCTGCTGGTTGGCACCCCGGGGCTTGGCCTGCAGTTTCGGGGTCTTGATCACCGTGACCGCGCCGTCATAGGGCACGTCCTCCGGCAGGCGCTCGTAGCCGGTCTCGCGGATGTACAGGTGCACCGTGTCCGGTGAGATCTCGTCGCTGGCCTCGGTTTCCCGGTACAGGTGCCGCACGACCTCGACCGCGGCGGCGACGTGCTCGGTCTCACCCTGGATCCGGAAGTGGTGGCCGCGGCGACCGATGGTCACCTGCAGGCGCCGTTCGATGTGCTTGAGGTTCTCATCGAACGGGCCGCAGAGGGTGGTCAGGCGGTGCTGGTCCGCCGGGTGCAGGTCGAATTGTCTGGAATCGTGGGTGCTCAAAGATGCTCCGTTTGCGTTGGCTTTCCGGTCCAGGGGTTACCGCTCAGTGCAGCTGGTCGTCGACGGGATGACCCCGCAGCGAATTCGGGTAGGCCTCCACGATGTCGACGTCGATAAAGTGGCCGACCACCTCGGGATTCGGATGCCGGAAATTGACGATGCGATTGTTCTCGGTACGGCCGGCGTACTCGCCGGGGTCCTTCTTGGACAGGCCGGTCACCAGGATACGCTGGGTGGTGCCCACCATTTTCCGGCTGATGTCCATGGCCTGCTGGTTGATGCGCTGCTGCAGGATCGCCAGGCGCTCCTTCTTGACGTCCATCGGGGTGTCGTCCGGGAGGTCGGAGGCCGGCGTGCCGGGGCGCGCGCTGTAGATAAAGCTGAAGGACACATCGAAGCCGATGTCGTTGATCAGCTTCATGGTGTCCTCGAAGTCCTTGTCGGTCTCGCCCGGGAAACCGATGATGAAATCGGACGAGAAGCTGATGTCCGGGCGGATCTTGCGCAGACGCCGGAGCTTGGACTTGTACTCCAGGGCCGTGTGACCGCGCTTCATGGCCGCCAGGACCCGATCCGACCCGCTCTGCACCGGCAGATGCAGGTGGCTGACCAGTTCCGGTACCTGTTCGTAGACCTCAATCATGGCGTCGGTAAACTCGACCGGGTGCGAGGTGGTGTAACGGATGCGGTCGATGCCGTCGATGGTGGCGATCAGGGTGATCAGTTCCGCCAGGTCCATGGTGTCGCCGTCGTGGGTTTCACCCCGATAGGCGTTGACGTTCTGACCCAGCAGATTGACTTCCCGCACACCCTGGGTGGCCAGATGCGCCACCTCGGCAATCACATCGTCGGCTGGACGGCTGACTTCCTCGCCGCGGGTGTAGGGCACCACGCAGAAGGTGCAGTACTTGCTGCAGCCTTCCATGATCGAGACAAAGGCGGAAGGGCCATCGGCGCCCGGTTCCGGCAGGTTGTCGAACTTTTCAATCTCCGGGAAGCTGACGTCCACCACGCCCACGCCATTTCCCTTGGCCCGCACTTCCGTGATCATGTCCGGCAGGCGGTGCAGGGTCTGCGGACCGAACACCATATCCACGTAGGGGGCCCGGTCGATGATGGCCTGACCTTCCTGGCTGGCGACACAACCGCCAACACCGATGATCAGATCGGGCTTGCTGTTCTTCAGGGATTTCCAGCGGCCGAGCTGGTGGAACACTTTCTCCTGGGCTTTCTCCCGGATGGAACAGGTGTTCAACAGCAGGATGTCCGCGTCTTCCGGCGTGTCGGTCATCTCGACGGTCTCACCGGTGCGCAGCAGGTCCGCCATGCGGGATGAATCGTACTCGTTCATCTGGCAGCCGTGGGTTTTGATGTACAGCTTCTTGGCCATGGGTCTCAACGTATTCTGGTGGATGGTGCGCCAGGGCTCGGCATACGGATGTGCAGGCGCGAACAAAAAGGAACTGCGTATTATAACGGGGTGCTCAATCCGCAACCACCATTGTCTCGGCTTGTTGCTAGTTCCCTGTGGTATTATCTGTGACTTTCTTATTCTGCGAACCTGTACTGTCATGACCCCTGAACGTCTCGCCCGGATCAAACAAACCCTGGACACCCGCCAACCGGATCTCAGCGTGCTCACCGACCAGGTCCACAAGCCCCGAAACCTGTCGGCCATCATTCGCTCTTGCGACGCCTTCGGGCTGGCGAACATGCACGTGGTTTGGCCGCGGGAGGGCTTTCGGGCGTTCCGCAAGACCGCCGGTGGCAGCTACAACTGGGTCACCACCCACACCCATCGCACCATGGCTGACGCCATCACGGACTTGAAAGGGCAGGGGCATAAGCTGTACGCCGCGCAGTTGTCCGACCGGGCGGTGGACTACCGCGAGGTGGATTTCACCGTGCCCTGCACGGTGATCCTCGGCAACGAGGTGGATGGCGTGAGCGCCGATGCGGCCGACCAGGCGGATGAGCACATCGTGATCCCGATGATGGGCATGGTGGAGTCACTGAACGTCTCTGCCGCCTGCGCCATCATCCTGGCCGAGGCCCAGCGCCAGCGCAAAGCGGCCGGGCTGTACGATTACACCCGCCTGCCCGAGGAGGAGTACCTGCGCCTATTGTTCTGCTGGTGCCAACCCGCGGTCAAACGCTATTGTGACGATCGCAATCTGCCTTATCCCCCCATTGATCCGGAGACGGGCGAGCTGATCGACGGCGTCGGATGGATGAAAGAAGTCCGCAAGCTGCGGCATCCGGATCTGGATCACGCCGAGTAAAACGAGACCTGGTCGTCTTGTCGGTGTCCGCCGGATTGAGTACCGTTGAGTGTAACTGCCAAGCTTCCCACAATGCTTGGCGGCGTGGGCAGGGATAGCCCACGGATCTCGCCCGAAACTGACAAGGACTGTCATGCACATCAAGCCCTTTGCTCGCCTCAACGCGGGCGACTTGCCGTTCGCTGAATCGCCCGATCTGGCTGCCCAGTTTTTCAAACGTTCGGAACTTCATCCCGGCACCCCAACCCTTCAATTCAACTGGGCCAGTCTGTCTGGGCTTAACGCTTTTGCCCCGCCAGAGGTGATTCGAGCCCAGGTATTGTCTGGCCTGGCAAGCGGGAAGCTTATTCTGGTCCACGACGCGCTGTCGCCAGAGCGACCACAGTTGCCGCTGGCGGTTTGGGTGCCGGATTCGGGAGCCCGGCATGGTGGCGCCTGGATTGCCGGCGCTGCTGGCCGCAGCCTCGCGCTAAGTGATGGTATTGAGCGACTGAACCGCGCGGGCAAGACTCCCCAGTCGTTGGGCCTCGCGGAACAGGCGGGACCCTCCAATGCCGGGGGCAAGGAATCTCGCGACTCAGCTCAGGCCGCAGACGCTGGTCCGAAGGACCATCGCTTGTCGTTACCATTGGGCGCGGCGGCAGGAGTGGCTGCGCTTGCAAACGCGGCTGAGTCTGAAGAGGAGCGCCCCGGTGACGATGCCCAGCTGATCGATCTGACTGTCGGCATATTCACCGACGGAACCCTGAACAATTACCAGAATATCCAGGAGTTCAGGGAACGCCTGGAAAAAGAGTGCCTGATCCCCCTACGCGGCCGCTCTCAAGATATTGAAGAGTGCCAGACCCGGTTGGGATTGCTGCTTGGGGAGAGCTACGCCAATGAGCCCACCAATGTTGTAAAGCTCTTTTCGCTGTATCAGGACGGAGAAGAAGTCCGTGATGGTGTGAAGAAGGTGTTTATCAAGGTATACGAACCCGGGGTCGGAACTCGTTCGGGCGACGACGATTCGCTTTGGGGCATGGCCACAGGTCTCGGGGAGACGGGCGTTCAAGCGCAGGTTGATAGAGCTTTCGCAGAGGTGGCTTATCGATTGAGCGCCGAAGTTGATATTTCCAAAGTGCGCAGCATTCAGTTTGATTTGTTTGGTTTCAGTCGAGGCGCAGCGGCATCCAGGCATGCGGCAAACGAGATACTCTCTGGATCTGAGGGAGCGCTAGGTCGGATTTTTCGAGATACAGGCGTTTTTTGGTCCGGTCGATTTAGCGTGAGGTTTATGGGGTTATTTGACACAGTTGCAGGGGTTGTAAATCCACTCAGGTTCGATTTTTCGGCGGGGAACGAGAGAAATCAACCGGTGGATATTCACCTGGATCCAGGAAAATTGGGGCGGGTGGTCCACATTGCAGCGTTGGATGAGTTCAGGGCTAACTTTGCACTGAATAGCATTTGCAACTCTGCGGATAAAACTCCCCATAATTTCAGAGAAATATATTTGCCGGGAGCTCACTCGGACATAGGAGGGGGTTACAGTGATGTCCAAGTAGAAGACCTGCTCTTGTATCCTGAATTGCAGGTAACAGGTCGCGATACCCAGTGGCCAAGAAAAACCTTGGAGTGGGACAACTTGCAGGGAATAAAAAGGAGGGAGGAAGCCGCAGGTTGGATTGGAGATTTCAGTCTGCAGATGGCTGATGAAACCCAACCCTCTATTCAGCTTGATGAGACCTTTGATCATCACCCCTTACCTTATGGACGGGTCAGCCTTGAATTGAAATTCAGGAGAAAGGTTCTCGGGGGGCTGTCGGGCGTTCCGTTGCATCTTATCCACAGTCTCGCAACACATGAAGGTGTGCCCTTGTCAGATCTCGGTGGGAGAGATGACTTGGGAATCGTGCCGGAACTGTCTGCCATTTATGACGAGCTCTCAACAAAGGTTTTGGCCGGTGAGAATGTGCCAATTCTGGAGCAATCCCACCGAGACCTTCTAAAACAGCGGTACGTCCACCATTCTCACCACTTCAATGCATTCAGGTTGCTTGCATTGGATGAGATTGGATACTTGGAACCGCCATTCCGAGCTCTTCACTCGTCGCAGCCTGAGGCTTCATACCAACGAGCTATTTATTGGAACGAAACTAAGGATTAAGGAATGAATCGGATAGTTCCAGCAATCTTGGTCTTTATTTTTTCTATGCCCGGATGTGCTTCGAATAGTTATGAAGAGAAAGAAGATTGGTTTTTTCAGCTTGCTACGCCCCTGCATTACGATGTTTGGGTGGAGCATGTGGAATTAGAGTTGTCTGGTGTGCGGCATTGGTATCATCCCGCTGGGACAATGAACTGTTGCTGGCGCGGACCTAACGGTCCGAAAGGAATTACCGGAAGACTGGAGCCTTTTCCTAATTTTATCGCTCTTCAGTGGTTCTCTTTGTCGGAAAGAAAGTATTACCAGAGGCTGATCTCCGTAAAACCGGAGTGGAAAAACCGGATGCGCGAGCTTGCGCCTGTTCAGACAGCCAATGGGGTCAGGCATGAGCCCCGACGCTTCTTGGTTTTCGGTCTCGCCCCGGGCGGTGAAATCGTTGTCTGGATCAAGGGTCAAATCGGCAACGAGGTCGAGTTGGCTCGTCTCCAGGCCAATCAAATCCAAGGTGACCCGCAAGACTATGCCGCCTTGCTGCAAACCTATCGGGACAAGCATGGGGAATACCTGAAGGAAAACGGTATCCCCTTATCCGGGTGGTAGCGTCAGAAGTGGGAGGCGGTCACTCTTCCCGCGCCTCCAAATACCGTTGCAGTTGTTCCCGCAGCGCTTTTGGCAAGCGGGTGATGGTCAGGGCATCCTTGTCGCGATCGTAGTAGACCGCCTGGTTCACCAGGTCGGACGAGAAGGACACGCTCATGCCGCCGCCGGAACCGGCGATGCGCACCAGCTTTTTGACCTTGCGGTGGTCCGGGTGCAGAACGCCGCTTTCCGGCAGTTCGGCAGTTTTGGAGGCGAATTCCTTGAATTTCTGGGGTTCGTTTTCATCCAGGTAGCCGGACAGCGCCTCGATCTCCACGGGCTCGCCCAGGGCGTGCTGTTCCTTGCAGAATTCGTAGGCCTTGCTGCGCACCTCGCCCGCTTTTTCCGGTTCCGATGTCTTGGCGAAGGCTTCGACGGCATCGAGAAAGGTCATGGTCTCTTTCTCAACATCCACTTGGTTGGTGAAGCCCGCCAACCGGATAAACAGCTCGCCGGGCTCGCCGGTGCCGCGACCGTGGATCAGGGTGAGGTAGTTCTCGGCAGAGTTCTCGCTGCGCCAGTCATCCAGTTCAATCCGAACCGCCAGGTTAAGGCGTGACAGGCTCAGTACGTCGGTGGCGTCCAGGGCCTGGTTGCCGTCAAAGCGCATGGCGCTGTCGCTTTCCAGAATCAGCAGGTAAACCACCTCGGCGTCGGCCAGGGCCTCATGGACGATCATCAAATGGCCCTGGAATTCCTCCTGGCAGCCGGTCAGCAGTTCCTGCCATTGCCCGAACAGGCGGTCGGTCATGGAGCTGAAGCTCTGCTTGTCCTCCAGGTAGTCCTTCAGCCAGCCGCTGAATGGGCTTTCACCAATGTCCTCCGAAAACCGGCCGTATTTCTTGCCGGGTTTGCTGTTGAACAGGCGCTTCATCTGTTTGTGCAGGGACTCGTAGTCGCCGCCCGGTTCGGCAAGCGCCTCGCCGGATTGCATTCGGGCGGGCTGGCCCGGTTGGTACTGACTGCCAAAAGCGGTGCGAAGGTGTTTGATGGCCATGCTCGGAATCTCTAGCTGCGGGTACAAAAAAAGCCCCGGAGGCACACCTGGCCAGCGGGGCTTGTGTGAAACCCTTAGGGTCAGATGCGCTTGTTCCGGATCAACTGTTGAACCAGTTGGCCGACGGCGGCAGGAATTTCCTGCTCGGTGTCGGCAGAAACGGAGGCAGAGGCTACATCGGAACCCAGGTTAACCGCAACGGCGATCAGGCCGTGGGCCGACAGCAGTTGTGCAGTGCGACGACGGTCGTCGGCGTTGCCGGCGTTGTCCTCATTCACCACCACCGCGGTCTTGCCCTGGTCGAACAGGGCGCGCTCCATGGCGAGCGCCAGGGCCGGCGCCTGCTTGCCACTGCAACCAATGATCGCGGGTTTCTGGGCCAGTCGGCGCTCCCGCTCTTCGGCGGTAACCGGGTCCAGGGACTCCAGATCGTCGGCCAGGCCTGCAATCATGCCGGCGCCAACGGTGACGTTGGTCAGTCGGTCGATGACGATGAAACTGCCAGTGGCGTGGTTTCGCTGGTAGGCGTCAAAGGCCACCGGCTGGTTCAGGGTCAGTTCGCACAGGCCGATTTCGTTCAGTTGCAACTGGCTGGGGTTGGCTTGCTGCTCCAGCGTGTTGACGTCGGTCTGGTGATGGATTTTCTTGACGGTAGCCGAGGTAAACGTGGGCCCGAGCTTGATGTCGTACAGGCGACCGGTCTCCAGCGGGGCGTCGGTCATCCACACGATGTTGGCGTTGAAGCGGTTGTCCACTTCCGGCTCGTCGTCGGCCTTGACCAGCATGTCGCCACGGCTGACGTCGATTTCGTCGGTCAGGGTCAGGGTCACGGCCTGATCGATGTAGGCTTCCTCAAGGTTGCCATCGAAGGTGACGATGTCTTTGACGGTGCTGGTCTTGCGCGAGGGCAGGGCCATGACCTTGTCACCCGGGCGAACCACGCCGGAGGCGATGGTGCCGCAGAAACCCCGGAAGTTGAGGTTCGGGCGGGTGACGTACTGGACCGGGAAGCGGAAATGCTCCAGGTTCTTGTCCCGGGAGATTTCAACGGTCTCCAGGATTTCCATCAGCGGCTGGCCGGTGAACCAGGGCGTGTTCTCGCTGCGGTTGACGACGTTGTCGCCTTCCAGGGCGGAGAGCGGCACGAAGCGGATGTCCTTGAGGCCGAGTTTGGCGGCGAACGCCAGGTACTCGTCCTTGATTTCGTTGAAACGCTCTTCGCTGAAATCCACCAGGTCCATCTTGTTCACGGCCACCACGATGTGGCGGATACCCTGCAGGGACGCGATATACGAGTGCCGGCGGGTCTGGGTCAGCACGCCGTGGCGGGCGTCGATCATCAGGATCGCCAGCTGGGCGGTGGAGGCACCGGTGGCCATGTTCCGGGTGTACTGCTCGTGGCCCGGGGTGTCGGCGATGATGAACTTGCGCTTGTCGGTGGAGAAGAAGCGATAGGCGACATCAATGGTGATGCCTTGCTCCCGCTCGGCCTGCAGGCCATCCACCAGCAGGGCCAGGTCCAGCTTCTCGCCGGTGGTGCCCATCTTGGCGCTGTCGGATTTCAGGCTGGCCATGTGATCTTCATAGATCATCTTGGTGTCGTGCAGCAGGCGGCCGATCAGGGTGCTCTTGCCATCGTCGACGCTGCCGCAGGTCAGCAGACGCAGCAGTTCCTTGTTTTCGTGCTGTTTCAGGTAGGCCTGAATATCTTGTGCAATCAGATCAGACTGGTGTGACATCTTAGAAATACCCTTCCCGCTTCTTCTGTTCCATGGAGCCGGCTGAATCGTGGTCAATGACCCGGCCCTGACGCTCGGAGCTGGTGGCCAGCAGCATCTCCTGAATGATCTCCGGCAGGGTGTCTGCCTCGGATTCGATGGCGCCGGTCAGCGGGTAGCAGCCCAGGGTGCGGAAGCGCACCGATTTCATCATCGGCTTTTCGCCTTCCTTCAGTGGCATGCGGTCGTCGTCCACCATGATCAGGGTGCCGTCGCGCTCCACCACCGGGCGCTTGGCGGCGTAGTACAGCGGCACGATCTCGATGTTCTCGAGGTAGATGTACTGCCAGATGTCGAGCTCGGTCCAGTTGGAGAGCGGGAAGACGCGGATGCTCTCGCCCTTGTTGATCTTGCCGTTGTAGATGTTCCACAGCTCGGGGCGCTGGTTTTTCGGATCCCAGCGGTGGTGTTCGTCACGGAACGAGTAGACCCGCTCCTTGGCCCGGGACTTCTCCTCGTCACGGCGGGCGCCACCGAAGGCGGCGTCAAACTTGTACTTGTTCAGCGCCTGCTTGAGCGCCTGGGTCTTCATGATATCGGTGTGCTTGGCACTGCCGTGGGTGAAAGGCCCAACCCCCTGCTTGATCCCTTCCTCGTTCTTGTGAACGATCAGGTCGAGACCGTATTCCTTAACCTTGCGGTCCCGGAAGTCGATCATGTCCTTGAACTTCCAGGTGGTGTCCACGTGCATGAGCGGGAAGGGGGGCTTGCCCGGATAGAAGGCTTTGCGGGCGAGGTGCAGCATTACCGCTGAGTCCTTGCCGATGGAGTAAAGCATGACCGGGTTGTCGAACTCGGCTGCCACTTCCCGGATGATGTGGATGCTTTCCGCTTCCAACTGTTTCAGGTGCGTGAGGTTGTATGTGGTCATGATGTTCCGTTGCCGCCGTGCGGGCCTCGATGGCTGTGCAAATTTGACCTAATACTATACCAGAGCCGGCAAGGGTATAAGAAGCGGAGCAACTAGAGTTTGGCGTTATAATAATATAGCGCCGGGGCGGCGAGGTGCCCTAGCCGATGGGGGTAGCCGGGCTGCCTCGGTCAGGCGGAGTTTCGGGAGTCGGCGAGCAGTTTGGAGACGTAGCGGTCGACGTAGTCGGCGCCGTTACCCTCGAATTCAGCAAACTGGATGCCCAGGTGGAATTCGTCCCGGGCCACCCGGCGCATGTGTACGATGTTGCCATCGGCAATCACCGATACCGGTTGGGTCGCCAGCACCGGCACCGAGAAACGGGTTTTCACGGTAATCCAGTTGCCCGGTGCGGGGCTTTTCTGGCCGGGAATCAGCGCGCGCACGGCTTCCTGGCTGCAGGAAATCATCACCCCGGTGCGCGACAGGTTGGCGACGGAGCAGGTCAGGCAGGTGCCATCGGCGGTTTCGATGGTGATGTCCGTGGATACGTCGACACGCTGTTGGTTGCGCAAATTGGTTTTGGTGGCAACAGGTTTCATGGTGACTCGTCTAGCGTGACTGGTTTCGAATGCGGCAGCCTTTCCCATAATTTCCTTCAATAAAACGCACTTAAACGCCTTAGAGTCTAGTTGTTTACTTTGTGATCAGCAAGAATCCTGCCGCTTTTTATGGCAGATTTGTGTCGTTTTTCTGAAACAGTCGTCATATTTTGCGAAGGGCGGCCGGAATCAAGCCGGGACTGGCTGGCAGCCGATATCGGAACTGCGCTGGAAGGAGGTGTCCCGGGGCGCGCGCAGGCGGCCCCGGGGTGACTGGGGTCAGTCGGAGAGTTTGCGAACCAGGATTTCGTTGAACAGTTTGGGATTGCCCTGGCCCTTGGAGGCTTTCATCAGCGGCCCCATGAAGCCTCCTAGCATTTTCTTGCGCTTCTTCGGGTCGTCTTCGCCGCGATACTGGGCAACCTGGTCCGGCATGCCGGCCAGAACCTCATCGACCATTTTCTCGAGCTCGCCGGTGTCGGACACCTGCTTCAGGCCCTTGGCGTCGATGATGGCGTCCACCTGGTCACCATCGCCGGTCCAGAGCGCTTCGAAGACCTTCTTGGCGCCGGCCGAGGACAGGGTGTTGTCGGCAATCCGTACCACCAGATCGCCAAGCTGGGCGCCGGAGATCGGGGATTGCGCCACGGTCTTTTCTTCCGCATTCAGGCGCGCGGAGAATTCACCCTGTACCCAGTTGGCGGTCAGCTTGGCGTCTTTGCCGTGGCTGATCGCTTCCTCGAAGAAGGCGGCCAGCTTGGAGTCGCCGCTGAGCAGGCTGGCGTCGTAGTCGTTCAGACCATACTGCTCCTTGAACCGGGCCTTGCGGGCGTCCGGCAGTTCGGGCAGGCGCTGGCGGGCGTCGTCGATGAAGGTGTCATCGATTTCCACCGGCAGCAGGTCCGGGCAGGGGAAGTAGCGGTAGTCATTGGCTTCTTCCTTGGTCCGCATGGAGCGGGACTCGTCGCGGTCGCCGTTGTACAGCCGGGTTTCCTGCACGATGTCGCCGCCGTCCTCGAGAATGTCCATCTGCCGCTCGACTTCGTGGGCAATGGCCTGCTCCATGAACCGGAACGAGTTCAGGTTCTTGGTCTCGGTGCGGGTGCCGAGCTTGTCGGAGCCCTTTGGCTTGAGCGAGATGTTGACGTCGAAGCGCATTGAGCCCTGGGACATGTCGCCGTCGCAAATGCCCAGGGAAGTCACGATGCTGTGCAGCTTCTTGGCGAAGGCGACGGCTTCTTCGGCATTGGTCATGTCCGGTTCGGTGACCACCTCGATCAGCGGGGTGCCGGCCCGGTTGAGGTCGACCCCGGTCATGCCGTGGAAATCCTCGTGCAGGGATTTGCCGGCGTCTTCCTCGAGGTGAGCGTGGTGAATCCGCACCCGCTTGGTGTCGCCGTTGGCCAGGTCAATATCGACAAAGCCCGGGCCGACAATGGGCCGCTCGAGCTGGGTGGTCTGGTAGCCCTTGGGCAGGTCCGGATAAAAGTAGTTCTTCCGCTCGAACACCGAGCGACGCTCGATCTCGGCGTTGACCGCCAGACCAAACATCACCGCATAGCGGAAGGCCTGCTCGTTGGGTACCGGCAGGGTGCCGGGCATGGCCAGATCGACCGCGTTGGCCTGGGTGTTGGGCTCAGCCCCGTAGGCGGTGCTGGAACCGGAAAAAATCTTGGTTTGGGTGGCGAGCTGAACGTGAATTTCCAGCCCGATGACAATGTCCCATTGCATGCTAAAACTCTCCTGTCTCGGGCTTACTGTGGCTCACGCAGGTGCCAGTCGGTCACCTGTTGGAATTGATGGGCGGCGTTCAGCAGGCGGGCCTCGGAGAAGTAGTCCCCGATGATCTGCAAGCCCACCGGCAGGCCGTCCACGAAGCCTGCAGGCACGGACATCGCCGGCAGTCCCGCCAGGTTGATGGCGATGGTGAACACGTCCTCAAGGTACATGGTGACCGGGTCGTTGGTCTTCTCGCCCTGGATGAACGCCGGCGACGGAGTGGTCGGGCTCATCAGCACGTCCACCTCGCTGAAGGCGTTGATGAAGTCCTGCCGGATCAGGCGCCGGACCTTCTGGGCTTTCAGGTAGTAGGCATCGAAGTAGCCTGCGGACAGGGCGTAGGTGCCGACCAGGATGCGCCGCTTCACTTCGGTACCAAAACCTTCGGCGCGGGTGCGGGTGTACAGGTCCATCAGGTCCTTGGGGTCGTCACAGCGGTAGCCATAGCGGACGCCATCGAACCGGGACAGGTTGGCGGAGGCCTCCGCCGGCGCGATCACGTAGTAGGCGGCGATCGCCAGTTTGGCGTTGGGCAGCGACACTTCCTTGACCGTGGCCCCGAGCTTTTCGTACTCCCGTACGGCGGCGCGCACCTGCTCTTCCATGGCTGGGCTGAGCTGGTCGGAGAAATACTCCTTGGGCAGGCCAATGCGCAAGCCCTTGAGCGGCTCGTTCAGGGTGGCGGTGTAATCCGGCACCTCCCGATCCAGCGAGGTGGAGTCCTTCGGGTCGAAACCGGCCATCACGTTGAGCATCAGGGCATTGTCTTCGGCGGTGCGCGCCATGGTGCCGCCCTGGTCCAGGCTGGAGGCAAAGGCGATCATGCCGTACCGGGACACCCGGCCGTAGGTCGGCTTCAGGCCGGTGACGCCGCACAGGGCCGCCGGCTGGCGGATGGAACCGCCGGTGTCGGTGGCGGTGGCAGCTGGCACCAGGCGGGCAGCAACCGCCGCGGCCGAGCCACCGGAGGAGCCGCCGGGCACCCGCTTTTCACCCTTGGCCAGGCCCCAGGGGTTGGTGACCGGGCCGAAGTGGCTGGACTCGTTGGACGAGCCCATGGCGAATTCGTCCATGTTGGTCTTGCCCAGGCTGACGGCGCCGGCGCGACGGAAGTTCTCGGTTACGGTGGCGTCGTAGGGCGGTACGAAGTCCGCCAGCATCTTGGAGCCGCAGGTGGTGCGAACGCCATTGGTGCAAAAGATGTCTTTGTGGGCGAAGGGGATGCCGGTCCAGGCGGTGGCGTTGCCGGCAGCCCGCTGCTCGTCAGCGGCCTTGGCGTCGGCCAGGGCCTGGTCCTCGGTGATCGTAATGAAGCTGTTGTACTTGCCATCTTCCTGGCGGATGCGCTCGAGGAACTGCTGGGTCAGTTCCACGCTTGAAATCTTGCCGCTTTCCAGCTCCCGGGAAAGCTCTGCTACGGATTTGTTGTGCATGATGGTTCCTGAATTCGCTGGTCGTCAGATCACTCAATGACTCGGGGCACGAGGTAGAGGCCGTTCTCGGTGGCCGGAGCGATCGCCTGGAAGGCGGCGCGCTGGTCGGTCTCGGTCACCTGGTCCGGGCGCAGGCGCTGAACGGCGTCGAGGGGGTGTGCCATCGGCTCGATGGCGTCGGTGTCGGCGGCACTGAGCTGATCCACCAGATCCAGGATGTTGCCCAGATCGGTCTCGAGGGCTGAGACCTGTTCGTCGTCGACCCGGATGCGGGCGAGTACGGCGACTTTTTCAATGTCCTCTCGGGAAATGGTCACGCATTGCCTCCCAAATAGATGAAATTTCGGTAATTAGGTTCGCTGGAAAGCGCTCTGGGGACGGCCGGTTGCCGTAGCCAAAAAAGAAAGTGCGTATGGTAACAGATTCCGGGGGCGGCGGGAGGCCCGAACGTGCGGCGTAAATGTGTGAACCGTAAGGCTTAGGCCCCGTTGGCGCCTTGCCTGCACGGGTGCTCACTGCTAAAGTTGCCGCATCTTTTCTGCGACTGCAACTCTCAGGTTGAAACTACACGAATGTTGATCAAAAAACTCCGAGGCCTATTCTCCAGCGATCTGTCCATCGACCTGGGCACCGCCAACACCCTTATCTACGTGCGTGAGCGCGGTATCGTGCTGAATGAGCCGTCGGTGGTTGCGATCCGCACCAACAACTCTCAGAAGATGGTGGCTGCGGTTGGTTCCGAGGCCAAGCGCATGCTCGGCCGTACCCCGGGCAACATCACCGCCATCCGGCCGATGAAGGACGGCGTGATCGCGGACTTCGTGGTGACCGAGAAGATGTTGCAGCACTTCATCCACAAAGTGCACGAAAACAGCTTCATTACCCCGAGCCCGCGCGTGCTGGTGTGTGTGCCCAGCAAATCGACCCAGGTCGAGCGCAAGGCCATCCGGGAATCGGCCCTGGGCGCTGGCGCCCGGGAAGTCTTCCTGATTGAAGAGCCGATGGCGGCGGCCATTGGTGCCGGCCTGCCGGTGGAAGAGGCCAGCGGTTCGATGATCGTGGACATCGGCGGCGGCACCACCGAGATTGCCATCATCTCCCTGAACGGCATCGTGTACGCCGAGTCCGTGCGGGTTGGCGGCGACAAGTTCGACGAGGCTATCGTCACTTACGTACGTCGCAACTACGGCAGCCTGATCGGCGATTCCACCGCCGAGCGCATCAAGCACGAAATTGGCTGTGCCTACGAAGGCCTGGAAATCCGGGAAATCGACGTTCGTGGCCGCAACCTGGCCGAGGGCGTGCCCCGCGCCTTCACCCTGAACAGCGAGGAAATCCTCGACGCCCTGCAGGAATCCCTGGCCCAGATCGTCCAGACCGTGAAGAGCGCCCTGGAACAATCCCCGCCCGAGCTGGCATCGGACATCGCCGAGCGTGGCATCGTACTGACCGGTGGCGGCGCCCTGCTGCGTGGCCTGGACAAGCTCATCAGTGAGGAAACCGGCCTGCCGGTGATTATTGCCGAGGATCCACTCACCTGTGTTGCCCGCGGCGGCGGCAAGGCTTTGGAAGTGATCGATCGCGGTGGCATTGGAATGTTCTCCCAGGAGGGATAAGCCTTTAGGGAGGGATCGCCATCAAGACCATCTTTGTCCAGGGGCCGGTACCAGGCTTCAGACTGTTCCTCATCGTTCTCGTATCGGCAGCCCTGGTGGTTGCCGATGCGCGTTTCGACAAGCTCTCCTCCGTTCGCAGTACCCTGGCCACCGGCCTGGCTCCCGTCTATTGGCTCGGTAACGCCCCCTACGAATTCAGCGACTGGGTCGCCGGCCTGTTCGTCAATAAAGAAGACCTTCAGCAGGAAAACGAAGATCTGCGGGCCCGCCTCATGATCCTCGAACGGCGCGCGCTCAAATACGCCGCCCTGGCCTCCGAAAACAACGAACTGCGCCGCCTGTTGAATTCCTCGGAAGTGCTGGATGACCGGGTCATCGTCGGCGAGGTGGTGGGCGTGTCGCCGGATCCGTTTTCCCACGAAGTGGTGATCAACAAGGGCCGCAGTGACGGCGTCCGTCCCGGGCAGGCGGTGCTGGATGCCCAGGGCCTGATGGGTCAGGTGGTGCAGACCAGTCAGATCACCTCCCGGGTGTTGCTGGTTTCCGACAGCAGTCACGCGGTGCCGGTCGAGGTGGTGCGCAATGGCCTGAGAGCGATTCTGCTGGGTACCGGCGACACCAATACCCTGGACCTGGTGCACGTGCCCGATACCGCCGATATTCGCGAGGGCGACCTGCTGGTCAGCTCCGGTCTTGGCGGCCGGTTCCCCCGAGGCTACCCGGTCGCGGAGGTCAGCCTGCTGAACAAGGAGCCCGGTGAGCCCTTTGTGGCGATCGAAGCGACGCCCAAGGCAGAGCTGAACCAGAGTCGCCTGGTGCTGGTGGTGTTCCCGCCGGCCGCGAGCCAGGACGAGGCCACCGCCGGCGAACGAGATGAAACCCTGGCCGACGGGGAGGGGGCAGGCTGATGTTGTCCGTAATCAGTTATCCGGTGTTCCTGTCGTCGGTCGTGGCGGCGCTGGTACTGAGTATTTCCCTGTTTCCGGTGGGCTGGTTCGAGTTCCGGCCCGAGTGGCTGGGGTTGGTGGTTTTTTACTGGACCTTTCGCGCCCCGGCGCAGTTCGGCATCCTGTTGGCCTGGTGTCTGGGCCTGTTGCTGGATGTGCTCGAGGCTACCCCTCTGGGGGTGAACGCCCTCGCCATGGGCTTGCTGGCGTTCCTGGTGCTGACCGTGCACCAGCGTCTGCGCATGTACCCGATGCCCCAGCAGTGCCTGATGGTGTTCCTGTTGCTTGGCATTAACCAGATGCTGGTCCACTTCCTCAAGCAGATGCTGGGCGCCGATGACGCCGGATTCAGCTACCTCTGGCCGGCGTTGACCAGTGCCCTGGTCTGGCCGGTGTTCTGCGTCCTGCTGGACAACATCAATCGCAAATTAGGGTAAGCATGGCCAGGATCATCCTTGCATCGGCCTCGCCGCGGCGTTCGGAGTTACTGCGGCAGATCGGCCTGACCTTTTCCATCCGGCCGGCCGACGTCGACGAAACCCCCATACCCGGCGAGTCGCCGGCGGTCTATGTCGAGCGTCTGGCCCGGGCCAAGGCTGAGGCGGTTGCGGCCGGCGCACCGGAGGCCCTGGTGCTGGGGTCTGACACCTCGGTGGTCCTGGACGAGGTGATCCTCGGCAAACCGGTCAGCCGGGACGATGCCGCGGCCACCCTGCAGCGCTTGTCCGGTCAGGTCCATCAGGTGATGACTGCCATTGCCCTGGTAGGCGCGGGCCAGTGCCGGAGCCTGGTGGTAACCACCGACGTCCGGTTCCGCACCCTGTCAGCTGGTGAAATAGAGGCCTACGTGGCCAGTGGCGAGCCCATGGACAAGGCCGGCAGTTATGGAATCCAGGGCCTAGGTGGTATTTTTGTTAGTGAATTGCGGGGCAGTTACAGTGCCGTGGTCGGCCTGCCGCTGCAGGAAACCGCAGCGCTCCTGGAAAACGCCGGTCATCCGGTCTGGGAAAACTGGCCTAACAGTCTGGAGAGCCGAACATGAGCGAAGAGATCCTGATCAACGTGACGCCCGTGGAAACCCGCGTGGCGCTCGTTGAAAACGGAATGCTGCAGGAAGCCTACATCGAGCGAACGAGTCGCAAGGGCATCGTCGGCAATATCTACAAAGGCAAGGTGGTCCGGGTGCTACCGGGTATGGAAGCGGCGTTCGTCGACATCGGCCTGGAGCGGGCGGCGTTCATTCACGCCTCGGATGTGGTGTCCCAGTCCGCGGACGATGAGCCGTCGGAGGGCCCGAAGACGGTGCCGGACATTCGCACCCTGCTGCGGGAAGGACAATCGCTGGTGGTGCAGGTCACCAAGGACCCGATTGGCACCAAGGGCGCCCGGCTGACCACCCAGTTGTCGATCCCGTCCCGCTACCTGGTGTTCATGCCCGGCGTCAGCCATGTCGGCATTTCCCAACGCATCGAGGATGAAAACGAGCGCGCCCGGCTGAAAGGCCTGGTCGAGACCGCAGCCGCGGAAGACACCGAGGTTAACGGGGGCTACATCATCCGCACGGCGGCGGAAGCGGCCTCGCCGGAAGAGCTCATCGGCGACATGACCTACCTGCACCGCCTGAGTCTGTCGATCCAGGAGCGCATTGCCCGGGTGCAGGCGCCCGCCGTGGTCTACCAGGACTTGCCCCTGTTCATCCGAACCATCCGGGACCTGATTCGGCCCCAGACCGAAAAGGTGCGCATCGACAGTCGCGAGAGCCACCAGCGGGTCATCGAATTCGTCGAGGAGTTCGTCACCGAATTTGCCGATCGGGTCGAGTATTACCCTGGTGAGCGGCCAATCTTCGACCTTTACTCGGTCGAGGATGAGATCCAGAAAGCGCTCAGTCGGAAGGTCCAGTTGAAGTCCGGTGGCTATGTCATCATCGACCAGACCGAGGCGATGACCACCATCGACATCAACACCGGTGGCTTCGTTGGTCACCGCAACCTCGAAGAAACCATTTTCAAGACCAACCTGGAGGCGGCCCGGGCGATCAGCCGACAGCTGCGCCTGCGGAACCTCGGTGGCATCATCATCATCGATTTCATCGACATGGAAGATCCCGAGCACCAGCGGCAGGTGCACCGGATGCTGGAGAAGATGCTCGAGCGGGATCACGCCAAGACCAAGATCACCGGCGTGTCGGAGCTGGGTCTGGTGGAAATGACCCGCAAGCGCACCACCGAGAGTCTCGGTCAGGTGCTGTGCGAGCCCTGTCCGGTGTGCGATGGCCGCGGCTTCCTGAAAACCTGCGAGACCGTGTGCTACGAGATTTTCCGGGAAATTCTCCGGGTCAATCGCGCCTACGACGCCGAGAACTATCTGGTGATGGCGTCGCAGAGTGTGGTCGACCGGCTGCTGGACGAGGAATCCGACAACGTCGCCGACCTGGAGACCTTCATCAGCAAGACCATCCGGTTCCAGGTGGAGCCGTTCTACAGTCAGGAGCAGTACGATGTGGTGCTGCTCTGATCCGAGAGCTGCCGGACGGCGTGGCGGGTAGGCCGAGCTGATGTCTGCCGCCAACCACAACGCCAAGGGCCCCGGGCAACCGGCCGAAAGTGCGCCAGTGAGGTTTGCGGCCAGACTGTCCAGCCTGATCTGGTGGTTGCTGCTCGTGGTGCTCCTGCTGTTTGCCCTGTACGCGGGGCTCGGGCGCCAGTTGACGCGCAACGTCGACAACTTTGCCGATGACCTGGCCCGTGAACTCTCGGAACGCACCGGGCAGGAGGTGGCGATCGGCAGGCTGTCCTCGCAGTGGTTCTGGCTTGACCCCGCGTTTACCGCGCGCAACATCTCGGTCACCAGCGCCAGAACGGGCATCACCATCGCCGAGGTGGATCATCTCCGGGTCCGGTTTGATTTCCTGTCTTCCCTGCGCCGACTCCGGCTTGTTTTCGACGACTTTGAGGTCGACGGCGTCCAGCTGGCGCTGAACCAGACCGAAGAAGGCGAACTGGGGGTTCCCGGTGCCGACCTGCCGGAACCGGTCAACAACCGGTTGAACGACTGGCTGCGGCTGGCCGGCCAGTGGCTGTCCGATCCCTACGTGAAAATCACCCGCCTGAGTCTGGGGATCCGTGACAACGAAGGTCTGGAGCGGTACATCGATGTGCCCCAGCTGGACCTGGTCTACCGTCGGGGTCTGTTTCGGGCCTCGGGCCGCGCGATCAAGGGCGGTACCACTGAGCAGCTGGCCAGTTTCAGCCTGGTCGGACAACACTTCTTCCGGGGCGATTTCACCGGTCAGGTGTACCTGGATGTGGATTCCGGGCGCTTGTTTGATGGCCTGATCGACGAATACCAGTGGCGCAGCATCCGGGTCGAGGGGTTTGATCTCGGTGGCGAGGCCTGGTTGACCTTCCGCGCGGGTGAGCTGGAACAGGTCAGCGGCACGGTCACCACGCCCTACCTGCAATTGGGGGTGGGGGAAGAATCGCTGGCGCCGATCGAGGGTATCCGCGCCCGATTTGGCTGGCGTCGGACGGCGGCAGCGCCGGGCGAGGAGGCGCGGACCGGCGACGTCGACCTGCCCGGTGAGTGGCATCTGAAACAGCTGGAATGGACTTGGAACGGCGATCAGGTGTCGCCGTTCAGCCTGCGATTGGCACCGGAGCCCGGTGGAGTGACGGTGATCGCCGATGCCCTGCCGCTGGGGCCGTCCCGTCGGCTCCTGTCGCTGCTGCCGATCCTGCCCGAGGCCGGGACCCGCGCGTTACTCAACTACCGGCCCAGGGGCTACCTGGATCAGGTGTTGTTGTGGCTGCCCGACGACGCCAGCGACTTTGAACTCTCCGGTCGCCTGCGCAACGTTAGCCTGAAAGCGGTCGGTGGCGCGCCCGGAGCGACCGGGGTCTGGGGCAGCCTGTTCGTCACCCGGAACTCCGGTTACGTCGAGATTGCCGCCGGCGACGACCCCGTGTCGCTGGCGTTTCCCCAATTATTCAACGCCGGCTGGAGCTTTTCCGAGCTCGAAGGCCTGGTGGCCTGGCAGCTCGATGGCCCCATCACCCGGGTCTATTCCGACAACCTGCGCATGGCTTACGGCGAGACCACCCGGTTCTCCGGCGCGTTCGACCTCAAGCTCGATCGCTACGGCGAGGACAATCTTGGCCTGAGGGTCGGCGTGGAAAACGCCAACCAAGCCATGCTGGCGGACTTTGTGCCTGCCAAGGTGGTGGATGCGCAGCTTTACGACTGGCTGACCACGGCCATCGAACAGGCGCAGATCAGCGGAGTCTATTACGGTCACGGTCGCATCGATTCCGAGGCGCCTTCCGGCTCCTTTGCCTCGTCCATGCGCTACGACTTCGACAGCGCCTCGGTGAGCTATGACCCTCGCTGGCCGCGGGTGACCGACGCCAGTGGGCAGGTGCAGGTGCAGGGCCGGAATGCGCGAGTCCTGCTGGATCAGGCAACAACCGGCGGTCTGGCCCTGTCCTCCGGCACGGTCACCGTCGAGCCCTCGCAGGCAGGGACGGTCATTGGCGTTCAGGCAGCGGCTGCAGTGCCAGGGGCCGCCATTGATTTCTGGCTGCGCAACAGCCCCCTCGGCGAGATGGCCGGAGCGGAAGCCGAGAGCTTGCGGTATGGCGGCCAATACCGGTTGAATCTTGATCTTGACCTCCCGCTGGCCGAGGGCCGGTCCCCGGTGGTGCAGGCGCGCATCCAGGCTCAGGGGGCCAGTATTGCCTATCCCCAGGCCGACCTGGCCTGGCAGGACATCACCGGAAACCTGACCTACCATTCCGAAAACGGTTTTTCCGGCGGGCCGCTCAATGCCTCGTTTCTGGGCTCGCCGGTGACCATCAGCCTGGCCCGCAGCGCGTCCGGCTCGGCCCTGACGGTGCGGCAGTCGGGCCGGCTGCCGGTGGCCGAGGCCCTGGCGCTGGCCGGCGCGGACGCGGAGCGCACCTATGGCCTGGACGGGGCACTGTCGTACACGGCGGGCCTGGACATCGGTGCCGACAGTGTGTCCAAGATCGAGATCCGCAGCGATCTTGAGGGTGTGAGCATCAACTGGCCCGAGCCTCTGGCCAAGCGCGCCGAGGAAGCCGCGCCCCTGCGCCTGACGGTCGATCCCCAGGCCCCCGAGGGCCTGTCGGTACGGGCATTGTGGGAAAACCGCTCGTATTTCGAGGTGCGCCAGCAGGCGACGGGCGTGGAAGTAACCGTTGGCCATGTGTACCTGGGCCGGCACACCCTGGAAAACATCGCCATTGAGGCCCTGGATCTGGGCGACCGCTGGGTGGTGAGCGCGCGCTCCGAGCGAGCCGTGGGCCGGGTTTCGATTCCCCGGGACGGCAGCCTGATCATGGCCGATTTCGAGACGCTACGCCTGCCCGGTTCCGACCCGGTTGGCGACCCCGAGCCAGAGACGGAGCCGGCGTCGCTGGAGGCCTTTCGGTCGCTGGACCTGGGCTCCTGGCCCGATGTGGATGTCACCATTGCCGACCTGAGGCTGGCCGAGGAGAGTCTGGGTAACTGGAGTTTCCGATTGCGGCCGGAGCCCGACCGCCTGCAGGTGGCCAACATTGAGGGGCGCCTGAATTCTCTCACGCTGGTGGGCGATATGACCTGGAGCCTGGTCGATGAACGGCAGGTGAGCCGCTTTACCGGCTCGATCACCGGCGGTGAGCTGGCCGACCTGAACAGCTTGCTGGGGGCGCAGATTCCCCTGACCAACACCGCCACCAAGATTGAGCTGGATCTGGATTGGCCCGGCCGGCCGGATGACATCGCAGTGGCGGAACTGAATGGCGAAGTCAGCCTGCGCCTTGATGAGGGCATCATTCTGGAGCAGAACAACACCGCCCAGTTGTTCCGGGTTTTCAACCTGCTCAATTCCGACACCCTCTGGCGCCGGCTCAAACTCGATTTCTCCGACCTGTACGAACGGGGCGTGGCCTTCGACGCCATTTCCGGCAAGGCCCGGCTCGAGCGCGGCGTGGTCACCATGGATCCGGAGCTTCAGGTGGTTGGGCCCTCCGGGGCATTCAAGTTGAGTGGCTCCACCAACGTCGCCACCGAAGACCTGGATATGCGCCTGGTGGTGGTGTTGCCCCTGACCCAGAACCTGCCGCTGGCGGCCCTGTTGATGGGCGCGGGCGCGCCGATCGGGGGGGCGCTGTTTGTGCTCGACAAGATTCTGGGCGATCCTTTGAGCAAACTGACGAGTGCCACCTACGGGGTGACCGGTACCTGGGATGACCCCAGGGTGGACCTCAGACGCGTGTTTGATACCGGCCAATAACAGCAGGAGGCTTTTTATGACGACGCCCGTTGCCAGCCAGGTTGCCGCCATTCAGATGGTGAGTACCCGGGATATCGAAGCCAATCTGCAGGAGGCGCGCCGGTTGTTGCAGGACGCGGCCGGGCGGGGCTCGTCGGTGGCCGTGCTGCCGGAAAACTTCGCCGTCCTTTCCACCCATCAGATGGTCGACTGCGGTCGCACCGAGGCGGGCTCTGAAGCGGTGATCCGCAGCTTCCTGGCGGCCCAGGCGAAAGCCCTGGGTATCTGGATCGTCGGCGGTTCCCTGCCACTGGCGGTGCGCCCTGACGGCTCGGAGATTCCGGACCGGGTCAGGGCCAGCTGCCTGGTGTTCGACGACGAAGGCCGGGAAGTGGCGCGCTATGACAAGATTCATCTGTTTGATGCCATGGTCGAGGACGCCCATGGCCAGTACCGGGAATCCGATACCTTCGAACCGGGCGATCAGGTGGTGACCGTGGACACCCCGGCCGGCCGCTTGGGTCTGGCCATCTGCTACGACCTGCGGTTCCCGGAGCTGTTTCGCGAACTCAGGGCCCGGGAGGTGGAGTGGGTGTGCCTGCCTTCGGCGTTCACCTGGCAAACCGGTGACGCCCACTGGCACGCGCTCATTCGTGCCCGGGCCATCGAAAACCAGGTCTGGGTTGTGGCGGCTGGCCAGGGTGGCCAGAACAGTGAACGTCGACGCACCTATGGCCATTCCCTGATCTGCGATCCCTGGGGCCGGGTGGTGACGGAGCACGCCGAAGGCCCGGGCGTGGTGGTCGCCGAGCTCGACCGCGACCACCTGAGGGAGCTGCGCCGGCGCATGCCGGTGTGGGAGCATCGGCGGTTATAGCCGGTTGCCTGTCCAGCCTTAGTTCGCGGCCTCGGCGTCGTCGATGCAGTCCCGCAGGTAGCGGAACAGTTTGCGGGACTGACCGGTGTTCTTCTGTTTCTCCACGTCCTTGCGGGCGTTGCGGGCCAGGTTGCGCAGGTGTTGCAGGTCCGCCGTCGGGCAGTAGCTGAAGAATTCCCCCACCACCGAATCGCCCTCGGCGATCAACCGGTCGCGCCAGCGCTCGGCCAGGTGGTGGCGGCGAGTATGCTCTTCGCTACCGGCATCGAACGCATCAATGGCCCGTTTCAGGGCGTCCGGGTCGTCTTCCTGTCGAATCACCTTGCCGACGTACTGCAGATGGCGGCGCTTCGCTTCGTTCTGTCGAATCCGGCGGGACTCTTCAATGGCGGCGCGCAGGGTGTCGCTGATGGGCAGGGTGTCGAGCTGATCATTGCTCAACTCCAGCATGCGCTTGCCCATGTCCTGCAGGGCGTGCATCTCGCGCTTGAGCTGGGATTTGCTCTTGCCAAATTCTTCGTCGTCGTGGGGGTGATCGTGGTCACTCATGGAAGGTCCAGTCGAGGTCGGTCAGGAAAATAAACGGCTAGGCGTAAAAAATGGTGGCCAGGCCGAGAAACGCCATGAAGCCGACCACGTCGGTCACGGTGGTGAGGATGACGCTGCCAGCCAGGGCCGGATCAATGTTCCGGGATTTCAGGAACAGGGGCAAGACCGTACCCACCAACGCCGCGGCCACCAGGTTGATGATCAGGGCGGCGGCTATGATGGCGCCGATCAGCAGGTCCTGGAACCAGACCGAGGCCGCGGTTGCCACCACCACCGCCCAGAACACGCCGTTAAGGGCGCCGGACAGGAACTCCCGGTTGAGCAGCCAGCCAACGTTGGCGCCGCTGATTTGGCCCACGGCCATGCCCCGGATTACCAGGGTCAGGGTCTGGCTGCCGGCAATGCCGCCCATGCTGGCGACGATGGGCATCAGAACCGCCAGGGCCACCACCTTGGTGATGGTTTCCTCGAACAGGCCGATGACCCCCGAGGCAATGAATGCGGTGATCAGGTTGATGCCCAGCCAGACCGCCCGGCGCCGCGTGGTTTTCCAGATCGGGGCGAAGGTATCCTCGTCCTCATCCAGACCGGCCATACTCATCAGCGAGTGGTCGGCATCTTCCCGGATAACGTCAACCACGTCATCGATGGTGATGCGCCCGAGCAGCCGGCCGTCGTCGTTCACCACCGGTGCGGAAATCAGGTCGTAGCGTTCGAACAGGGTCGCGACCTTGGTGTCGGACAGGGTCACCGGGATCGGCTCGATGTCGGTGTCCATCACCTCGCGCACCGTGGCCGCCGGGTTGGACACCAGCATCTTGGTGATCGGCAGCATGCCGATGAATTCGTCCCGTCGGCTGACCACGATCAGGCTGTCGGTCATCGGGGGCAGGTTCCGGTGCCGGCGCAGGTAACGCAGGACAACGTCAATGCTGATGTCCGGACGCACCGTGATGGTGTCCGTGTTCATCAGACCGCCGGCGGTGTCCTCCGGGTAGGACAGGACTTCCTCGACCCGCTGTCGGTCCTGCTCGTCCATGGTGTCCAGGACTTCCTGGATGACCGTGTCCGGCAGCTGCTGCAGTAAGTCGGCGAGGTCGTCGGATTCGAAGTCCTCGATGATGTCGGCCAGTTCCTGGGCATTCAGCTGGCTCAGGAAGTAGCCCCGGATGTCGTCGCTCAGGTACTGGAGGACTTCGCCTTCCAGTTGCTTGTCCACCAGGTTCCAGAGCAGGGCACGCTGGCGCGGGGGCGACGATTCCAGCAGGTGGGCGATATCACTGGGGCTCAAGCCGCCATTCAGGATGCGGGCAACCTGTTTCAAGGCGCCACTGTCCAGGGCTTCGCTCAGGGAGCGAAGGCGCTGGCGGGCCTGGCTTTTTTCCAGAATATCGGTCATGGATCACCCACAGTCAGAAAACGCCTGTATTATAGCGGAGTTAGGCCTAACACGTGAGAAAGAGTTGTAGGTGAATCCCGCAGACGGCGGTTCGCGACGGTGACCGCGTCGGGCCTCAGCCGCCTTCACCAAAATAGTCGTTGATCAGGTCGGTGAGGGCCTCGATGGCGGACTCCTCGTCCGGTCCTTCGGCGATCAGCTCCACGTCGGTGCCCTGGCTGGCTGCCAGCATCATGACCTGCATGATGTTCTTGGCATCCACTTCCCGGCCTTTGCCGCTGATGCGAACGCTGCTGTCGAACTCGGAGGCGGTGGCCACCAGCTTGGCAGTGGCCCGGGCGTGCAGGCCCAGCTTGTTGATGATGGTGATGGGGCGGCGAATCATGACGGACTCAGATCTCTCCCCGGGTCTGCAGGTGCGGCAATTCCGTGTGGCGAACCTGAACGTTGCTGTAGTTCTTCCGGAAATGGGCGCACAGCTGCTCGCTGACGTAGACCGAGCGGTGCTGGCCGCCGGTGCAGCCGATTGAGATGGTCATGTAGCTGCGGTTGCTGGCGGCGAACGAGGGCAGCCAGTTCTCCAGGAACGCGATCAGGTCGTCGATCATCTGCCGGCTGGCGGGTTCCTTTTCCAGGAAGTCGATGACCGGCTGATCGGTACCGACGAACTTCCGCAGGCTGTTGTCCCAGTAAGGGTTGGGCAGGCAGCGCACGTCGAAGACGTAATCCGAGTCCAGGGGCACGCCGTGCTTGAAACCGAAAGACTGGAACAGCAAGGCCAGCTCCTGATCCTTCCGGCCGACCACCCGCTGCTTGACCATGTCCCGAAGCTCGTACATGGACATGCCGGTGGTGTTGACGTGCAGGTCGGACAGCTTGGACAGGGGCTCCAGCAGTTTCTTCTCGTTGCTGATGGCCTCGCGCAGTGAGGTCTTGTCATCACTGAGCGGGTGCTTGCGGCGGGTGGCGTGGAAACGCTGGAGTAGGGACTGCTCGTCGGCGTCGAGGAAGATCACCTCAATGGACACGCCGGTTTGCTGCAACTGGCCATAGATGTCCTCGAAGTTGGCCAGTTCGCCGGACAGGTTGCGGGCGTCGATGCTGACCGCCATCTTTTTCAGGCGGCCGGGCGAGCTCTGCTCCGCCGCTTCCCGGGTGAGGGGAAACAGCAGGCCGATCGGCAGATTGTCGATGCAGTAGTAACCGAGGTCCTCAAGAACGTGAAGGGCAGTACTCTTTCCGGAACCGGATCGGCCACTTACGATGATCAGTTTCATGAACGCTCGGTCTCCAGTCTGAATCGGGTTACTCGCTTGCCGCGGTCATGCGCTGATACAGGGTGTTGGCGTCGTCGCATTGCCGGAGGCGATCGCAGAAGGTGCGGTCGTTGAACTTTTCCGCCAGCTGGCTGAGCAGTTCCAGGTGCTCGCTGGTGGCTTCCTTGGGCACCACCAGGGCAAAGACCAGGTCCACCGGCTGATTGTCGATGGCGTCAAACTCGATGCTCTCTTCCAGCGTCATCAACACGCCAACGACGTGCTCCAGACCTTCCAGGCGACAGTGCGGAATGGCAATGCCCTGGCCGATACCAGTGCTTCCCAGGCGCTCCCTCGCGATCAGGTTGTTGAAAATCTGGGATTCGCTGAGCGCACCGTCGTGCTCATGGATACGCTCGGCGATGGACTCCAGAACCCGTTTCTTGCTGGAAGCCGGGACCCGGCAGAGGCTCAGCTCCGGTGCCAGGATGTTGTCTATGGTCAGGGATGTGTCGCTCATGAATCGACTGCAGTTCCGTTAAAAAAAAGGCTGCGGCAGGTCGACCTTGCCGCAGCGCGATGAGATGACATGCACGAACTCGGTCGGCTAGCGGCCGCCGTTGCCGTGCATCCGGTCTACATTCTTTTCCTTGTGCTTGAGGATCTGGCGGTCCAGCTTGTCAATCAGCCCGTCAATGGCCGCGTACATGTCCTCGTTTTCTGCCTTTGCGTGAATCTCACCACCAACCACGTGCAGCGTTGCTTCCGCCATCTGACGCACCTTCTGCACCTGGAGGGTTACCTGGCAGTTGCTGATGTGGTCGAAGTGACGCTCCAGTTTCTCAAATTTATCCGAGACGTAATCCTTCAGTGCGGGAGTCAGTTCTACGTGGTGGCCTGAAATGTTGAGTTGCATAGGCGTCTCCTGTTGTCATCGTGCCGGTCCCAGTGGGCCGGTCTGAGGGCCGGCGCACCACGCGCCGGCAAAGTTCAGATCCAGGACCCCAAAGTGCAGGGCGGTCCTAGACCAGTCTTTTTCTTTCGTTGGACGGTGGAATATGCATCGCTTCCCGGTACTTGGCGACGGTCCGTCGCGCCACCTTGATTCCCTGGTCCCCTAGCATGGCGGCAATTTTACTGTCGCTCAATGGCTTTTTCGGGGTTTCCGCTGCAATCAGTTTCTTGATCATTGCACGGATGGCGGTCGAAGAACATTCCCCACCTTCGTCGGTACTGACATGGCTGGAGAAAAAGTACTTGAGCTCGAAGATGCCCCGCGGCGTGTGCATGTATTTCTGGGTGGTGACCCGGGAAATCGTCGATTCGTGCATCTCAACCGCCTGGGCAATGTCCGACAAAATCAGGGGCTTCATGGCTTCCTCGCCATGATCCAGAAATCCCTGCTGATGCTCAACGATGCGGGTGGCAACTTTCAGGAGCGTCTCGTTCCGGCTCTGCAGGCTCTTGATGAACCATTTCGCTTCCTGCAGTTGGTCCCGCATGTAGGTGTTGTCTGCACTGCTGTCCGCACGCCTTATAAGAGAAGCATAGCTGGCATTGACGCGAATGCGCGGGGCAATTTCCGGATTGAGCTCCACCCGCCACCGGCCGTTGTGCTTGCGCACCATGACATCGGGGATCACATAGTCCGGTTCGGCCCGGTCAATGACGTCGCCCGGGCGCGGATTCAGTCCGGTGATCAGGGTCAGGACCTCCCGCAGCTGATCCTCCTTGAGGCGACTGCGGCGCAGCAACTGGGCGTAATCCCGGTTGCCCAGCAGGTTGATGTAGTGGGTGATCACGAGGCGGGCCTGGGCCAGCCAGGGGGTCTCCGGCGGCAGTTGATTGAGCTGGATCAGCAGGCATTCCTGCAGGTCCCGGGCGAAGACACCGGGTGGGTCGAAGTGCTGCAGCCGATGCAGCACCGCTTCCACCTCGTCCAGCTCCAGCGGATCCTCTTCGCTGTCGTCCACCAGCCCGGCGTGGATGTCTTCCAGGGCGCTGGTCAGGTAGCCACGATCGTCCACGGCGTCCATCAGGGCGTGGGCGATGGCCTGGTCCCGCTCGCTCAGGGGCGTCAGGTTCAACTGCCACTCCAGGTGGTCCTGCAGGGTCTCGGTGGGTGAGTTGCGGGTTTCGAAGTCGTGGTCGTTCTCGTCGTCGTTGCGCGCGGCCGGTGCCGGCGCGGACTGGTAGATGTCGTCCCAGGCCGTGTCGACCGGAAGGTCGTCGGGGATGTTGTCCGGGATGTCATTCTCCGAACTCCAGTCCGGTCCGTTCTCCGATTCGTCCCAGTCGGAACTGGTGTCGGCGGCGGTCTCGGTGCCGGTGTCCGACGTCGAGCTGTCCTGCTCGCTGTTGCTGTCGTTGGCGGAGGCGTCCGAATCCGACTGGTCGTCGTCTTCCGAGGTTTCCAGCATTGGGTTGGATTCCAGCGCCTGCTGGATTTCCTGCTGGAGGTCGAGTGTGGATAGCTGTAGTAGCCGGATCGCCTGTTGCAGCTGGGGCGTCATGGTCAGGCTTTGACCCAGCTTTAACTGTAATGAGGCTTTCATAACCATGGTTCAGAATCCGTCACTCATCAGCGCTCTGCATCGCGGTAAACTCAAAAAATCGTTGTATGCCCGTTACTTGCCGTTACAGATAAAAAGCCTAGCAAGTTCTTTGCCGAGTTTACTTGCTCGGCAACATCAACACAATCGGACAATCGGTCTCACAGCCGGAATTCGCTGCCCAGGTACACCTCTTTTACCTGCTGGTTGGCCAGGATGGTCTCGGAGTTGCCGGACGCAATGATGTGCCCGCCCGAGACGATGTAGGCCGTTTCGCAAATATCCAGGGTCTCGCGCACGTTGTGGTCGGTGATCAGCACGCCGATACCCTTGTCGCGCAGGTGTCGAATGATGTGCTTGATGTCACTGACCGAGATCGGGTCAACGCCGGCGAAGGGCTCGTCCAGCAGGATGAATGCCGGTTCCATGGCCAGGGCCCGGGCAATTTCCACCCGTCGCCGTTCCCCGCCCGACAGCGCCATGCCGACACTGTCGCGAATGTGGGTAATGTGGAATTCTTCCAGCAGCTCTTCCAGTTTGTGCACCCGGTCCTGCCGGCTCATGCCTTTTCGGGTTTCCAGGATCGCCATGATGTTGTCGCGCACGGTCAGCTTGCGGAACACGGAAGCTTCCTGGGGCAGGTAGCCGATACCCTTGCGGGCCCGGCCATGCATGGGCAGGGGGGTGATGTCCTGGCTATCGATGGTGATCCGGCCCCGGTCAGCGGGGACCAGTCCCACGATCATGTAGAAACAGGTGGTCTTGCCCGCCCCGTTGGGACCCAAAAGTCCGACGATTTCGCCGCTGCGAATTTCGAGCGACACGTCGATCACGACCTTTTTGTGCTTGTAGCTTTTTGCCAGGTTACTGGCTCTCAGAACTGCCATCGGATCCCTGTCTGCTCCTGGTACTGCGTGGCTGAATCACCATTTCGACCCGGCCACTGCCGGAACCGGTGGTGTCGCCGCCCTGGGCGGTGACCACCCGGCGAACGGTATCATAATGAATGACGTCGCCCCGAAACAGGTTGCCATTCTGCTCAATGATGGCTTCGCGTTCAAAGGTAAGTTGTTCGTCGCTGGCGGACCAGGTGATGTCCAGTGCCCGGGCGTCGGTCTCGCCCTGGCCATCCCGGGTCGGCTGCTGATAGCGGGCCGGCTGGCCGGACGCCTCGATGCGGCTGAGGCCATTGATGTCCCGGTACAACACCACCCGCTCGGCGGTCAGCCGGGTCTTACCCTGGACCAGTTCAACGTCGCCGGTGTAGGTGGCGATGCCCTGGGCGTCATCCAGGCGCGCGTTGTCGGCGCTGACCGTGATCGGAAGGTCGGAGTCCAGGTTGAAGGCCGACGCCTGGCCGGAGAGTGCCAGTGTCAGAGTGAGGGTAGCGAGGGCCAACAATCGCTTACTTGCCGGTTTCATAGCGTCCTTCCACCTCGGAGTTGAGTTCGAGAATTCGGTCATCGATCCAGGCCTTCATGCCTTTTGCCCGGGTGACGCCAAGGGCGTCGGTGATGGTCACCGGGGCATCGGTGTAGACAATGCCCTGGTCGTTGTCCAGGGTCAGGCTGGTTGTGGTCAGGGTCGCGGTCCGTTCGCCAACGGTGCGGATGACCCGGACATGATCGGTCAGGTACAGAATGCCTTCGTTCTGCAGCAGGCTGCCGTGTTCCGACTCGACAATCCAGGGGTCGTTGTCAGTTTGGCCGAACAGTTCGGCCCTGGGTGCCTTCATGGTCGCGACATTGCCTTCCTCGAACTGCTCAATGCGCGGGCTGGTGAACTGGATTTTCACCTTGCCGTCGACGTCGTAGGAGGTGTAGCTGCCATTCACCACAAAGCCGTCGGGCTCGGTCTGGCCCCGCAACTGCGCGGCCTCGTCCTGAACAATCGGCGGCTCATCGCTGCGCCATAGCAGGAATAGGGTTGCGGCGATGGTGGTGCCAAGGGCCAGGGTGCGCAGCCATGGTCGCTCCGCCAGCGTCAGCAGGGCGAGCAGCCCGGACTTGGCGTCGCCGTTGCGGGACTCCGTGTCCCTGCGTGGAGACGGGCTCACGGTGTGGGCTCCAGGTACGGCGCCAGGGTCGATTCCAGCTTGCCCTGGGCCGTCAGCAGCAGGTCGGCAACCTCGCGCACAGCGCCGCGTCCGCCGGCGGCCTGGGTGCAGTAATCGGCATGCTCCCGCACCAGCCAGTAGCCGTTGGGGACGGTAATGCCCAGGCCGGCGAAACGGATCGCCGGCAAATCCGGCAGGTCGTCGCCCATGTAGGCGATGGCCTCGTGCGGCAGGTCCCGGGTCGCCAGAATCTCCTGCAGCGCCACCTTTTTGTCTTCACGGCCCTGCATCAGCAGGTCGATACCCAGGTCGCCCATGCGTTTTTCGGTCAGGGGTGACCGGCGACCGGTGATCACCGCAACGGTAATGCCCGCGGCCATCAACTGTTTCAGGCCGAGTCCGTCGAGGATGTTGAAGGCCTTCAGTTCGTCGCCGTTGGCGCTGAAGTAGAGTCGGCCATCGCTCATGATGCCGTCCACGTCGAAGGCGATCAGACGAATGGCGGATGCCTGTTTGAGCAGGGTGTCGGACCAGTCGGCAGACAGAGGGCTTTGGATCCCGGCCATCAGATGACTCCCGCCCTTAGCAGGTCGTGCATGTTGATGGCGCCGACCAGATCGCCGGCCTCGTCGGTGACCGGCAGCGCGTTAATCTTCATTTCTTCCATGATGTTCAGGGCTTCGGCGGCCAGGTGATCGGCCTGGATGGTCTTGCCGTTCGGCGTCATGACCTGTTCGATGGCGGTGGTGTGCACATCGACGTTCTTGTCCAGGGTGCGGCGCAGGTCGCCGTCGGTGAACACGCCGGTCAGACGGCCCTTGGTGTCCAGCACGGTGGTCATGCCCAGGCCCTTGCGGGAAATTTCAAGCAGCGCACCACTGAGGGTTGTACCTTCGTGCACTTTCGGGATGCGCTCGCCGGTGTGCATGATGTCGGATACCCGCAGCAGCAGGCGCCGGCCCAGGCTGCCGCCGGGGTGGGAGAAGGCGAAGTCCTCGGCGCTGAAGCCCCGGGCCTCAAGCAGGGCTACCGCCAGGGCGTCGCCCATCACCAGAGTGGCGGTGGTGCTGGAGGTGGGGGCCAGGCCGAGCGGGCAGGCCTCGGTCTTGACGCTGACGTCCAGATTGGCCACGGCTTCCCGCGCCAGGGTCGAGTTGGCGTTGCCGGTCATGCTGATCAGCGGGGCGCCCATGCGCTTGATCAGCGGCAGAATGGTAACCACTTCGCTGGTGTTGCCGCTGTTGGAGATGGCAATAACCACATCCTGGGGGGTGATCATGCCCAGGTCGCCGTGACTGGCCTCGCCCGGGTGCACGAAAAAGGAGGGGGTGCCGGTGCTGGCCAGGGTCGCCGCGATCTTGTTGGCAATGTGGCCGGATTTTCCCATGCCGGTCACCACGACCCGGCCCTTGCAGGCCATGATGACCTCGCAGGCTCTGACAAAATGGTCGTCGATGCGTCCTTCCAGGGCTTCAATGGCCTCGCGTTCGGTGCGAATGGCTTGCAGCGCGGGGGTACGGAAATCCTTTGAACTCTGGTCTGTCATCGGGCTTGGGGCCTGGTTTGCTGGGTGAACGTCGGTAATGACCCGGAGTATATCATTTTCGCCCGGGATCGCCGCGGGGTTACTGAAACTTCAGGCAATTTGACCAAGCCAGTCAGGATATTTCGCGGTTACCGGATTGAGCTTGCCGGCCGCTTGGCATAATGTACCCGCTCCATTGAAGGGAAGGGCTATGGAATCCCCAGCTTACATTTCATTGAAAGACGTCGTTTTTTCGCGGTCCGGACGCCGCATTCTCGACGGCATCAGTCTGGATATTCCACGCGGCAAGATCACCGCCATCATGGGGCCCAGTGGCACGGGTAAAACCACGTTGCTGCGCCTGATTGGCGGCCAGCTGCGCCCCGATTCCGGCTACGTCGGCCTCGACGGCCACGAAGTGCCCAGGCTCAAGCGGGCCGCGCTCTACACGCTGAGAGAAAAGATCGGCATGCTGTTCCAGAGCGGAGCCCTGTTCACCGACCTGAACGTCTACGAGAACGTCGCCTTTCCGCTTCGGGTGCACACTAAGCTGCCCGAAGACATGATTCAGGACATCGTGCTGATGAAGCTTGAGGCCGTCGGCCTGCGAGGCGCCCGCCAATTGATGCCGGCCGAGCTCTCCGGGGGCATGACGCGCCGGGTGGCGCTGGCCCGCAGCATCGCCCTGGACCCCGAACTGATCATGTACGACGAGCCCTTCGCCGGCCAGGACCCCATTGCCATGGGCGTGCTGGTGAAACTGATTCGCGACCTCAATACGTCCATGGGGCTCACCAGCGTTCTGGTGTCCCACGATGTGCCCGAATCCCTGAGCATCTGCCATTACGCCTGCATTGTCGCCGATGGCCAGATCATCGGCGCCGGCACCCCGGAGGAATTGCGGGCACACCCCTCTGAGCGGGTCCAGCAGTTCCTTCAGGGCCAGCCGGATGGGCCGGTGCCGTTTCATTACCCGGCGGCCGAAGCGGCGGCTGATTACGGTGTGTCCGGGGGTGGCGTGTGATCGATCGGATTGTCGCCCTGGGGCAGCTGGGTCTGGCCATTGTTGCGTCGTTCGGCCGGTCCGGGCAGTTCCTGTTTGGGGTGCTGGCGGGCGTGCCCCGACCGTCCACCGGTTTTGCCCTGTTGGTTAAGCAGCTTTACTCCGTGGGGGTGCTGTCCCTGGCCATCGTCATCGTGTCCGGTCTGTTTATCGGCATGGTGCTGGGGTTGCAGGGCTACAACATCCTCAGCGGCTACGGGTCGGAGGCTGCGGTGGGCCAGATGATCGCGCTGACCCTGGTAAGGGAGCTGGGGCCGGTGGTGACCGCGCTCCTGTTCGCGGGCCGGGCCGGTTCCGCCCTGACCGCGGAGATCGGTCTGATGAAGGCGACCGAGCAGCTCTCCAGCATGGAAATGATGGGGGTCGATCCCCTGCGGCAGGTCATCGCCCCGAGATTGTGGGCGGGTTTTATCGCCATGCCGGTGCTGGCCATCATTTTCTCCACCGTGGGTATCTGGGGTGGCATGCTGGTGGGTGTGGACTGGTTGGGCGTTTTCGAGGGCTCGTTCTGGGGTAATATGCAGGCGTCGGTGGATTTTGCCGACGACGTGCTCAACGGGGTGATCAAGAGCGTGGTGTTCGGCTTTGTCTGTGCCTGGATCGCGGTGTACCAGGGCTACGATTGTGTGCCCACCTCTGCTGGAATCAGCACGGCGACCACCAAGACCGTGGTGTATTCCTCGCTGGCGGTGCTGGGCCTCGATTTCGTCCTGACCGCGGTGATGTTTGGCGATTTTTGAATGGGCGAGAGAGTGCATCTCTCGGCTACTTTTTTCGTATTGGTAGGTGTCTGGCCTGGAGTTGATAATGACCAAGAGAACCACGGAACTGCTTGTTGGTTTGTTTATGATTGCCGGGCTGGCTGCGCTGCTGTTCCTCGCACTCCAAGTTAGTGGTCTGACTCCGAGGAATGCGGCGGGGACCTATACCGTGTACGCCAATTTCAACGACACCGGCGGCCTGGCCCCCCGTGGCCGGGTTTCCATGGCCGGGGTGACGGTGGGTACGATCGAATCCATCAGCCTGAACAAAGACACCTTCCAGGCCCGGGTCACCATGGCCATCGATGCCGGTGTCGACAACATCCCGGCCGACAGTTCGGCAGTAATACGTACATCCGGGCTGCTCGGGGAACAGTACATTGATATATCGGTGGGGGCAGACATGGAGTCGCTGGCGGATGGCGGCACCTTCTACTCCACGCAGTCGGCCATGAACCTCGAGCGGCTGATCAGCAACTTCGCATCCGGCCGCTAGGAAGGCCGACAGACTGAATGATTTAGGGAGAATCTCATGTTTGCACTGACTCAACGCCTGGCTCTGGTTCTGGCGCTCGCGGCGTTTCTGGTGGCGCCGGCCCAGGCGGATGGCGCCCGGCAATTGCAAGCCTATGTCGATAGCAATACTCAGCGCCTGGTGGCGAAGCTCAATCAAGAGCGCGGGTTGTACAAATCGAACCCGGAAGCGTTCTACGTCAGCATGGACGAAACCCTGCGGGAATTCGTGGATTTTCGCCGCATCGCCGCCCGGGTGATGGGACGCTATGCCCGCCAGACCACGCCGGCCCAAAGGGATGAGTTCGTCCAGAAGTTCAAGCGCAGCCTGTTTGACAGTTACGCGCAGGCCCTGGTAAGCGCCGAAGAATTCAAGATTAAAGTCAAGGAGGCCACCATCAACCCGCAAGATGATGGCCGTGGTTCCGTGCAGATGGAAGTCATCACACAATCGGGTAATCGTTATCCGGTCACATACTCCATGTACAAAAACGAAGATGGCCGCTGGATGATGGAGAACGTGATCGTCGAAGGCGTCAACATTGGTCTGGCCTTCCGTGACCGGTTCGCCCAGGAGATGGAAGAGAAGCGCGGCCAGATCCAGGCGGTGATCGATGGTTGGAGTGATGCGGTCGAGTCCTTGAAGCTGGACGAGGAAGTCAGCCAGTCATGACCGCCGAGGCACCCAGGGTCGAGATGATTGGCGAGCTTCTGGTGGTGAGCGGTGACGTGAACGCCGATTCCGTGCTGGCCCTTCGCCGGCACGGGGAGGAGCTGATCTCGACCGTGGGTTCGGATCTGGTGGTGGACCTGGGCAACCTGGGTACCGCCAGCAGCGTGGTGCTCTCGATGCTGCTGTGCTGGCAGCGCCTCGCCTTGGCGCACGGTTTTTCACTGCAATTCCGTGGTGTCAGTGACCGTTTGGTTTCGTTGGCGGCGTTGAGCAATCTTGACGACCACTTGGCTGGCTTCGATGCCGCTCAGATCCAGGCTTCTTCCTAGGCCGTCGCGCCGTTTTCCCTTCCCGATTACTCAATGGTAAAGCTGACCCAGCGTCAGGAATTGGTTACAATCTCGCCCCTGTTTTCAAACACCCGAGGAATTTTTATGGACGCCAACGAAGTCACCGCGCTGGTTGAAGAAGCCTTGCCCGGTTGCGAAGTGCAGGTTCAGGTCGACGGAACCCATTATCTGGTCGTTGTCGTGGGTGACGTTTTCGAAGGGTTGCCGACCATCAAGCGGCAGCAGCTGATCAACAAGGCGTTGTTCCAGCAGATCATGGATGGAACGATTCACGCACTGCACCCGAAAGCCTTTACGCCGGCCGAGTGGGCTGCGCGCCAGGGCTAAGCGGCCCGACCAAGACAGGATAGACACTGTGGATAAACTTTTGATCAGGGGGCGCAAGCCTCTGGACGGCGAAATCCGGATTTCCGGAGCCAAGAACGCGGCGCTTCCGATTCTGGCGGCGACCCTGCTGGCCGATGAGCCCGTCACCGTAGGCAACCTGCCGCACCTGCACGACGTCACCACCATGATCGAGCTGCTGGGCCGCATGGGTGTGGAGTTGATGATTGATGAAAAAATGAGCGTGGAAGTCCACGCCAACACCATCAAGCATTTCCACGCGCCCTACGAGCTGGTGAAGACCATGCGCGCCTCCATCCTGGTGCTGGGGCCGCTGGTGGCTCACTTCGGTGAGGCTGAAGTCTCGCTGCCCGGTGGTTGCGCCATCGGTAGCCGTCCGGTGAACCTGCATATCCACGGTCTGGAAATGATGGGTGCGGAGATCAAGGTCGAAAATGGCTACATCAAGGCCAAGACCAATGGCCGCCTCAAAGGCGCGCACATCTTCCTGGATACCGTGACCGTGACCGGTACCGAAAACCTGATGATGGCGGCGGCCCTGGCCGACGGTAAGACCATCCTGGAAAACGCGGCCCGGGAACCGGAAGTGGTCGATCTGGCCGAGTGTCTGATTGCCATGGGCGCCGACATCAAGGGCCACGGCACCGCCACCATCGAGATCAATGGCGTGGAGCGCCTGCGCGGCTGTCATTACGACGTGCTGCCGGACCGGGTCGAGACCGGCACCTACCTGGTGGCGGCTGCCGCCACCGGTGGTCGGGTCAAGGTAAAAGACACCCGGGAAGACCTGCTGGAAGCGGTCTTGCTGAAGCTGAATGAGGCGGGTGCCCACATCAGCACCGGGCCGGATTGGATTGAGCTCGACATGAAAGGCAACCGGCCCAAGGCCGTCAGCCTGCGCACTGCGCCTTACCCGGCTTTCCCGACCGACATGCAGGCGCAGTTTGCCGCCATGAATGTGGTCGCCGAGGGCAGTGGCACGATCGTTGAGACGGTGTTCGAGAATCGCTTCATGCACTTGCAGGAGCTGATCCGCATGGGCGCTGACATCACCCTGGAGGGCAACGCCGCCATCATCAAAGGTGTCGAGCATCTGGCCGGTGCGCCGGTCATGGCCACGGACCTGCGGGCATCTGCGAGTCTGGTCATTGCTGGCCTGGTGGCCGACGGGGACACCATCGTGGACCGCATCTACCACATTGATCGCGGCTACGAGTGCATCGAAGAGAAGCTGCAGCTACTGGGCGCCAGCATCCGCCGCTTGCCGGCGTGACGGAAACCAACGGGAAACCGGAAGGACGCATGACAGATTCCATCACCATCGCATTGTCGAAGGGTCGAATCCTCGAAGAGACGCTGCCGCTGCTGGCGGAAGCAGGTATTGAACTGGTCGACGACATCAAGAAGTCGCGCAAGCTGGTGTTCCCCACCACCGACCCCAGTGTGCGGGTGCTGATCATTCGCGCCACCGATGTGCCGACTTACGTTCAGTACGGTGGCGCCGATCTGGGCGTGACCGGCAAGGATGTGCTGATGGAGCACGGTGGCGAGGGCCTGTACGAGCCGCTGGACCTGAACATCTCCCGCTGCCGTCTGATGACCGCGGGGCCGAAAGATCAGGAGCCGCCGGCGGGGCGGATCAAGGTGGCCACCAAGTTCGTCAATCTGGCCCGCCGGTATTACTCGGCCCAGGGGCGCCAAGCCGACATCATCAAGCTGTACGGGGCGATGGAGCTGGCACCGATCCTTGGTCTGGCCGATGAGATCGTCGACATCGTGGATACCGGCAACACGCTCAAGGCCAATGGTCTGGAGCCGCGGGACCTGATTGAGCACATCAGCAGCCGCCTGGTGGTGAATCGGGCGTCGATGAAGATGAAACACCAGCGGTTAAACCCCATAATCGAAAAGATGTCGGCTGCCGTAGAAAAACGGCGGCAGGCCTGATTGCGAGCACCGGCCTGGCAGGGCTGACCAAAACCCGCTCAAGCACGTCGTGTGACGCTTGGGCTCCGCCATCCATGGCTCCGCACAGTTTTGGTCAGCCCTGCCAGGCCGGTGCGCCGAATTCACTGATGACTTCAGCAACATCAAACCCGTTATCCAAGACAGGATAGGACTCATGACCGTTAGCATCACACGCTTAAACGCCTCCCAGAGTGACTTCGACAGTTCACTGGCCAAGCTGCTGGCCTGGGACGACAGTGTTGATCATCAGGTGAACGAGTCGGTGCGTCATATCCTGCATGAGGTGAAGACCCGAGGCGATGCTGCCGTTCTGGAGTTCACCGAGAAATTTGATCGGCTGACAATTGCCAGTGTTGCCGAGCTCGAAATGAGCCACGACCGCTTGCAGAAGGCGCTGAAAAACATCCCCGGAGATCAGCGGGTGGCCCTGGAGCAGGCGGCAGAGCGCATTCGCAGCTATCACGAGCACCAGAGCCAGACCTCCTGGCAGTATCAGGAAGAGGACGGCACAGTGCTCGGGCAAAAGGTGACACCGCTGGACCGGGCCGGTCTCTACGTGCCCGGAGGCAAGGCGGCCTATCCCTCCTCGGTTCTGATGAACGCCATCCCCGCCAAGGTGGCCGGTGTCAGTGAGGTGGTCATGGTGGTGCCCACACCGGATGGTGTGGTGAACGATATGGTGCTCGCGGCGGCTGCCATTGCCGGGGTTGATCGCGTGTTTACCGTGGGCGGCGCCCAGGCGGTAGCGGCTCTGGCCTACGGTACCGAGACCATTCCGTCTGTCGACAAGATCGTGGGGCCGGGCAATATCTTTGTGGCTACCGCCAAGCGCGAGGTGTTTGGAACGGTCGGCATCGACATGATCGCCGGGCCGTCCGAGATCCTGGTGATCTGCGACGGCGAGACCGATCCGGATTGGATTGCCATGGATCTGTTTTCCCAGGCGGAGCACGATGAGCAGGCCCAGTCCATTCTGATCAGCCCGGACGCCTCGTTCCTGGATGCGGTGGAAGCGAGTATCAACAAGCTGCTGCCGACCATGGAGCGGGCCGAGATCATTGAGGCATCGATCAGCAGCCGGGCGGCGTTGATCCAGGTCGCGGACCTGAGCGAGGCTGCAGCGGTATCCAACCGGATCGCGCCCGAGCACCTGGAGCTGTCGGTGGAGGATCCCGAAGCCCTGATGGCTGAGATTCGACACGCCGGTGCCATCTTCATGGGGCGCTACACCGCCGAGGCGCTGGGTGATTACTGCGCCGGCCCCAACCACGTGCTGCCGACCAGCGGCACCGCGCGTTTTTCCTCACCCCTGGGGGTTTACGATTTCCAGAAGCGTTCCTCTATCATCGGCTTCAGCGCCTCTGGCGCTGACCGGATGGGGCGGGTGGCTTCGGTCTTGGCGCGCGGAGAGGGTTTGACGGCTCATGCCCGTTCCGCCGAATACCGAGTCAAGAAGTGAGTCCACTCGCAACGTTTCCCGGAGTTAGATGATTATGAGCAAGTTCTGGAGCCCACTGGTCAACGACCTGGTGCCCTATGTACCAGGCGAACAGCCGAAGATGGCCAATCTGGTCAAGCTGAACACCAATGAAAACCCGTTTGGCCCATCGCCCAAGGTGATCGAGGCCATTCAGGCCGAGCTGAACGACAGCCTGCGCCTCTATCCCGATCCTGAGGGCGAAAGCCTGCGCAAGACCATTGCCGGCTACCACAAGGTGAAGCCAGAACAGGTGTTTCTTGGCAATGGTTCGGACGAGGTGCTGGCGCACATTTTTTATGGCCTGTTCCAGCACGGTGAGCCGATTCTGTTCCCGGACATCACCTACAGCTTTTACCCGGTCTACTGCGGCCTTTATCACATCGAAGGCAAGCGCATTCCGCTGAATGACCGTTTCGAGATCAATCCGGACGATTACGCCCAGCCCAACGGCGGGGTGATCTTCCCGAATCCCAACGCCCCGACCGGGCGTTATCTGAATTTGTCCGAAGTCGAAAAAATCCTGCAGGCCAACCCGGATCGGGTGGTTGTGGTGGATGAGGCCTACATCGACTTTGGCGGGGAAAGCGCGATTCGTCTGGTGGATGACTACCCAAACCTTCTGGTGTCCCAGACTTTGTCGAAGGCCCGTTCGCTGGCGGGCCTTCGGGTCGGGTTTGCCGTAGGCCACCCGGATCTGATTGAGGCCCTGAACCGGGTCAAGAACAGCTTCAACAGCTACCCGCTGGACCGCCTTGCGCTGGCCGGCGCCCAGGCGGCCTACGAGGACGAAGCCTGGTTCCGGAAGTGCTGCGATGGCGTAATCAGCGAGCGTGAGCGGCTGACCGAGGCGCTGGAGGGTCTGGGCTTTGAGGTGTTGCCGTCCAAGGCGAACTTCGTCTTTGCCCGCCCTCAGTCGAAAGCGGGCGAAGCCCTGGCTCAGGCGCTGCGGGAGCAGGGCATCATTGTTCGCCACTTCAACAAGCCGCGCATTGATCAATTCCTCCGGATCACCATCGGTACGCCGGAGCAAAATGATGCTCTGATTGGTGCTCTTGAGCTGATGTAATTCCTCAGTTTAGCGGAGGCAGGTGGGGAGGCTTTCCCGGGAATGTCGGAGGCCATGGATGGCCGGAGTCAAGCGCACATGGATGTGCTTGTAGCGGTTCCCGGGAAAGCCTCCCCGCCTGCCGGCCACTCACATGCCTGAACTTTCGCATGGAGAATCTTATGGCAGATCGCAACGAAATCCTTCGCAAAATCACCGAATGGCTGCAGCCCGAGAACTTCCAGGACTACTGCCCGAACGGCCTCCAGGTTGAGGGTAAGGACGAGGTCCGGACCTTGGTCACCGGGGTCACCGCATCGAAAGCGCTGCTGGACGCTGCCATCGACGCTGGCGCGGACATGATCCTGGTGCACCATGGCTATTTCTGGAAAGGGGAAGACCAGTGCATTCGGGGCATGAAGCGCGAGCGTCTCAAACAGCTGCTGGACCACGATGTGAATCTGGTGGCCTATCACCTGCCGTTGGATGACCATCCCGAATACGGCAATAACCGCCAGTTGGCCGAAGTGCTGGGCATCGATAATCCGCGCCCGCTCGGTGGTCTGGTGTGGGAAGGGGAGTTGCCCGAGGCCATGACGCCGGAACAGTTGGGGCAGCATCTCACTGGCAAGCTCAATCGGGAGCCGCTGCACGTGGGTGCAGGCCGGTCGGAGATCAAGCGGGTAGGCTGGTGCACGGGGGCTGCCCAGGGCTTCATTGGCAAGGCGCTTGAGACCGGGCTGGATGCCTACATCAGTGGGGAGATTTCCGAGCCCACGACGCACACGGCTCGTGAGTGCGGCATTCATTATTATGCCGCCGGGCATCATGCCACCGAGCGTTACGGTGTTCAGGCCTTGGGGGAAGCGTTGGCAGAGGAATTCGGGTTGTCACACACCTTTATTGATTGCGACAACCCGGTGTAACAACGTCAGGCCTTCTCTTTCTTGGGAAGGCCGAAGCCTTCTGCCAGGGTGCCTGAGGCGTCCGGATCGGTTTTCGGAGCATAGTCGCGGGGCGGCTCAACGCCGTCGTCGCTGACTTCTTCCAGGCGTTTTCTTGAGGTCTCCTGGGCCAGCTCTTCGGTCCACTCCTCGTCGTTGCACAGACGATTGGCGCCGCGGGCCATGTGCTGATTCACATCGCGGTACGCGTCGTTAAAGCGGCGAAGCAGGTGCGCAGACTCCATGAAGTGTTCGTTCACCTGGGCCTGGTAGCGGGTATATTCGCTTCTCAGTTCCTCGATCTGTTGTTCCGCCCGACGCTGTCTTAGCGTGGTTCCCTGCCCGGAGCGGCCAACAAGTACCCCGATGACGATGCCCACAATCAATGCGGCAATCGCTGCCAGAATCAGGTTTGTCATATGCAGTGTCGTCCTTTTATTGCCTGGAAATTAGCCTCGCACCAGTACCGAGTATAACGCCCGAAGGCCAGTCAGCCCATGATTGTCTCGTGCGCCAATCGTCGTATTGCTCAAGATGCGCCCAACGTGGCGAAAAAAGCTGAAATACGCGACAATACGGCGCCCAAATTTTTATGACCAATCTCCTGGAATACCTCAATGACCTCAGCGACACCCTCAAGCGCCACCAAGAATCTGACCCCCTGGGAGCGATACCAGCAGGACCTGGAGCGCCCGGAATTTCAGAGGGATGCCGCCCAGGAAGATGCGGTTAAGCGGTTACAGGCACTCTACGACAAACTGGTGGAGGCTGAAAGCGATCGCAACAAGGCGATGGCGAAACTGCGCCGTAAGCTGAAGAAAGGTAAGGAAGAGCCGGTCACCGGGCTGTACTTCTGGGGCGGCGTTGGGCGCGGCAAGACCTACCTGATGGACACCTTCTACGAGTCCCTGCCGTTCGATCGCAAGATGCGGGTGCACTTCCATCGCTTCATGCAGCGGGTGCACAACGAGCTGAAATCGCTCAAGGGCGAGAAGAACCCGCTGGAGCTGGTGTCCAAGAAGTTTGCCGACGAGACCCGGGTCATCTGTTTTGACGAGTTTTTTGTCTCCGACATCGGCGACGCCATGATTTTGGCCACGCTGATGGACGGCCTGTTCAGCCGGGGCGTGACCCTGGTGTGCACCTCCAACATTGTGCCGGATGGCCTGTACAAGGACGGCCTGCAGCGGGCGCGGTTCCTGCCGGCCATCGCCCTGGTCAAGAAATACACCGAGGTGGTGAACGTGGACGGTGGCGTCGACTACCGGCTGCGTACCCTCGAACAGGCCGAGCTGTTCCATTCGCCGCTGGACGAGGAAGCAGACATCAGTCTGCGCAAGAGCTTTGATGCCCTCGCGGTTGAGGCGGGCAAGCACAGTCACAGCATGGAAATAAACGGCCGCAAGATCCCGGCCCAGGCCCACGCCGACGACGTGGTCTGGTTTGATTTCAAGGACGTGTGTGACGGGCCGCGCAGTCAGAACGATTACATCGAGCTGGCGCGCCAGTTCCACGCCGTGATCATCAGCAATGTGCCGATCCTCGGCGGTGACAAGGACGATCAAGCCCGCCGCTTCATCAACATGGTGGATGAGTTTTACGACCGCAACGTGAAGGTCATCATCTCGGCCGCCGCACCGATCACCGAACTCTACGCCGGCGGACGCCTGGGCTTCGAGTTCGAGCGGACCGAATCCCGACTGCTGGAGATGCAGTCCCGGGAATACCTCGAGGCCGCTCACAAGCCGTAAGGGCCGAATAACAACAACGGATTGTCAATCGACAACAACGCAGGTGCAGAACGCATCGCACCAACGACAACGACAGAGAGATTCAGGTATGAGCAACGATAACGTAGTGATTGTCAGCGGCGTACGTACGCCGATGGGCGGCTTCCAGGGCAGTCTGGCTTCCGTCAGCGCCCCGGAATTGGGTGCCATCAGCATCGCCGAGGCCGTAAAGCGTGCCGGGCTGCAGCCGGCGGACGTGCAGGAAGTGATCATGGGCAACGTCCTGCCCGCCGGCCTGAAGCAGGGCCCTGCCCGCCAAGCCATGCGCCAGGCCGGGTTGCCGGACCACACCGGTGCCACCACCATCAACAAGCTGTGCGGTTCCGGCATGAAAGCGGCCATGTTCGCCCACGACCTGATCAAGGCGGGCAGCAATGACATCATGGTGGCCGGCGGCATGGAGAGCATGTCCAATGCGCCTTACATTCTGCCGACGGCGCGCAAGGGCTACCGCATGGGCCCTGGTGATACCGCTCAGGACCATATGTTCCTCGATGGCCTGGAAGATGCCGAAACCGGTCGCCTGATGGGGGCGTTCGCCCAGGAAATGGCTGATAAGAAGGGCTACACCCGGGAAGACATGGACGCCTACGCCATCAACTCGCTCAAGCGGGCCCAGCGGGCCATCAACGAAGGCCTGCTGAAGGACGAGATCATCCCGGTCACCGTCAAGTCCCGGAAGGGCGAGGTAGTGGTGTCGGACGATGAGCAGCCGTTCAACGCCAACATCGAGAAAATCCCGAGCCTGCGTCCGGCCTTCAGCAAAGACGGTACCGTCACCGCAGCCAACGCCTCCTCCATCTCCGACGGCGCGTCGGCCCTGGTGCTGATGCGTGAGTCCGAGGCCGAGAAGCGGGGCCTGAAACCCCTGGCCCGTATTGTTGGTCACAGCACCCAGTCCCAGCATCCGTCCGAGTTCACCTGCGCCCCGGTTGGCGCCATTGAGACCCTGTTCGCGAAAACGGGATGGAGCAAGGACGACGTGGATCTGTTCGAGATCAACGAGGCCTTCGCCATGGTGGCCATGATGCCGATTCGTGAGCTCGGGCTGGACCCGGAAAAGGTCAATGTCCACGGCGGCGCCTGCGCCCAGGGGCATCCGGTCGGTTCAACCGGTTCGCGTTTGCTGGTCACCCTGATGTACGCCCTGCAGCGCTATGGCAAGAAGAAGGGTGTGGCGGCTCTGTGCATCGGTGGTGGTGAAGCCACCGCCATGGCCATCGAGCTGTTGTAATCCTGCCCGACCCGAGCTCCCGTTGGGGCTCGGGTCGCCTCCTCCTGATCATTCCGCCTTTGAGATTCCCCTCTGTAACCCTCCCGCCAGAACCAGAAATTCCTATCAAACCAAAGTGGTTGCATCCGAAATTGTTGTCTATAGTGAAGCGGTGCGAGTAAACCCGCGGGCATTCAAGGGATGACGGCAAAATCATACTTTTGACTGATCAAAGCGCTCGACAGCGTTAGCTATAGTGCCAACATCACGAGCACTGTGCATGAAGCCTCCAAAACATCGTGAACACCAATAATCAGAGCAGCGACTCAGAACAACAATGGAGTAGCCTTCCAATGACAAGAAAAACTCAGCAATGGCAGCGTTGGACAAAATTACCGCTTGCCGTGGCAGTTGCGGCCGGTATGTCTGGCCAGGCTGCCGCCTATTCATTCTATGTGGGGGACGTCGAAGCCCAGGTAAACACCACGCTGTCTGCCGGTGTCGGCTGGCGAGTTGCAGAGCAGGATAAGCGCCTGATCGCCCAAGGTAACCTGGGGCCGGAGTTCGCTCCGGGTGGCGCGAGAGCCAACGTTGGTGCGTCCACCAACAACTACGATGACGGTAACCTGAACTTCGAGAAGGGCGACACTTATTCCAAAGTGGTTAAGGGTAACAGTGAGCTGTTCCTGAGCTACGACGTGGACAGTGACATGCTGACTCGTGTTGGCGGCCTGGTCCGTGGGCGTTACTACTACGATTTCGAGCTGAAGGATGAAAGCCGTGCGGTCGATCCAGTGGGACAGCGGCGCGAGCTGAACGACGAAGCCAAGGACAACGCCTCTGGCGGCGAGCTTCTCGATGCCTACGTGTTCTCCGACTGGTATTTCGGCAATACCCCGGTGAGCCTGCGCTACGGCCGTCAGGTCCTGAGCTGGGGTGAGAGCACCTTCATCCAGGGCGGCATCAACGTCATCAACCCGGTAGATGTGCCGGCCTTCCGCGCGCCAGGTTCAGAGCTGAAAGACGCCCTGCTGCCAGTGGAAATGTTTTACGCCTCCGCCGGTGTGACCGAGAACATCACTCTGGAAACTTTCGTGCAGGCGGACTGGGAGCCGGTCAAGCCTGACGATTGTGGCACCTTCTTCTCCACCAACGACTTTGCCTCAGATGGCTGTGGTCCGGTATTGCTGGCCGGCCAGCTGCCGGACTCTCAGGCGTTCGCTCAGGGCTTTATTGCGCCTCGCCTCGGTGACGAAGAAGCCGATTCCAAGGATCAGTTCGGTGTGGCCATGCGCTGGTATGTGCCCGCTCTGAACGACTCCGAGCTGGGCTTCTATTACATCAAGTATAATAGCCGTCTTCCCTACGTGAGTGGTCAGGTTAACAACCCGTCTGATCCCGAGGGCTCCCAGACTAACGACCCAAGTGAACCGTTTGCGACTTTTCCGAGCTACTTTATCGAGTATCCGGAAAATATCGACTTGTACGGTGTGAGCATCAACACCACCACGCCAGGAGGGTGGTCTTTGGGGGCTGAGTATAGCTTCCGGCCCAACCTGCCGCTGCAGTGGAACGCCTTTGAGCTGCTGTTGGGTGGTATCCAGGCTCGAACCGATGCGGACGGTAACCAAACGCCTCTGAGCCTTCTTGAGCGCCAGCGTCTCGCCGAGTCCGGTGGTGCTAACTTGGCAGCTCAGAAGGTGGATGGTTATGACCGCTTCAAGGTCTCTCAAGCTCAGTTCACCCTGATCAAGTTCTTCGACCAGGTGATGGGCGCCAGCCGTCTGTCATTGATCACTGAGTTTGGTGCGACCTATATCCACGATTTGCCAGAGTACGACGAAGCCCGTTACGGGCGTTCGGGCACCTTCGGCGTTGGTCAGGTGCCGCTTGACTCACTGGGCGGCGCCGATGTTTGTGCCGGCGGCGCCAACATCAACACCAACTACTGCAACAACGAGGGCTTTACCACCGACTTCTCCTGGGGTTACCGTGCCCGCTTCGTCTGGGACTATCCGAACGTGTTTGCGGGTGTAAACCTGCGTCCGCAGCTGGCCTGGTCTCATGATGTCCAGGGTTACAGCCCGCAGCCGGGTGGTGCGTTCAACGAAGGCAGCAAGGCCGTCGGGCTTTCTGTGGAAGCCATCTATCAGAACAAGATTACGGCAGATATCGGCTACACCAACTTTTTCGGCGGCAAGCCGTATAACGAGTTGACGGATCGTGACTTTGTAGCCGCGAGTGTGTCCTACTCATTCTGATACCGGAAAGAATTCGTTTAACGAGGTACTTTAAATGAAACTGAACAAGAAACTTCTGGCCACGGGTGTATTGGCTGCGAGTGTGATTGCCAGTCAGGCCCATGGTGCGGTTTCTGCCGAGGAAGCGGCCAAGCTGGGTGATTCCCTGACCCCAATTGGCGCAGAGAAAGCCGGCAACGGCGGCGATATCCCGGCATGGGACGGCGGACTCAGTACGCCACCGGCCAGCTACAAGGGCGACGGTCGTTACACCAACCCGTTCGCTGGTGAAAAACCGAAGTTCGTCATTGATCAGAGCAACGTTGACCAGTATGCGGAAAACCTGTCCGCGGGTCAGATCGCAATGATCAAGCGCTACGACGATTACTTCATGCCGGTGTACGAGACGCACCGTACCGCTACCTACCCGGATGAGGTGGAGAAGCAGACCATGGCGAACGCCACCAAGGTCGAGCTGATCAAGAACGGTAACGGCCTGGGCAACTACACCGAGGCGACCCCGTTCCCGATTCCGCAGAATGGCCTCGAGGCTATCTGGAACCACATTACCCGCTATCGGGGTGGTTCGGTGGCTCGGAACGTCGGTCAGGTAACACCGACCGAAAGCGGCGCGTACTCGGTGGTCAAGTTCCAGGACGAGTTCACCTGGCGTACCGCCCTGCAGGACTTCGAGCCGAACGAAGACCCGAACGTACTGTTCTACTTCAAGCAGGCCATCACCGCACCCGCTCGTCTGGCCGGTAACGTCCTGCTGGTTCATGAGACCATTGACCAGGTCGCCGAGCCCCGTCGGGCGTGGGTATACAACGCCGGTCAGCGTCGTGTTCGTCGCGCGCCTCAGGTCGCCTATGACGGACCGGGTACCGCAGCCGATGGTATGCGTACCTCCGATAACTTTGACATGTACAACGGTGCGCCGGATCGCTACAACTGGGAGCTGGTGGGCAAGAAAGAGATGTACATCCCGTACAACTCCTACCAGCTGGTTGATCCGAGTCTCAGCTACGACAAAATCATCAAGGCTGGTCACATCAACCAGGATCTGACTCGGTACGAGCTGCACCGCGTGTGGCACGTTCGCGCCACCCTGAAAGATGGTGAGCGTCACATCTATGCTCAGCGTGACTTCTTCATCGATGAAGACTCCTGGCAGGCCTCGGTCATCGACCATTACGACGGCCGTGGTGAGCTGTGGCGCGTAGCGGAAGCCCATGCCATGCAGTTCTACGATCAGGACGTGCCCTGGTACGCGATCGAAGTGCTGTATGACCTGCTGTCCGGTCGCTACTTGGCGCTGGGTCTGACTAACGAAGAAGCCGATCCGTACGAGTTTGGTGCCAAGCGCCAGTCCCGTGACTACACGCCGGCGGCTCTGCGTCGAGCGGGCACTCGCTAAGCCTCAACGCAGTATCGAAACGGCGGGCCAGTGGCCCGCCGTTTTTGTTTGCGCCGGCTTCACCGGTAGCCGAGCCGCCGTTGCTGGAAAACCGCCACCCGATAAAATCCTTTCCCGTCAAAATTTTGCAGCGCGCCCCTGAATTGGTTTAACCTTCCTCTCATACTAAAGGCTTACCCAACGACGGAAGCCACCCAAAAGTCAGTGCAACGCAGCAATTTTCGGTCCCCGGGGTAGCCCAGGTTCGGACCGCTTGGAAACGGGGCAGTGCGTGAAACCATTCAACGATGGCTGTGCAGCCAACGACGAATTCCAATCAGCGAACAGTGGTCTCCAGCGCGGGGAACTGGTCAGGGACCTGCTCCGGCAGCGACTCATCGTGCCTCCTGTGCCCGAAGGCGCGCTGAGCCGACCGGCCCTGGACCGCAGCATTGCCGAAGCCGTGGTGGCTCGAGGTACGCTGTTTGTTGAGGCGCCGTGTGGCTATGGCAAGTCCCATTCGGTGTGCGCCGGACTGCGAGCTGGTGGCTACGACACCGACTCGTTGCGCTGGATTCCGCTGAACGGCCAGGACAATTCACCGTCCCGGTTTCTCACCCTGATCTCCATCGCCCTCGATCTGCCCGAAGCCTCGGACAGCAATCTCCAAAGCGGCGCGTCCTTCTCCGATGCCCTGGCGATGATGCTGGTGGCGCTGGAACGGGAGGCCTCGGCCAAGCGTCGCGTGCTGGTTCTGGATAATGTCCACAACCTGGGCAATCCGGCGGTTGTGGCCCTGCTTCAGCAGCTGGTGACCGAATTGCCGGAACAGCTGTCGCTGGTATTGATGTCACGCCGGGCGCTCCCGTTCGAAACCCATGCCCTGGAGTTGGAAAACCGGTTCAGCCGTCTGGGCGGCGAGGTGCTCGAATTCAGCCGCTCGGAAACCTTCGATTTTTTCAGCTCCCTGTTGGAGCAGAACCGGCTGACCAGTGTCGCGGTGGACAATCTGTACGACGTCACGGAGGGTTGGCCCACGCCCCTGGCACTCTACCGCCGTGAAATTGACCGGCAGGCCGAGCTGAGACCGGTGCAGGAAACCAACAGCATTGAGCGTTTCCTGAAGGACTCGGTTCTGGGCAATCTGACCTCAGCGCAGCGCCGCTCCCTGCGGGTGATGGCGGAGCTGGAGCTCTGTTCTGACGAGCTCTTTTCCGCACTGGCGCCGGTCATGCCGGACATTGGCTTGATGCCGTCCCAAGCTATTGAACTGGGACTGCCACTGCGGACCATGGCCGGTCGGGGCCGTTGGTACCGGTTCAACCCTCTGTTGCAGGAATGGCTGCGAACGCCCGCCCTGGCCGGTCACACCGAGCGTATGACCCGGGCGAGCTACTGGTTTGGTGAGCGGGAACAGATTCCCGAGGCCTTGAAATACGCGTTGCTGGCCGGTGACGACGAACGGGTACTGGAAATTGCGTCCGAGGGGTCCGAAGCACTGCTCTTGGGACAGGATACGGCGTCGCTGCTCAAGCTTCGGAAAAGTCTGCCCAGCCAGCTCCTGGAGCGGAGTGCGCGTTTGCGCATCGTGTATAGCTGGGTTCACGCCATTGGTGGCCAGTTCCGTCAGGCCCGCGCACTTATCGACGGGCTCGACAGCGCCGAGCAAGAGGAGCACGCCGCCCGGATCTGTGCCCTGAAAGCGTTCATTCTTCGCGGTGAGGGCAGTGTTGTCCCGGCGCTGGAAATGGCCGACCAGGCCCTGACGGTGGGTGGGCTGTCGACCCAGGGGCAACTGGTGACCCAGATGGTGCGCTCCAGTGCCCTGTGTGCCTCCGGGCGATTTTCGGAGGCTCGGGAAGCCAACCGGGCCGCGTCCCGCCTGGCCCGGGAAGCCGGTGACTCCGGTTCCGAGGCGCTGGCGGTCTATTCCCACGCCCGCATCGAGTTGGGCAAGGGCGCCCTTCGGTACGCGGAACAACTGCTGCGTACCGGTCTGGATACGGCTATGCATGAACTGTCCCGGCCCGCAAGGATCGGGGAAACCCGGTTGCAGCTCAACCTCGGACTGGTGCTCTGGCACCAGGGCCGTGAGCGCGAAGCCGACCGGCTGCTGGTGACCTGTGGCCGCCACGCGGAGCGAACCCGGGATCTGGGCTTGTTGCTGGCCATGACCATCCGGATTCTGATGTGCCGGGCGGCGGGCAAGTTCAAGGATGCCTTTGTCTGGATCGGACGGGCTGAGCGAACCATGCACGCCTGGCAGGTCGACGAAGCCCTGTTTGTCCCGGTGCTTGAAGCCCTCAAGGCCAGCTGTTGGCTGGCTCAGAATCAGGTCGAGAGTGCCGCCCAGGCGGTCGCGAAGCTGGAGCCTTATCGTCAGGCCGGCTGCGTACCGGAGCTGTTTCCAATGATGCCGGGGCTGCTCGATTGCATGCAGGTAAGGGTGGAAGTCGCCCGCGGAGATGTCGTTCGGGCCCGGGAAACCCTGCAGGCCATCCGCGCCCGCTTTGACGGGGTCATCCCCTGGGGTGTCGATCTGCACATCCGCCTGTTGGATGCGGTCCTGGTGCAGGAGGAGAAGGGCGCGACCGCGGCTCAGAAAATTCTGGTGGCGGCGGTGGCCGACGCCGCTCGCGAGCATTTCATCAGCCCATTTGCCGAGCTGCGCTCGGAGCTTCAGCCGCTGATGGAGAAAGGCTTCGGCCAGTTGGCGGCCGGCCCCTTCAAAGAGGCGCTTGGCCGTTTGTTCGAGTTGCGGGTGGAGAGCGAGTCGGTCGATGCCCTGGCAGAGCCGATCAGCGACCGCGAGCAGGGCGTTCTCGAGTTGATTGCCAAGGGCCTGTCCAATCAGGAGATCGCCGACAAGCTGCACATCTCGCTGCACACCGTCAAAACCCACGCTCGGCGAATCAATGCCAAGCTGGAGGTCAAATCCCGAACCCAGGCCATCGTCCGGGCACGGGAGCTGGGTCTGCTCTAGGCGGCCTTCAGGGCCGCAATCCGGGCGTCCTTGTCGGCCCAGAGCTCGCTGACCCAGCGCTGGAAGTCCCTGCGAATTTCGCGGTCGTTTTCGTAATCCATACCCAGGAAGCGCTCGGGTATCTCACGGGTGCGAATATCGATGGTGATCCGCTGGATCCGGCCGCAGAGGTAATCCCAGAACCCGGCCCGGCCATCGGGGTAAACGATGGTGACATCCAGCATGGTGTGGATCATGTCCCCCATGGCCTGGAGCACGAAGGCAGTGCCACCGGCCCGTGGCTTCAACAGGTTTTCGTAGGGTGAGTTCTGCCGCTGGTGCTTGTCGGGCGTGAAACGGGTACCTTCCATGAAATTGAAAATGGTCACCGGTGTGAAACGGAATTTTTCGCAGGCCGCCTGGGTGGCCGCCACGTCCTTGCCTTTCAGCTCCGGCCGCCGCGCGATTTGCTCCTTGGTGTGCCGGTGCATGAAGGGGAAATCCAATGCCCACCACGCCACCCCCAGTAGGGGCACCCAGATGAGCTCCTTTTTCAGGAAGAACTTCAGTAATGGAATGCGGCTGTTCAGCACGTACTGAATGGCCGGGATATCGGCCCAGGTCTGGTGGTTGCAGGTAACGAAATACCAGTGCTCCGGGCTCAGTTTCTCGGCCCCGCGTACGTCCCACTCGACGCGGTGAAGTGCATCCATCAGGAGGTTGTTAAAGCCAATCCAGATCCAGGCGATCCGGTTCAGGACAATGGTGCAGGCGCGACGGACCGGGGCCAGGGGAATAACCAGTTTGGTGATGGCAAACACCAGGAGGACCGGGAACAGAACCAGGGTGTTGCACAGGATCAACAGCGCCGCCAGGGTTCCCTTGAGCGGCGCAGGCAAAAAATGAAGCATGCCAGATGGTCTCTGAGGGTTAGAGGGTTAAAGTTGTGTCAGCCTTCGGCCGGGATTTTCGTCGGACCTTTCTGCCCGGGCAGCAAGCGAGTAGCGTTGGATGCCGAGGCCTGGTTCAGCAGGTTGTCGGGACTGGTGTCCTTGATGGCGTCCCGAAAATCTTCGTCGTAGAACGACAGGTTGTTGTAGTGGATCATCGCGCGGATTTCTTCGACGTATTCCTCGCCCCGCTCCGAGTACCCCAACAGCCCCTGGGCCATGTCAACGCCGGACAGCGGGTCGTTGGCCAGGCGGTCTTCCTGGCGGATGTCTCGCATCGTCTGGTAGGTCTCGTGTCGGTTCAGGTTCTGGATGTAGGCCCGGACCGAGCGATACGGTGACGGGAATTTCGCGACCTCGTGGCTGGCGCCCTCAACCCGTCCGCGGGGGACCAGCCCGCAGCCCTTGGAAAAACACCACTGGCCGAACAGGTTGTTGCCCTTGGTGGCAAAGCGCGAGGTGCCCCAGGCGGATTCATTGGCGGCCTGGGCCAACACCAGCGACGGTGGTATCACGTCCAGACGTTTGCGCAGCAAGGCGAATTGCTGGTCGGAGCCGATCTTGCCGTCCACCCGTAACCGGTCGGCCTGGGCTTTCAGCCATTGCCGCTCTTTCTTGCTCAGGGTGTCCTTGCCAGCCAGGCTGTCGAGGTAACTTCGTTCGAGCAGAATCCGCGAATTGGCGAGGACGATGCGCGGGTACAGGAATGAAAAAAACGCGGCCTTCTTCTCGGTGGTATCCCGGTAGGCGGCGAAATCCGGCAGGGCTTCGTTGGCCCAGGAGGGGAGTGAAGGTAGCGACAGCAAGGGCAATTCCGAGCCGGTTTCGGTGCTTTCCATGGTCGTCGGTGGCACGTAGAGGCCGCCCCCGACGGCAAACGCAATCATTGGTACAACCAGCATCAGGGCCCGTTTTACTGCAGACATACAACCTCACGTCAGAAACTTTCGACTCTAGATTATAACAGTTAATACGGGGACGTCTGCCTGATGGCCCATGGCCGCAGGGGCCAGGGGGAAGCGCTTGATCCTCGGGTGGTCAGGGAATGCGGGTGGCCAGCACCAGGCCAATCTGTTCCTCACCGCCTATCGTGTCCCTCAGGCGCAGGAAGAACTGGTTTTGGTCCTGGGTGTAGAAACCTTCCAGGAGCAGATTGGCGGCGCTGAGACTGACCTGGCCATTGCCTAGTCCGGTGTAGGCGAGGGCAATGTTGTCCGGTTGCTGTGAGGCCGGGGTGGATACCGATTCGCCGCTGACCGAATGCACAACCTCCAGATTGTGCGGCTCGAGCGTGGCCGAGGTAGCGGACTGCAGGGTGAGTACCGCGTTTTCGAAATGGGTCAGCCGATTGATGTCGGACGCCATTCCCAATTGAATGCCCTGCACCCGGAAGCGGCCGGACGTCGGAAGTGACGCCGTGGCTTGGCTGGCGGCCACGAGGAGCCCATCACCCAGGCCGCTGTCGTCGAGGTTAAACGCCAACAGGCTGCCGTCCGGCGTGCTGGCGCCTACGCCAATGTCGGGCTGGTCAAACATACCGGATGCGGTACTGACATCAAGGTTCAGGCGCCCGATGTTTTGGTCGCCGGAGCTGAGCCGGGCGGTGCGCTGACTCAGGGTCCAGGATTGGGTCAGGGTACCGGCATCGTCGGAGGCGACGGCCCCGGAGCTGTCCCGGAAAACCTGGGACACCGCCTGAGTCTGACTGACTGAATTGCCCGAAATCTGCCAGGTGCCAAAGCCTGATTCCAGGGTCACGGGTGTGCTCCCGTCGCCCAGCAGCAGGGCCAGGTAGACCACGTTGTAATCCTTGCCGTTCAGGGTGTCCAGGTTGAAGCCGGGTTGGCGCAGCAGGTCCAGCTCGAGCACCGACAGGTAATGATCCTCAAGGGTGTCACCGCGCCTGAGACCGCCGTTCGCCGACTCCAGCTCGATGGCCTTGCCGGCACTGAAGTAACCACTCACCACCCGGTCCGGGCCAGTGTTATCTGACTCCGGCGCCGAGGTGTAGGCGTCCAGGTAGTAGGGGTTGCGCGTCCAGCCCAGGGTGCGTGTGTCACGCTCGGTGATGCTTTGGTACAGCGCCCGCCCGGCCAGCAGGCGCTGGTCTTCAAGCAAGGTGGCCGCGCCTGGCGACGAGGCGTGAGTGTTGCGCTCCCAGATACCCGGGCCACGGAAGAAGAAGTTGTTGCCCTCCTGATGAATGAGGGTCTCCCGGTCGTAGGGGATGTCGCTGGCCAGGGAGGTCACTCGAATGTTGAAGGTGTCGAAGCTGGTCAGCGTCAGCGCCGGGTAAACGTAGCCAACCCCGTTGGCGTCCTCGAGTCGCTCCTCCTGGGCGGTGCGCACACTCCATTGGCCAGAGTCGACCAAGGTGCTCTCGAGGAAAGTCTGGCCCAGCTCTATGCCCAGAAACACCGAGTTGTAATCAGCGGAGCTGGCGCTGATCTTGCCCGAGGAGCCCTCGTCCAGCAGGGCATAGTCCGCCATGGCGGCAACGTACCGGGCGAAGTCGCCGCGCTCGCCGAGCAACTCGAGGGCGCTGTTGACGGTGGCGTTGGCCGGAATGTCGATCTCGAAATCGTGGACCTGGTCGGCCAGGGTCGACCAGACATACTTGTTCAGGCACAGGCTACCGCCGGTGTCGTTGACGCAGTCGAGGATGCCCTGGAATTCGTCTTCGCTGTATCTGGGCAGGGTGTTGCGCACCAGGTACTCGGAGAATGGGTTAATTTTTACATCCCGGTCGGCATCGGCTGCCAGGGAGCGCATCACGGCGTTGCCGAAGCGGGCTTCAATGATGACATCGGGCGCCAGGGGCTGGCCGTTGTCGAAGGCGATGATGGTATTGCCGCTGGCGTCGGTGCGCGTGGTGACCGGAATGGAGCCAAGGTGTTGCAGCGCGGTGTTGGTGGCGTAAACGCTGACCCGGTCCGGTTGCACGATTTTCAGGTTGCGGCGGGTGAGCTCGGCATCGGGTGCGTAACTGCCCGGCACCTCCAGGGTGATCCGGACCTCGTTGGCCTCAAGACCGCTGGTGTTGGTGGAATCCCCCGTGCTGCCCTGACTGAAGTCGTTTATCGAGTTGGTCGCGCCGCCAAAATCGTTCGGGTTATTGCGGGTGTCGCTGAGGGCATCGTCGCCGCCACCGCAGCCGGCAAAAAGAAGCAGGGTGGTAGATATCGCCAATCCGGGGAGTAAACGCATGCCTGGCTGTCCGTGCAAGAAATTCAGGCATCAAGTCTATCAATTGGGTGTGTTGCAAAGCGTGAGGGACGGCACGAAAAAGGCGCCCCGGAGGGCGCCTTCCTGGATTGGAGAATCCGGGACCGGAGGCAGGATCAGAAGTAGATCTTCATGCCCGCCAGAACGCCGTCGTCCAGATCCACATCGCCGCGGAAGGGGCTGTCCAGTTCGGTGTTCAGGTAACGGTAGCCGGCGAAGACCTCGGCGTTACGGATCACACGGTAGCTGGCCCGCAGCTCCAGGTTGGTCAGGTCGTCGGAATCGCCGAACGACAGGATGCTCGGGGCGTAGTGCAGGCTGCCGGTGACGGACAGGCCGGGTACCTTGGGGATGTTCATGGTGGCAAAGCCGCCCAGGCCGATGGCGCCGCCGTCCAGGCTGTTGTCGGCATCCCAGGCGTAGCCGCGCATACCAAGGCCGGCGGTGGTGGGCAGGTTGCCGACAGCGGTGCGGCCCTGAGCGTGGAAATCCAGGTTCAGAATGTCCAGGCCACCTTCACGATAGGTGTAACCGGCGCCCATCTGCAGATCGTCCTGGCTGCCCAGGAAGTTGACTTGGCCTTTCACGGAGTCGTCGGTGAGGCTCAGATCTACGTCGCCGGCGAACGCGGGGGCCGAGGCCAGTGACAGTACCAACAGCGAAATACGGGATACTTTCATGCATGCACCTTTCGTAAGTTATTAAAATCGTTGGGGCATCTTAGCCGGCCCCCATCAAGGGCTCAACTTAAATGGCCGTAAGCTGTGCTTAATCTGGATTCGCGGTCGGTCGCGGGTGCTTCAGTGACGGGTTTCGTCATCGCCTTGATCGAGATCGTCCGGTGAAACGTTCTCAGCTGGAACCCGGTATTCCTCGTTGGCCCAGGCGCCCAGATCAATGAGTTTGCAGCGCTCCGAACAAAATGGGCGGTAGGGGTTGGCCTCGGTCCATTCCACGGACTTTTTGCAGGTGGGGCATTCGACGTTCATGGGAGCCTTAAATCTGATCGGTTTCCGGTTGAGGTGTCCGCCACCTGCTCAGGAAGCGACGGACTCGGGCGAGTATTGTTCCAGCACTGCCCGTAGCATTTCAATATTGACCGGCTTGGCCACAAAAGAATCCATGCCGGCGCGGCGGCATTTTTCTTCGTCTTCCTCCATGGCGCTGGCGGTGAGGGCCACCACCGGCACTCGTTGCCGCTTGTTCGCTGCTTCCCATTCCCGCAGCCGTCGGGTGGCCTCGAAACCATCCACCCGGGGCATGATGCAATCCATGAAGACCAGATCAAACGGGTGCCACTGCCACAGGCTGGCGGCGGCTTCGCCGTCGTTGGCGGTCATCACATCACATCCGAGTTTTTCCAGCAGTCTCTGGGTCAGCGTCCGGTTCACCGGGTTATCCTCCACCAGCAGTACCTTCATGCGGCCGCAGGGCAATTCGCGGCGGCGGGAGAACTCACTCACCGCTTGCAACGAGAAGCGTGTCAGGAAGGGGCGTTCGCGCTTATTCGCGTCCACGAACAGCTGGTTCAGGATCGGGGTTAGGCAGGACTCACGCAGGGATTTGCTCAGGAAGGCGTCGGCGCCCGCCTGACGAAAATGTTCAGCGTCGCCCCGCTGCGGGTTCGACGACAGGATCAGCAGGCGCATCTCCGACCATTGCGGGTTGCTGCGGATCTGCCGGCACAGCAGGTCGCTGTCCATATCGGGCACGAAACCATCGAGGATCAGGGCGTCGAACGGCTGGAGGCTGTCGAACGCCTGGCGCAGGGAGGTCAGGGCTTCGCCGGCGGATTTCACGGCCTCGATGTGGACATCGTGTCGGGACAGCATTTCCAGTGTGATCTTGCGGGACAGCTCGTAGGAGTCCACCACCAGAATGCGTTTGTTGCGAACCATGCGGGTGTCCGGGCGAACCCTGGCCGAGCTCTCCGGAGCCACCGGAAGATTGAGCTCGATCCAAAACGTGGAGCCCTCACCCGGGCGGCTTTCCAAATCGAGCGAGCCGTCCATCAGGTTGACCAGCTGCCGGCAGATGGTGAGGCCGAGGCCAGCGCCCGGCAACTGGCGCTGGAAGCGCTGCCCCAACTGAACATAGGGTTCATACACCAGGGGGATGTCTTCCGGATTGATGCCCACCCCGGTGTCCTCGACCGCCAGGCGCAAACGGGCCTGGTTGTCGCGTCGGCCCAGCACCTCAATGCTGATCAGCACATGGCCAGAATCGGTGAACTTGATGGCGTTGGAGGTCAGGTTCAGGAGCACCTGCCGGAGCCGGACCGGGTCGCCTTCCAGCGCCCAGGGCAGGTTTTCGTCGATGCGAAGTTCCAGGGCCAGGCCCTTCTCCCGGGCCCGGGCGCCCAGCATGTGCACCAGATCGTTCAGGGTTTCCCGGAGGTCAAAAGGGATCTGGTCCAGGACCAGTTTGCCGGCTTCCATGCTGGAGATGTCCAGCAGGTCATTAATAATAGCGGACAGGCTTTCCGAGGCGCTCAGCAGGGTCTGCACGTATTCCCGCTGGTCCTGATCCAGAGGCGTGTCGGTGAGCAGGTTGGCGTACCCCAGCACCGACTGAAGGGGAGTGCGCAGTTCGTGGCTGACGTTGGCGAGAAACTGGTTCTTGGCGTGGTTGGCTCGCACCGCCTCGTCCCGCTCACCCTGGGATTGCAAGGTGGTCTGGCGCAGCGACTGGGTGTCGTCGAGAATCTGGAGCCGCATCTTGTTCAGGGCCTGTTCCAGTTCGGACAATTCATCGGGTGTCTTGGGTTCGGTCCGTTTCAGTTTCAGAGGATCGACCAGGGCGTCCAGGTTCAGGCGGGCGGCGTAATCGGCCATGGTTTCCAGGTGTCGCGATAGGGTCAGGCGGACAATCACCAGCAGCCCGAGGGTGCCGAGCATAACCACGATGGACTGCACCAACAGATTGACCAGAGCCCGGTCGAACAGGTCGTCGTGGATTTGCTCGACCGAGGAGGTCAGGGTCAGTTCGCCGACATTCTCCGGAGCCTGGAAACTGGAGCGGTCGAACACCAGGGGAAACGTCTGGGAGATCACCCGGCCCTCGGGGTAGGTGCCGGTGGTGAATGCGTCTCCGGTGGAAGTCATGACCCGGGCATGCTGGATGGCGTTGATCGCCTTCATATCGTCGAGGCTGTTGGCCACCTCGCTGTAGTTCATGAGCCAGATGTTGTTGCTCATGCTGCCGGAAATCAATTCCGCGGCCTTGGTCTGGGTATCCCGGAGTTCGGCCTTGCGGCGCTCGACCTCACCGATCATCTGAACGCCGGTCGCGATCAGGGAAAACATCAGGCTAAACAGCAAGACGTAGGCGAGCAGTCGCGCAGCCAGCGGCCGGATTCCAAGACGCGTCAATATACGTTTAGAAGGCAATGCACGAATTCCCTGTGTCGACTACAAAATGACCAAGGAGAGTTTAACAGACCGTTAGCACTTCGACACGTTCACCGGAGTCATCGGCCACAAACTGGAAGCGAACGTTCAGATCGTAAAGGTGCGCGCCGTAGATGCGGTCTTCTTCCGTTCCCCGGCGAAACGAAGGGCGAGGGTCGTAGCCGACCACATCCTCAATCAGCAGCCGCAGTTCCGGATAGCGGTCCGATGGCAGCTGCTTGAGCTGCTCGTCGGCTTCTGGATGAAAACGGACCGGCAGGCGCTCGGTGGGTGGCGAATCGGCCCAGCCAAGGGACGCATCCGGCACCGAATCGGCAAAGGGCAGATAGGGTTTGATGTCCAGAATGGGGGTGCCCTCGATCAGGTCGTGGTCGCTGATGTGCAGCACCAGGCGGCCTTCCTTGCGGGCCAGTCCGCGATTGCGAACCACCGACAGCCCCAGGCTGTTGGGCCGGAACGGCGAGCGGCTGGCAAACACCCCGATCTTCTTGTTACCGCCCAGGCGTGGCGGCCGGACCACCGGGCGCCAGTCGGCACGAACCGCCTCATGAAACTGAAAGGTCAGCCACAGGTGCGAGGCCGATTCCAGGCCCCGAAAAGCATCCTCACGGTCGAACGGTGATTCGATCACCAGTTCCGCGTGGGCATGTCGGGTCAGGCCGGGCTGGCGCGGTACGCCAAACTTGTCGCGAAAGCAGGAGCGCGTATAGGCAATGGGCGACAGGGTCAGTGCGTCCGCGGCGGGGCGGGATGGGTGTCGGGGCATGGTCAATCCAGATAAGGGCGTTTCAGGCTGCCGGAGAAGAACAGTTCAATGCGCAGTACCAGCGACGCTTGGTCCTTGAAGCTTTCGTCCCGCGGGAATTCCAGCGCCGGGATGACTTCGCCAAAGACCCAGTCGCTGTGCAGCCGATAGCGATAGGTGAGGTCGGCAAAATAGGTGGTGGTGCGCCAGCTAGGCTGGCTTTCACCGAGTACGCCCAACCGGGGAGTCAGCGTGGAGCGGTTGTTCAGGCGTTTATCAACACTGAAAATCTGGGCCGCCACAAATTCGCGCTCGTCGTGGATCCATTCCAGTTCTGAGGAGGACACGAAATACCAGCCCTTGCTGACGTCGCGGCCGGCGGTCAGTAAGGTGCGTTCGCCCCAGCCATCGTTGTGAAAGTAATAAAACCGTTGCTGGGCTCTCAGCAACCAGTTTTTATCCAATTGCCATTGTTTGCGTGCCGTGGCCCGCCAAAACACATCCGGCGGCAGGCGCAACCGAACCCCGACATCGTTCGACAGATTGATAGCGTCGCCAACCTGTGAGAGTAAACGCAGGGCCCCGGTGGTTTCGGTGTCAGAGCGTTCGGGCTGGGTTAGCTGGCGATCTCGCTGCCGCTCTGCCAGGGGGATCAGTTCCTCGCTCTCACTCTCGATCACCAGGCGCAGCTTGCGGCGCGCGGTGGGAACGTCCAGCCGGAAGCGGGCCTCCGGCTCAAACTGAAGCGGGTTGCCGTACTCGGACTCGGTGGCAAACCCGATTCGCAGGTAACTGGCGTTATTGGGCAGGCCGTAGTCGCTGCCGGAGAGCGTCCGATCTGCCCACTGACCCAGGCGCTCGACCTTGGGGTTCTGGGTCCGTCCCTGCAGCAGCACCCAGTTGCTGAAATTGATCCAGTAGGAATCCAGGGGCTCCGCCCAGTACTCCTCCGGGGAGAAGGTGTAGAAATCCAGAGGCAGGGTTTCCGGCGCCAGGATGTCGGGCACCTGGCGCTGTTGCACTTCAAACACGGGTTCGGCCGCCTGGGACGAGAAAGGTGCGAGGCAAAAGAGGAGGGCCGCCAGAGTGATCAGTCGGTAAAACAGCGGTCGTTCAGACAAGATCCACCAAAATCCTTTTGTGCACATCATGGACCTGACGCTCCACGTCAGCCAACGGGCGGTTGTTATCAATTATAGCGTCGGCCCGATCGCGCCGCTCCTCCCGGGGCATCTGTGCGGCGATGATGCGCTCCACCTGGTCGCGGGTGTTCGTGTCCCGGCTCATGGTGCGTTCGATCTGTACCTCCACGGGTACGTCCACCACCACCGAGTAGTCCACCAGCTGGTGCTGGTCGGTCTCGTACAGCAGGGGGGTAACCAGCAGCACGTAAGGATGAGGGTAGTCGGCTGGATGCAGCTGCCGGATCAGCTCTTCCCGGATGACCGGATGCAGCAGCGATTCCAGCCAGGTTCGCTCCTCCGGTGCTTCGAAGACGATGGTTCGCAGTTTGGCCCGGTCCAGGGCACCGTTGGCGTCCAGGATATCGGATCCAAAATGCCCGGCGATGGCTTCCAGCGCAGAGGTGCCTGGCTCCACCACCTCCCGGGCCACGTTGTCGGCATCCACCCAGTGGATGCCCAGTTCGCCAAACAGTCGGGCGATGGTTGATTTGCCGGAACCTATGCCGCCGGTCAGGCCCACGATTGCCATCAGTTACACACCCAGAAAGCCAAACCAGAAGTCCTGGATCGCCGGGCCGAACCACAGGCACAGCAGCCCAGCGGCGGCCAGGTAAGGGCCGAAAGGAATGGGCACTTCCCGACCGTGCTTGCGGAACACCATCAAGCCGATACCTACGACTGCACCCACCAGGGAGGACAACAGGATGATCGCCGGCAGCAGTTGCCAGCCCAGCCAGGCGCCAAGCGCGGCAAGCAGTTTGAAATCCCCGTGGCCCATGCCCTCCTTGCCAGTGATCAGTTTGAACAGCCAGTACACCGACCAGAGCGACAGGTAACCGGCGACGGCGCCCCAGAAGGCGCTGGTGAAATCGGTCAGGCCACCGAAGTAGTTGAGCACCAGGCCCAGCCACATCAAAGGCAGCGTGATGCTGTCGGGCAGCAACTGGGTGTCGAAATCGATCACGGTCAACGCCACCAGGGCCCACACCAGCAACAGCGCCCACAAGGTGCTTTCGGTCGGGCCGAGCAGGGCAATGGTCGCAATCGAAAGCAGCGCGGTCAGAGCCTCGATCAGGGGGTAGCGAGGTGAAATGCCGGTTTTGCAGGAGGCGCATTTACCTCCTAAAAGCAGGTAACTGACCACCGGAATGTTTTCCCAGGCCCGGATCTTATGGCCGCAAGAAGGGCAGGTGGATGCGGGCTTGGAGAGCGTAATCGGTTCCTGAGGGTTTCTCTGACTGTCCGGTAGCTCCAGGAACTCCTCGCACTGGCAGCGCCAGTCTTGTTCCATCATCTTTGGCAGGCGCAGAATGACTACGTTCAGGAAGCTGCCAATGCATAGAGAGATAAGTGCAACTGCAACGTAAAGCGTCCAAGGTGTGGCGAAGAGTGTATCAAGAGCAGGCATGAAAGTTCCTGAGTAAACTAATAAGCAGAGTCAGGTCAGATTCCAAAAAATCTGACCTGACTGTATCTGGCGCGAAAAGTTGATGTGTTCTAGACCACCTGACCCATCTGGAAAATTGGGAGGTACATGGCAATAATGAGGCCGCCAACGAGTACGCCGAGCACGGCCATGATCATCGGTTCCATAAGGGCGGTTAGGTTGTCCACCATGTCGTCGACGACGCCTTCGTAGTGCTCTGCAACTTTCTCAAGCATCTCATCCAGATTACCCGACTCTTCACCGATGGCAGTCAACTGCACTGCCATCACAGGGAAGAGGTCTTGCTGCCGCATAGACGCCTGCAGTTGAGTACCGCTCGAAACATCCGCTTTGATATTCATGATGGCATCGCGGTATACAGCATTACCCGTTGCGCCGGCAACTGAGTCCAATGCATCAACGAGAGGGACACCTGACGCAAACGTGGTTGATAGAACTCTGCCAAATTTTGCGACAGCGGACTTATCCAATATCTCACCCATAATGGGAATCTTGAGGAAATATTTGTCGACGAGGTCGGAAAATTTTGGAGATCTGCGCCGGCCTTCTTTAAAGAGGAAAATGACCCCTACTAATCCAAGCAGTGCAATAAACCACCATTCTTGCAGCCATTCAGATATGCGGATGACAAACTGAGTGAAAACGGGTAGGTCCGCTCCGAAATCCTGGAAAAGCGCTTCAAATTGCGGCACCACTTTGATGAGAAGAATGGCAGTGACGATGATTGCAACCACGACAACTGCAATCGGATAGGTCATTGCCTTTTTCACCTTCTTTTTCAGTATTTCAGTTTTTTCGAGGTAGGTGGCAATTCGATCGAGCATCTGTTCAAGTGCGCCCGCCTTTTCGCCTGAATCCACAAGGTTGCAGTACAGGTCGTCAAAGTACTTTGGGTGCTTCCTCAGGGAGCCGGCGAAGCTGGTGCCGGAGGAAATGTCATTCCTGATAAGAATGACCAATTCCTGGAGTCCTTTGTTCTCAAGACCATCCGCAACGATATCGAAGCTTTGTACCAACGGTACGCCCGCTTTCATCATCGTGGCGAGTTGGCGAGTCAACATCGCGATATCGAAAGGTGTTATTTTTTTGCTGCCACCGAACAGAGGCTTGGGCTTCTTCTTGACTTTATCTGCAATAATCCCTTGTTTGCGCAGCTGCGCTTTCACGAGAGCCAGGCTAGGGCCGGTAAGTTCGCCCTTTGATTTGTTCCCTTTCCGATCTTTCCCTTCCCAAACGTACGATTCCAGCTTTTGCGCTTTTTCTGCCATGCTTAATCCTTCGTCACGCGGTTAGCTTCTTCTAGACTTGTTACTCCCTGAATCACTTTAAGGAGCGCTGATTGCCTTAGATTCCGGAAACCTTCCGCCTGAGCCTGTTTTGCAATTTTAATGGAGCTGGCTTCTTCCATAATCATGTTTGCCAGTTCGTCCGTAATCCTGACCACCTCGTAGATCCCAACGCGGCCTTTATATCCACCATTGCATTTATCACAGCCTTTTGGGCGGTACAACGTGAAGCCTGTATCAATTTGTTCTTGTGTGAACCCTTCGGTCAGGAGCACGTCTTTGGGAATGTCTGCCGCTTGTTTGCAATTGTTGCAGAGTCGCCTACCAAGTCTCTGTGCGATGATCAAGCTGACTGAGGTCGCGATGTTGAATGCAGGGACGCCCATGTTCATCATTCGAGTGAGCGTTTCGGCAGCGCTGTTGGTGTGTAGGGTTGATAGAACGAGGTGGCCAGTTTGTGCTGCTTTTATCGCGATATTGGCTGTTTCAAGATCCCGAATTTCACCAACCATGATGACATCAGGGTCCTGGCGAAGGAATGCCCTCAGGGCTTCGGCAAACCCCAAGCCGACTTTGTTGTTCACATTGACCTGATTGATGCCTTCCAGATTGATCTCGGCGGGATCCTCAGCCGTTGAAATATTGCGTTCGGCGGTATTCAGGATATTCAGACCGGTATACAGGGATACGGTCTTGCCGGAACCAGTTGGGCCGGTTACGAGGATCATGCCTTGCGGCTGCTCCAAGGCTTCCATGTACATTTGTTTTTGATCGTCTTCGTAACCCAAGATGTCAATGCCAAGCTTCGCCTGACTCGGATCAAGTATTCGAAGAACAATTTTCTCTCCCCAAAGGGTGGGCAGCGTGTTCACTCGAAAGTCGATGGCCTTGGTTTTCGACAGTTTCATTTTGATTCGGCCATCCTGGGGAACGCGACGCTCAGAAATGTCCAGCTGCGCCATAATCTTTACGCGCGCAGAGATTTTCGGTGCCAGCTTTATAGATGGGCGAGATACCTCCTTCAAGATACCGTCCGTCCGGTAACGTACCCGATAAACTTTCTCATAAGGTTCGAAGTGTACATCCGATGCACCGCCACGGATGGCGTCCAGGAGCATCTTGTTCACATACTTTACAATTGGTGCGTCGTCCACCTCATGGGCGTTTACGGCATTATCGTCATCCTGGTCGCCGCCTTCCGTTTCCACGCCCTCCAAATCAGCATCTTCGAGGTCTCCCATTGACGTATCCTGAGACTCGAGATATTTGTCGATAGCCGCTCTTAACTTAGCGTCGTCCACCAGAACGGCGTCCGTGCTCAGGCCGGTATTGAATTTTATCTCGTCGAGAGCCTGGATGTTTGTTGGGTCGGAAACCCCTATGAATAGCCTATTCCCACGCTTATAGAGAGGCAGAACATTGTGCTTTCGAAGCAGTTTTTCATCGACTAGCTGTTCAGGAAGCATTTCGGGTGCAAAAGCGTCCAGATCAAGCACCGAAGTCCCGAATTCCATTGCTGCGGAGAACGCCAGTTTTGCGCTGTCTGCGAGATTGTTTTGGCTCAGGTAGGTGATGAGCGGGATGCGGTTTTGAGACGCTTGAAGGAATGCATCCTTTGCCACCCGTTCGTCGAGAATACCGTCGTCAACGAAGCGCCTGGCCAGTCCGGTGAGAGTTACATTGCTCTGGTTAGTTGCCATAGGAAGTCAAAAAAATCGGCTAAGTGGCTGAAACATGGTTTCTTAATCAGTAGGTCTGAGTTTAGATGGAGCGAATAGCTTTTGAAAGTTTATTAATGTGTAGCATGCACGGTAACAGATAGTTGCTCAGTGCATCGAAATGATGTGACGAAATGCGTCATATGGTGACAATGTTGGTACGGTATCCGGATGTGAAAATTACTCTAGCCATCGATGGATCGGAGTGTAAGATTTTGAAAAAAAACAAGAAAAATTAAATCTTAGTTTTGGCACGATGAGTGCAGAGTGATTGGCAGGCCGCTCTGGCGAGGGGCAAAACCGAGAAAAATTGGAGATAAGCATGAAAAAAACACAGCAGGGTTTTACTTTGATCGAACTTATGATCGTAGTAGCGATCATCGGTATTCTGGCTGCGGTAGCAATTCCGGCTTACCAAGATTACACCATTCGTGCAAAAGTGACTGAAGCCATGGCCATTGCCTCTCAGGCCAAGACTGCAGTCTCGGAATACTACATTTCTCAGGGCTCCATGCCTGCTGACCAGGCGACTGCGGGCCTGGACGCTGCAGCGAACTACTCAACAGATGTGGTTCAGGACATGACCTACTCCAGAACCAGCGCTACCGTAGGCGTAATTACTATGGGCGTTGAGGCCTTGGGTGGCGACGTAACTGCAGGTGATGAATTCACGCTGACCGGTACTGGTAGCTCTACTGGTGTTACCTGGGTCTGCGCAGCCACCTCGTTGGATGCCAAGTACCTGCCTTCCAACTGTCGCTAAGTTAGACTTCGTCTGATATTGGACGACAGGAGAAAGCGCCTTCGGGCGCTTTTTTATTATGTGGATAAAAAACAACATCTATTTTCACTTTCTATGTGCCGCCGTCCTGACAGTCGCAGCATACGTTCTTGGGTTGTCTGGCGGTTTTTACTTTGACGATGAATGGAATATTCTTGGTAATCAATCCCTAAAGCAGGATTCCCTTAGCTTCAAAGCGCTCTGGGACGCTGCGCTTTCGGGAACGGCGGGGCCGTTGGGGCGCCCGCTTGCAATGCTTAGTTTTGCGCTTAATTACGTGTTTTTTGGATTCGATCCGTTCTATTTCAAGCTGGTCAATCTTTTAATTCACGTGCTTTGCGGGGTGACCATATACGCTATTTCCCTTTCTCTATGTGAATACCTTTGCGACATTCCTACCCCGCGTCGGAGGCTCTTTGCCTTCCTTGTTATGCTGCTTTGGCTTCTGCACCCGATCAACCTAACAACAGTGCTGTACTCTGTTCAGCGAATGGCGGGTCTCAGTGCACTTTTTACTTTGCTCGGAATGCTTGCTTATTTGAGGGCAAGGCAGCTAGTCGGGCAGGAAAGGTACGTTGCACGAACCGTTCTGTTCGTGACTAGTCTCTTGATTTGCTGGCCGCTTGCTCTCGCGAGTAAGGAAAACGCGATACTATTGCCTGTCTACCTGCTCATCTTAGAGTTTCTGTTTCTGAGGTTCCGAGCTGCCGGCGAGCAGAGGGTCAGTCGTCCGCTGGTTTACTCTTTTGTTGGTCTTCTTCTGATTCCGGGAATAGTGGTCTCTGCATACTTCCTCGTGTTTCCTGACTGGATCCTGAATGGTTATGCAAGGCGAGATTTCACTCTAGGTGAGCGTCTGCTCACTGAGGCCCGAGTTCTTTTCTATTACATTGGCCAGATACTCCTGCCTATCAACAGCTCTTTGGGACTATTTCACGACGATTTCGTTGTGTCGAAATCGCTCTTTTCTCCTTGGACCACGATTTTATCGGTAGTCACCCTGGCTGCATTGTCGTTGGGTGCGCTGATTTACTCCAGAAAATTGCCCGTGTTTGGCTTTGGCGTATTATTTTTTCTGGCTGCCCATTTGCTCGAATCGAGTGTTTTCGCACTAGAGTTGGTTCATGAACACCGTAACTACCTCGCAAGCTTTTCTGTTCTCTTCGCTGTGGCTTATGTTTTTGTTAGAGGTACCCAGAGAACTGATCGTGTCAGGGGATTTGCTGCAGCTTGTCTGATCATTTTCTTTGGGGTGACAACAACGGCTAGAGCTGCAATCTGGGGAGAGCCGGTTTTTCATGTGGTCACTGAAGTGTCCAATCATCCTCAGTCCCCGAGGGCAAACTATGGAATGGGCAAGCAGTATGCGACATACGCCCGAACACTTGACGCATCTCCCCAGAAAATCGAGGCTCTGGAATGGGCTAGCCTGTATTTCGGTAAAAGTGCCGAGCTCAGACAAAGTTATACAGACGGGCTATTTGGTCTACTGATGATGGAAGGTCTTGAGGGCTATGAAATGGGAAGCGGCCATTTCAACGCGTTGCTCTTTCGGTTGGGCAAAGCTCCGTTCTCTAACAACAACTTCAATTACCTTAACAGCCTTTTACGATGCCTGGAGAGGGGCGATTGCACGATCGCTGATGCGAAACTAGAGGCAATTATCAGTGCATGCCAGGAAAATGACGGATTTTCAGGCAAGCATGCGAGGCAGGTGTTAGTGCGTTATGAGCGTTTTCTGAAGTGAATTTGTTCGTGAAAAAGAACACCATAATCTTGGTGGGTTTGCTGGAAACTGCGACGTTAGGGGTCTTGGTGCTGATTCTTCTGAGGAGTTGGTACCCGGACTATTACTACAGTCTTTTTGAGGTGGCGCCCAAATTCTATGTATTCGTGGCACTGTTGCTCATGTTGGGGCCCATACTCGGACGGTTTGTCTACAAAGCGGATAGCGTCGCCTACCTGAACGATCTTAGTGTGATTTACCTGATCAAATTCTGTGTAGTGTTCTTGGCTTTGCACTATGCATATTCTCATCGACCAGTACTGACAGTATTCTCTGTTGATCGATTTGTCGTCGTTCAGGCCCATCAGATACCTACCGATCATATTCCGGTGGGCTTGGCTGAAATGGTCCTCGCAGGTGAAAAACCTCCATTAGTCGCTGCGCGGAAATTCAGTGAAACCGATTTATCCAATCTTCTGGGCGTGATGGGAGGTGAGCCTGATATCGAATATCGTCCCAATCGATACGAGCGGATCGAATACCAACGAGAAAAAATGATTGAAAGGTTGTGTTCTAATGCTCCGGGGGCGGATGAGGAACGACCCCTTGAAAGCCGGAGTTGTGATCCTTTGAAAGTGCCGTTGATATACAGCTTCGACCAGTCTGCTACGGCTGTTTTTGATCTGGATGCAATCGAAATTCTGAAGGTGTTTGCGACAAACCCATGGCAGTAAACTAATTCAAGCTGACGGTGAAATCCTGAACATGCAGAAGGTAACGGTAGTCATACCGGCAAAGAATGAGGCTCAAAGCATCGGAGAACTGGTAGGTCAGATTCGTGCCGGTCGGTGGGTGGATGAGATCATTGTGGTTGATGATGGCTCTACAGATGGGACCGGCGAAATTGCAGAAGCTAAGGGTGCGCGGGTCCTTTCTCATCCATACTCCAAAGGCAACGGCGCCGCTATAAAAACTGGAGCACGGCATGCGATCGGCGATGTCCTCGTTTTTATGGATGCCGACGGGCAGCATAAACCAAGCGAGATTCCTCGCCTTTTGTCCCGGTTAAGTGACGGTTACGATATGGTCGTCGGGTCGAGGACGAGCAGCGGGCAGGCGAATTTCGGGAGAGGAGTGGCTAACAGGTTTTACAACTGGCTCGCCAGTTATATGAGTGGGCAAAAGGTCAAGGATCTGACATCTGGATTCAGAGTTGCCAAGCGAAGCTTGTTCCTGCAATTTCTAAATCTGCTGCCGAATGGCTTTTCATATCCAACAACGTCGACAATGGCCTTTTTTCGGGCTGGTTACTCGGTAGGTTATGAACCAATAGATGTGGGCAGGCGAGAGGGGAAAAGTCATATCCAGCCTGCCAAGGATGGGATCAGGTTTCTTCTTATCATCTTCAAGATCGGAACACTCTACTCCCCGCTGAAGCTTTTCATGCCTGCATCGCTGGCAGTGCTACTACTTGGGGCAGGATATTACGGCTACACCTTTTTTAGCATGGGCAGGTTCACGAATATGAGCGCCCTGATGTTTACAACGTCACTCTTGGTGTTCCTGGTAGGCTTGGTCTCTGAGCAGATTACAACGCTTATGTACAAGGATACAGATCAGCGAGACAGTGGAAATCTAGACCGAGACGATGTTGACTGATTGTTTGCTGTGCGCCAGCAGACTCAAAATGGCTTGCTCTTGAATCAACGTCGCTCTGGATTTGAGCCCAATCTCAGCCTGACCAACTCTATCACTGTCGCAAGCTTTATAATGAATGCGATGCTGAGAATCTGGATGCGCTGTCTGATGCTCAGGCCAGAACCTTTTAAGATCCACACAACGCTTTCCAGCGAGGTTCGGTGAGGCTCTAATTGTGACTCGTGGGAGAATGACAGATGATTATTCTTCAGATGTAATCGCCCTGCGGCGACTCGCCTGGCCTGCCGAACTGCGGAGGACAACGTGGTGCGTGGAGTTGTGTGGACAATCGCGTCACCTGCGTATTTTATTTGGTAACCCCTCCGATTAGCCCGCCAGCACCACTCCCTGTCGCCACCGGAGAGTAGCTCTTCTTCAAAAGGTCCAATCGCTGAATAATGTTCGCGAAGACAAAACAGGTTGGCGGTTGCGGAAAACTCCTTATCCAGAATATTAGCAGCTTGCTGAAAGCCAGTAAGCAACTGATAGCGGGCAGTCGCTGTGATTGGTTCGGGCGTCAGAAGAGCGACTTCACCTCCAACCAAACTCTTCGCAGAATCGCCGCCCAGCGCTCCGGCTCCATTTTCAAGCCATTTCGGGGCGGGAATACAGTCAGCGTCTGTAAACGCCAGAATATCGCAGCAGGCGTTCTGGGCACCTTTGTTCCTAGCAGCATAAGATCCGGGGGTGGAGCATCTGAGAACGCGCAGGTCGAACGGATATTCCTGCTGCAGGCGCAAAGCCGGCCGAGAATCGTTGTCGACAACGATGACCTCAACGCTTTGCATCGGCCAGGTTTGATTTTTGAGGCCATCAAGGCAGGCCTTGATACCTTCCGGGTCATTGAAGACGGGAATGATGACCGAAATTGATGGGATCGTGGCTTTGTCCATATATGTCTCAGGCCAATGGAGCCAGGCGAACTTCTTCGTTCTGAGCTGATGCGAGCATGTTCGAATAGAGTTCCACGTATTGCTTCGTCATCGTGTCTACGGAGAAGCGATCCAAGGCTCTCTTCCTTCCCGATTTCCTGATCTGTTTATATTGCTGCGAGTCTTCTTTCAACCTTCTTATGGCCCTGGCGAATTCGTCGGTATCATTCACAGGACAAAGAAAACCATCCACTCCGTTTCGGATGATCTCAGTAATTGGCGCTATTTCGGAGGTGACAACCGGCAACCCGCTTGCCATTGCCTCCACAATAACTAAACCAAACCCTTCACTGCGTGATGGAAAGAGAAGCACATCTGCATCCTGCAGGGCTTGGACTACCTGCTCCTCATTGGCCAAGTGACCAATATCGCGAGTGTTACCCTTCACTCTTCCTTCTTGCGGGCCGGTATAGAGGAGCTCAAAACCTGGGCCCAGCTTCCGCATTATTGGTTGAAGAAGATCAACGCCTTTTCTGGAGATCCAGCTACCAACATAGAGTAAGCGGAAGGGTTCGTTGCCTTCGTCCTTAGGTTTTGGGAAGAATCGATCAGTATCAATGCCGTTATAAATGACCCGGATGGGATGATCAACCAGGTCCTTCCGGGTTGCATCGGCTGCAAATTCGCTAACTGTCGTAGCTTGATTGGCAAGACGTAGCATGCGTCTTTCATTCGGAGCAATCCAGAATTGATGGTACAAGGCTCGCAGAATACCCTTTTGCTTCCGAAGTTCAGGGCGATGAACTGTATGATGAACAGTAACGACCAACGGCATGTCTTTGGGTAGTAGCCGCCAGTTTAGCCAAGTATTGGCGTGAACAATGTTTGACCAGTCGGGGGCTTGGGGGTGCCTTACACTCCAAGGGCAGTATTCAGCACGATGGGGTAACCAAGTTATTTCGGCCCTTACCCCTCGGGCATTCAGGTTGTCCGCGAGCGTTCGCGTGAACACATCGGTACCAGTCCCAGTTCGAACTGTGGGGAACCATACAGCCGGTGTAATCATAGGGTGTCCGTAGATTAAGGCGGCAGAGATATCGGGTTTGAGAAAAGGTAGCTTCAGGCTCTGAGTTTCTCAAAGATTCCGAGGTATCGGTTTTTGACGTTGCTCCACGAAAATTGTTCTATAGCATACTCTTTAAGGGCATCAATTTCATCAGTTGCAGCTTCTGATAGGGATAACCTTTGAACAACTTGTTCGGCAAAGATAGTGGTATCCTTGGGATTAACGAGGCAGAGACTTCTGAATTGCGGTGGAACGACATCTTGAGTAGCTGCGACATTACCTATTAAAATCGGACACCGAAAACTCATTGCTTCAATCGTTACAAGCCCCAAACCTTCGACATCTCCATTCTCGGCCTCTATGAACGGTGCGCAGAAAAGGCTGGCAGATTGGTAGTACTGAGGTAGCTTTTTCTGGGGAAGTGCGCCAACGAAACGGACTGACTCTGACAGTCCCAGCCGATGGGTTTGTTCTTCCAGATTAATCCGTTCGGGACCATCGCCAACGATGATTAACTCGCAGTCGCTTTGATGCAGAAGAATTCGTGGAAGTGCTTCGATCAGGTATTTCAGCCCTTTCTTCTCAACCAGCCGGCCAACAAACAGAATCTGGCCCGGCACCCTTTTCCTCGACGGCAATCTGAAATTTGACTCAAAGCCAATGCCCATTGGTGCTACATGGATGGATTCCTCTTTTGCACCTAGCCCAGTGGCTATTGGTTTCATGGGGCTGCTCGCTACCGTGACCGCATCTGCTCGCTCTAATACCTTTCGCTTCAGCCAGGTTCCAATAGGCCCTCGGAGCGCAAATAAATCCGCTCCATGGGAGGTGACGAGGACAGGCGGAAGAGGGCTGATTCGAGAAAGCAGCCACAGGACAAGACCTTGGGGAATGATCCAGTGGCAGTGAATTGCGATCGGGCGGACTTTTCGAATCGCACTGAGGGCAGCAACACACATGGAAAATACAAAAAGCGGAACGAGTAGCCACTTTAATGGGTTACGTTTCAGATTCGTAAGGATGCCTCCTCCATAAACAAGGGTTTGAAATTTTTCTGGAGCATAAGAGAAGCGTTGCACGCATACGGGGCCCAGCCATTCCTTTTTTTCTGAGCCAGGAGATCGAGCTGTAACGACAGTAACCTCATAATCTTCTGAAAGCTCGACACAAAGCCGGTGCACGAAGTTTGGTTCATGGTCGTCCGGCCAGCGTGGATAGGTTGAAGCAAGAACAAGTAATCTTGGTTTGGATTCGGATTCTCTGGCTGGCATGTCTCAGGGCGCTTAGATTTTCTTGTTGGTAACAACGGAGGATAAGTAGCTCAGGTGAATCTGTCGAGCTGAACCAGAAATTTAGATCTCAGCCTCCTCCAACAGTTCGGGCACCTCGGTTTCTCATCCGAATCTTTCGTAGATCCGTTCTCGCATGATATTCCTAGCCGCAGCCTCTCCATGGGGAATGTAGACTTTTCCCGGATGCAATGAGTCCTGCGCAAGCCAATCCTTGATCTCTTTATGTGAGCATGCCTAACACCTTCCTCCTGCAGCAAATCGGAGTCCGGAAGCAGCGCTTAGAAATGTTCGTGTTTCGCTTTCGTGCAGTAGATTTTTTCCTCGAACCCATTCTTTAAGTCGCGGGAAGGTAGCCAGAATGACCTATATGAGTATCGCATTCACCGACGCAGGCCCCACCGAAAATGGCGACCACCCCTAGATTGCAATTTTTTCACCCCTTTGGACAGGCTGCAATTGACGAGCAGACGATGCTCTCCATCAAGGTAAAGGTTTTGGGAACCGGTAACGGTGCCTCTGGTGCTAAGAGAGAGGAGTTTCATCGGCGTATCCTTCGGATTCTTTGTTCTATGAGTGATACTATGACGTAGATTTCGGAATGATGATAACCATTGGTTTTGATCCGGCTCTGTTTCCGTACAACACAGTCTTTTCAAGTTGCTGTTCAGGCATGGCTGTAATCCTGAGCTCTAATTTTGGTTCAGGTATTTGGTGCTGAAAACAATCAGGAAGTTTGATTATTTTTTGCCGTATAACGTTAAGGGAATCCAATAGGCTGAGTTCCTGTGATGCCGACACGGACTGCTGAATGTTTTATAAGCTCAAGGGAAATTCGTTGATCAAGGGCTCTGCGGTCTACTTATTTTCAAATATCCTAAATGCGGCCATTCCATTTGCCTTGCTGCCAGTGCTGACTCGCTTCCTAGAGCCAGCGGAATACGGCCAGGTGGCGATGTATCAAGTGCTTTTGGGGATACTCGGTGCATTCGTGGGGTTGAATGTTGCCGGCTCGGTGGCGCGCAAATATTACGATGATTTCCTTAAGACTGATGATCTGCAGAGGTTCATCGGGGCCTGCTTTCAGATTATGTTGCTAAGCGGTGCAGTGATATTTGTGTTGATGATTATTTTTGGGACTGATGTCGCTTTCTGGATGGGACTTCCAGTTGGCTGGGTCTATCTTGCGGTGCTTGTAAGCATGGCTGCATTTGCAGTCAGGCTTCGTCTCCTCCAGTGGCAGGTCCGAAAACAAGCGGTAAGATATGGGGAATTCCAAGTATCGCAAGGCTTCGTGAATATGGCTCTATCACTGACATTGGTGGTAGGCTTGTTGTTGGGGTCAGAGGGACGAATTATCGCGTTGTCCTTCACTACCATTCTTTTTGCCTTGGCGGCAATTGGGCTCCTCTTTCGGGACCGATTGATCAATTTTCTGTCATGGAGTCCCCGATTAATCAAAGATGCTCTCAGTCATGGTGTTCCTCTGATACCTCACGCTGTGGGACTCGTTCTCCTAGCTTCATTTGATCGTTTGATAATTAACGATAAGCTCGGTCTTGCTGAAGCTGGAATCTATATGGTTGCGGCGCAGCTAGCTGGTGGAATGGCGCTATTCTTCGATGCGATCAATAAAGCATATGTTCCGTGGTTGTTCGAGCACCTCAAACAGAACAGATCCTCGGACAAACAAAGGATTGTTCGGCTGACCTATATCTGCTTCTTTTTTATTCTTTTAGCGACAACAATCATAGCCTTATCTGGGCCATGGCTCGTTGTGCTCGTGGCAGGGCAGAACTATTCTGGAGCCGGTTCGGTGATTGGTTGGTTGGCACTCGGTCAAGCGTTTGGTGGATTTTATCTCATGGTTACAAACTACATAATTTTCTCAAAACGGACCGGATTACTCTCACTTGTTACGATCTCTTCCGGACTGGTCAACATAATACTATTGATTTTTATGGTTGAAGTTATGGGGATCGAAGGTGCGGCGATAGCTTTTTGTGTTTCAATGGCAATTCGATTCTTTCTCACTTGGTGGGTTGCCCAAAGACTCAACCCGATGCCGTGGTTTAATATTAAGTCAAAATGATTTAATTTTTAGTAGGTTTTTTCTGTTGGTGGGTAAATTAAGTAGATAACAAACTGAGTTATAAAAGTGAAAAAAATAGTAATCGTAAGCACCTACCCAGAATTTGGGTCAAGGAATATTGGTGACCAGCTAATAGTCGATTGTTTGATTGACATAGTTGATTCCTTCGGCATTTCGAGCGTAGACGTTGTTTGGAGGGCTGACGAGTGGGCTAATATTTCAAACAAGATACTTGGTGCAGACCATATTTTTTTCGCGTGCCTCGCAGTTCGACCCAACATGCACAGGAAAGAATATCCATATCTAAAGAATATTATTAAGTGCGGAGTGCCATTCTCAGTGGTATCAGCTGGCACAGACTTACCAGTTAACTGTAAGAGAAGCATTTTTAATGATGTCTCTAATGAAACCCTTGAATTGTTAGACGAAATAAATAGGGGAGCAACGGTAATCACAACGAGGGGGGTGTTGACCCAAGAATTTTTTCATATTCATGGCCTTAATAGGGCTAAATTTACTGGAGATGTGGCGTTCTATAGTAAGTTGTTCAAAGGAGTTCCCTTTGGCATAGGAAAAGATATAAAGAATATTATTGTTTCCGACCCACACCGATCAAGTTTTTACATGAAGTCGTTTCAGCGCCTAATAGAAGGTGTAAGATCTTTATTCCCATCGGCGAAAGTTAGGGTGGCCATTCACGGGGTTAATCCGGCGATTGAAACGGTTTGCAGTCAAATGAAGGTGCCTGCTACTCGGGTTTATGAAGACCCGAAAAGGGGCTTGGAAATTTATAACGATGCGGATTTGCATGTGGGTTACCGGGTTCATGGTCATGTTTCGGCGTTGAAGCGCAGAATTTACTCCTATTTGCTGGAGCAAGATGGTAGGGGCTGCGATTACGGACTTACAATCAACAGAAAGATAAGTGCCCCCAATTACCTACACGAAGATGACGACAGTGTGGTTCTTCACTACTTCAAGAAAATCTTTAGTCTGGTTTCAAGCTACAAGATTTCGGCTTCGTCTGCTCCAGCAGATGAGATTGTTTCGATGATTCGCGCTGATAAAGAAAACGGTTTTGTAAGATTTAATGGATTGGAAAGGCAGATAGATGATTTTAACGTCGAAGTGGAAAAATCGGTAAAAGAGTCGTTAAATGAGGGATAGCTTTCTAGGGTGGTACAAGAATGCGCAGGCAGTTTTGTCTGTAGAGCCTGAGATATGGCTCGCTTATTTGCATGGTCAGCAGTTAGAGAACCTTCCCCATCTGACTCGGGCAAAGCCTAGATTTCGTGGAGCTTGCATGCGGTTGATGGTGTTCTTTTACTACCTTACGAAAAATCTCCGTGTTGGTTTGGAGAGCAGTCATACAGGCGAACATGATTCAAAGTTCCTTTTCTACGGTAGCTCTGCTAATCAACTTAATGCGATGAACGCTACTATTGATGCGCTCAAGTCAAAGGGAGAAGCTGTAACCGCTATTGCGGCGTCTGAAGCCCGCGGGACTGAGGAGCAAAAGGCGCGTTATCAACCCTGTTATTTTTCTGTGTCTGATGAATTGAAGGCTATTGCGCTATTGGTATCGCGCGGAATCGGGCTTTATCAAGTATTAAAACGAAGGAGGTCAGAGTCTGCAAGTTGGTACTTCAATCATTTTTGTAAGCCTTATGTTTGCCTTGTCTATTTTGAGCGATTATTAAAGGAGGTTCGGCCTGAGTTTGTCATTACCTCTAACGACCATAATGTCGAAAACCGGTGTTTGTTAGCTGTAGCCCAAAAAATGGGTGTGCGTACCGTGTATATGCAACACGCATCGGTCAGCGAAGTATTCCCGGCTTTAAGCGTGGACTATGCCTTCCTGGATGGTCAGGCAGCGTTGGACGTATACAAAAAGTGCCGGGGAAATCGACCGGCTCATTTTAATGGGCCTCGGACGGTTGATGTTTTTCTTGCCGGGCAGCAAAAGCCCCTGAATTTTTTCCGCAGAAACGGCGCGTCGTGCGTCGGCGTAGCGCTGAACCCTTTGGACGATGGTGACGCAGTGGTCTCGCTTGTCGAGACCCTAAGGCGCGCAAGTGTGGAGGTATGCCTCCGTTGGCATCCTCGGCAGGACGAGGAAATAGTGCGAAGACTGAGGACTGCCTTTTGCGCTGATAAAGGTGTCCTGCTTAGCAACCCCAATCGTGAATCAGTATCAGGATTCATGGAGAAGATACGATTTCTTGTAGCGGGGAACAGTAGTATCCATCTTGAAGCCGCAATAGCTGGAGTTGCGCCAATTTACTTCGAGTCGACCGCCGTGGATCAACCGGATTATTACGGCTTTGTGCGAAACGGCATTGCTAAACACGCAGTGACTGGTAGGGATTTGCTGGATATGCTTTCTGTCGAAGATTCATCCTGGCCGAACCCTGCTTCTGTCAGGTATTACAGCGCCTCGTTTCACACGGAGTGGGAGGGGCGAGAAGGGGGCTTGGTAGCGGATTGCCTGCTCGCACTCAGGAATGGGGAAACAGACCTAATGCCGATAAATCCCATAAGCTTAAACGAGTCCTGACCTGAATTTTCCTTAGGACAGGTTTCCGTTCACTGGCGCTTGAGGTTTTGGTTCCTACAGAAAGTTTCGACTTTTCGATTAGAAATCGACAGCATCGAACAGATCCGGAGCAGTGGCGTTCCAGCCGAGTCTTTCGCGGATGATTTTCCGCATCAAATCACTAGCCACCGCCTCCCCATGGGTCACAAAAACCCTCTCCGGCTCCAGCCCCCCTTGCCCCAGCCACGCCAAAATCTCTTCATAATCCCCGTGCGCTGACAGCGAATCCAGATTAAAAACATCAGCCCTCACTGCCCAATACTCCCCATGAATTTTCACCGACTCCGCCCCCTTCACCAGGGCATCGCCGCGGGTACCGGGCGCCTGGAACCCGGCAAACACTATGCTGTTCCGCTCATTGGGTAAAAGCGTTTTCAAGTGGTGAAGCACCCGACCACCACTGGCCATGCCGCTGGCCGAGATGATCACGCAGGGGTACAGCACCGCCCCCAATTCGATGGATTCGTCCACGGTTCTAACGCAGGTGGTGTTCTGGTCAATCAGCTCGCACTGGGCGGCATCCAGCTTGTGTTCCTTGTGGTGCCGGCAAAAAATTTCGGTCGCTTTGATGGCCATGGGGCTGTTCAGGAACACGGGTAGCTTGGGAATTCGTCCCTCACGCATGATCTTGTGAATCACGTAGAGCAGCATCTGCGCCCGGCCGACGGCAAACGCCGGGATCAGGACAATACCGCCGCGGCCGACGGTTCGGGTGATGATGTCAGCGAGCTCCTTTTCCGGGTCGGTCTCTGCGTGCCTTCGGTCGCCGTAGGTGGACTCGCAAATCAGGATGTCGGCTTTCTGAATGGGCTCGGGAGGGCGCATGATCAGATCGTTCTGGCGCCCGACATCGCCGCTGAACACGACGGTCTTATTGCTGCCTTTGTGGGTGACGTGCACGCAGGACGAGCCGAGGATATGGCCCGCGGGCGTGAATTTAACTTGGAACCCTTTTATCGGTTCGAACGTTTCATGGTAGTGAAGCGACTCGAAATGCTTGAGGGCCTCCCAGGCGTCTTTCTGGGTGAACAGGGGTTCCGGGGTGTCGTGCTTGGAGAACTTTTTGCGGAAGGCGTATTTCGCGTCCTCTTCCTGCAGAAAGCCGGCATCGGGAAGCAATACCTTGCACAGCTCGTGGGTGGCGGTGGTGCAGTAGATTTTGCCCTTGAATCCGTTCTTCACCAGTGCCGGCAGGTAACCCGTATGGTCGATGTGAGCGTGGGTAAGCACAACGGCATTGAGGCTGGAAGGCTCTACCGGAAATGGGGCCCAATTCCGTCGACGCAGGGTTTTAACGCCCTGGTACATGCCGCAGTCGACCAGCAGGCGGTGCTTATCGTCGGAAAGCAGATAGCGGGAGCCGGTGACCGTACCGGTAGCGCCGAGGAATTGAAGTTTCATCAGTCAGCCCTCTGGTGAGCCATGCGTGCAATGTTAGTATGGCCCATGAGACGACAGACCGTTTTGATTTAAAGCAGGAAGCTGTACAGATGCGGTACGACACCATTCTTTCCGACGTTCTCAAGGTGGCCGACGAGGCCAGTGAGCGCGTTCTTCATATCTATCAGTCCGATTTTAAGGTGAGCTTCAAAGGCGACGAGTCGCCGATCACCGCCGCTGATATCGCCAGCCACGAGGTGATCGCTCGCGGATTGCGAAGCATCAGCAGCGACATCCCGATCCTTTCTGAGGAAGGCCAAGAGATTCCCTGGGACGAACGCCGGCATTGGCGTCGGTTCTGGCTGATTGACCCGGTCGATGGCACCCGTGAATTTACCCAGCGCTCCGGTGAGTTCACGGTCAACATTGCGCTGATTGAAAATGGATCCCCGGTGCTAGGGGTCGTTACCGTGCCGGTTTCCGGTGAAGCCTACTGGGGAGTGGTGGGCGAGGGCGCACACAAGCGAGATCGGGCCGGGCACCGCCAGGAAATACGGGTGATTGAGCCCAGAAAGCCCTTGCGCGTGGTGGCCAGCAAAAACCACCTGAACGAGGAAACCAGGGCGTTCATCGATGGCATGGGCGAGCATGAGCTAATTCAGGCCGGGAGTTCCCTCAAGTTCTGCCGCATTGCCGAGGGGCGAGCCGACGTTTACCCAAGGCTGGGGCCCACCTGTGAATGGGATACCGCCGCAGCGCAGGCCGTGCTGGTGGCTGCCGGGGGGCGTGTTGAAACCCTGAATGGCGAGGCGCTGCGCTACGGCAAGCAAAACCTGCTGAATCCTCATTTCATTGCATCAAGTGGGTGGGTTTGATGAGTTGGTATGCGCTGCAGCACAAACCGGCACAGGGCGACCGCGCGTTGGGCCATCTGCAAAATCAGGGCATCTGCGCCTTCTACCCAAAAGTCAGTGTGGAGAAGGTGCACTCAGGAAAGCGCTGCACACGTTCTGAGCCGCTGTTCCCAGGCTATATTTTTGTGCACCTTGAGCCCACGGACCCCATGTGGGCCAAGCTGCGATCCACCCGTGGAGTCCTGAAAGTGGTCGGCTTCGGTGGAAGGCCGGTGCCGATCTCCGATGACGTAATCAGCCATATCCAACACAGCCTGACGGCGGTAGAGGCCCAAGGTGGTATTCGGCCGGGAGAAGCGGTGCAGCTGCAAGAGGGGCCGTTTGAGGGCATGAATGCGATTTTCGAGTCCTACGATGGCGAAGCGCGCGCGGTGGTCCTCATTCAGTTCATGCAAAAGCAGCAGAGTGTCAAAGTGCCCCTGACGGCGATTGGTCGATAGAAGTGCGGGCCAAGGGGGAATCCGTGCAGAGCTGATGGTTTCACAATCTTTCACGCCTCTGTGGGCAGAAAGCAGGGCGATCTGCCCAATTAGCCCTTGAATGGCCTTACAAAAAAGTTAGAATCTGTGACGCATTACCCGTTTTTCAAGGAATGAAAGAGAGCATGCGAGCTCACCGGGCCCCGCCTTTTTTTCCTTCTGTAAATTCAGTGATCAACAACCAAAAGTACCTTATGACCTCAAAACACTGGGCCCTGGTCGGTGGGGCGGTAGCGTGCCTGACGGCAACATCAGGCGTAGCGCAGCCTCAAAAAGACTTGGCATTTCCTGGCTACAGTGGTTTTCTCAATGTGCCCTCGGCCACCGTACTCAACCATGGCCAAGCCGATGTGCAATGGTCCGATCAGGCGTATCTGGATCGCCCTAGTCGGCGCGGATACGGCTACTACAACAACGTCAGCGGTGCCTTTGGTGTTTTTCCGAATGTCGAGGTTGGCGGTCGGCTGACCTGGGATCGTACCCAGTCCAACTGCTACACAGAAGGCTGCAGCATCCGTGACCTGTCGGCCAACGTGAAAGTACAAGCGCCGTTTATTCCGGAGGACTGGTTCACTCTGGCTGCCGGGGTGCAGGACCTTGGCGGTGAGACGGACGACTTCGAGGCTTATTACCTGGTGGCCGGCCGCCAGTTCGGGCCGGTGGAAGTGGCGCTAGGTTACGGACAACCCCAGCGCACGCCGCGCTACCTGGATGGCGCCTTCGGTGCCGTCAGCTACCGGCCGTTGCCCTGGCTGAGTGTCATGGTTGAACACGACAGCCTGGATGCCCGTGCCGGCATCGGCGCCAACACGCCGCAGGGTTGGTTGCCCTGGGGCTTGCAAGTCAAAGCCAAAGTGCTGGCCTGGGATGAGGGCGACAGCGACAACGATCGCAATTTTGCCTCCATTGGCTTGTCTCTGCCGTTCGGCAATGCGTCCCGCAAGGAGCGTCTTGGTTCTTCCAGGCCATTGCCGGCGCAAGCGGCCGAGCTTCGGGACCAGTCGCAATCAGCGCCCGCGTTCAGTGAGAAGGGACCCACTGTTGAGCCGCCCAACACCACTGAGTCGGCAGAATCACCCAATCAGGCTTCTGGGCAGAGAGTTTCCCGGCAGATCGGTCAGCAGCTGGTCGACTACGGTTACGAAAATGTCCGCACCCGAAGTGCAGACGGCACCCTGCACATCTGGTGGGAGAACAATCTCTACAACAGGGACGAACGCGACAGCATTCTCCACGTCGCCCGCATCGCACGGCAAGCGGCAGGCAGTCATCGCCGGGCTGAATTGACCCTGCTTAACCAGGGGGTGCCGGTTGAAACCCGCATCATCGCGCTCAGTGACGAGCAGAATGTTCAGTCCCAGCGCCGTTATGCGGAATCCACCTTGATGGAGCCGACTCAGCCGGACTGGGATTTTAAAGGCAGCTACGGCCCCAGCTGGAAGCCGAGACTCACCCTCAGCCCGAGCCTGAGTTCGGGGGTGGCGACTGAGTATGGTGTTTGGGACGTTTCGTTGGCTCTGTCTTCCGAGCTGGCGGTCAATTTGTGGCCTGGGGCGCTGGCTTCGGCTCGATACGATGCGGAAATTTACCAGACCGACGATTTCGAACGGGGCGGCGTGTTCTACGACAGTCGTCAGCGCACCGCTCTGGTGGAGGCGGAGTTCCAGCAGACCATCAAACTGCACCCACAGCTGTACACCAGTTTTCACGCGGGTCGCTACGCCCTGAACTATAACGGCGCGATCAACGAAACCCTGTTGCTGAGTCCCGGCGGCCATCACGCCATTGGTTTCCTGGGGGGAAAGTTTAGCCACACCAAGTTCGACGCCGACAACCGTACCCAGGCGCTGGCCCAATACAGCTATTACAACCCTGAGTTGGATGCCCAATTCACTGTTTATGGCGGCCAGTTCTTCGCCGAGGACACAGGCTTCCGAGTGGACAGCCGGTTCTGGTTCGGTGATTACGCCATCACTCTTCAGTACAAAAACACCGATGCCGAGTTCGTCAGCCTGGGTTGGGTGATTCCGCTCACCCCAGTGAAGGATCACCAGTTCCGCTATTTCCAGGTCAGAGGTGATGCCGATTGGAACTACGCAGTGCAAACACGCATCAACGAGGACAGCAACGACGTCTCGTTTGGCGGAGCGGGCATCATCCGCTCGTCCAATCCTCTGCAGGAAACCTATTTCAACCGGGGGCGCCTCGTGGACTAACAGGCGTTCCCTCAATCAACCAAAGCTAATCGAAAAAACGAGCCCTGGCTTGCGTTTGGTACTGCCAGACATTACGTTTCAAGGGCAATCAGGTATAGTGCTTGCCAGAAAAGGAAGCGGGTACAACCTAAATCTCAGGAGAAGAGGTAACAATGATGTACGCCAAAAAGGGAAGCTTCAGAAAATCACTGCTTGCAACTGCGGTTCTGGCGCCGGCGATGATCGTGGCCGGTTGCGGCAGCAGCTATGACTCCCGGAATGACAGCGGGAGTTCAAAGAGCGGTGTGGCTTATGACGGTTATCTGAAGAACGCAAAGGCTTGCGTGGATGTGAACCTGAACAAGGTTTGTGATGCGGGTGAGCCCAGCACTACTACCATCCAAGGCGGTATTTACCTATTCGACGGTCTGACTGAGGCGCAGGCCCTGTTCCCGTTGGCTTTGGAAGCCACCGCCGGTACGACGGTTGATGAGGACACCGACGAAGCGGTTGACGAAGATTTCGTCTACGTCGCACCAGCCAGCGCATCAACCCTCTCCGCGTTCACTACCCTGATCCAAATCGACACTGAACGCCGCATTGCAGCGGGTGCGACTCCCGCAGAGGCCGAAGTAGCTGCAAAAGCAGAGCTGGCTGCCCTGGTTGGAGCTCCGGTAGGAACCGACCTGACCGACTATGACGCGGTTGCAAAGTCGAAAGCAAACGACAGCGACGCCAACCAAGCCACTCAGTTGCGCGTGCTGAACCAGGTCCTCACGAAGCAAATGATTGCTGCCATCAATGATGCGCCGGCGGGCGATAAGTCTGCGGTCCTGAATGCCGTGGGCAAGAAGGTCAAGGATAAAGTCGCGGTGACCAAGGGTGTGGTCGATCAGAAGCTGAGTGAGAGTGGTGTCACTGGCCCCGACATAACCGGTGAGACCATCGCTCAGATTGCGACGCAGACCATTGCCGAGGCCGTTACCCAAGTGGAAGCGGTTACCTCTGCAGACATCGCCGAAGCGGTGGCTGAGATCAAAAAAGCCCAGGCGCAAATTATTGCCGTCATCAAGGAAGCAGTGGACGAGCAAGTACCGGATCCTGAAGAGCCGGAAGAGCCCACAACCGGCGGCACAGGCGGAACGGGTGGCTCCAGCGGTGGCCAGGGCACCAGCTAAGAGCTAGCTGAGCCCACTGATTCGGCCCCGGGTTCTCCCCGGGGCCGTTGTTTTACCTCTTAAGAAACCTTCCCGAGGAAGTATCTACCGGATGAGAGTATTACTTACACTGGTTGTGATGGTCAGCTTCGCCGGCTGTGCCGTTATCCCTGGCGCCAACATACCTTTCGAGGCCGAGCGTGATGACAGCTTCGACCTCGAAGAAATGGTCTCCATCCATACCATCTCTCCCAAGCTGCTTCAGCAGCGCGCGGCCGATCCTGAGCCTACACCGGTACTGAACACCTCGTTGGAAGCTGAGATTCAGAATTATGACTACACGGTCAACCGTGGCGATGTGTTGAACATCACCGTGTGGGACCATCCGGAACTTACCATTCCGGCGGGCGGAGATCGCAGCCCTTCCGAGGCGGGCAACTGGGTGCACAGCGACGGCACCATCTTTTACCCCTATGTTGGAAAAGTGAAAGTCGCGGGTCTGAAAGTCACTGAGATTCGGGATATCTTGCGCGAGCGCTTGGCGGAATACATTGAGTCTCCTCAGGTGGACGTCACCGTCGCCTCTTTCCGCTCCAAGCGCGTCTACCTGACCGGAGAGGTCAAGCAGCCGGGCACGCAACCGATCACCAATGTGCCGCTAACACTCTTGGAGGCGGTTAGTAACGCCGGCGGTCTCACCGAGGTTGCAGACTGGACCCACGTGACGCTCACCCGGGACGGGCAATCCAAACGCTACTCGTTGCGTGAGCTCTATAGCCAAGGCGATACCCGAGAAAACGTGTTGCTGCGCCCAAACGATATTATTCACGTCGCGCGTAATGACGCTGCAAAAATCTTCGTGCTCGGCGAAGTCATCAAGCCGATGAGTCTGAATGTTGGGCGTTCAGATATTACGCTCGCCGAGGCTCTGACCGAATCTGGTGGGTTTGATCAAGGCATTGCCGATGCCAATGGAGTGTTTGTAATCCGCAAGGCAGCTGAAGAGACCGGAAAAATTGCGGATGTGTTCCAGCTTTATGCTCGGAACGCCACAGCATTGGTACTGGCCGACCAGTTTAAGCTGCAACCGCGTGATATTGTGTATGTAACCGCCGCGCCGATTGCGCGCTGGAACCGTCTGATTGCGCAAATCGTTCCGACCGCTCAGGCGGTTTATCTCCTTTCCCGCACCGACGGCGAAATTTCAACCAACTTCTAGTGCCATGTTCAACAATATTCTGATTGTCTGTGTGGGGAACATTTGCCGCAGCCCGATGGCTGAGTACCTGATGCGCGCGAGGTTGGCACATCGGTCGGATAAGTCGGTAAGCTCGGCGGGCATCGGTGCGTTGGTTGGCGAGCCCGCAGACCTGACGGCGCAAGCGATCCTTGCGGAACATGGCATAGACGCGAAAGATCACCGAGCGCGGCAGGTCACCACAGATACCTTGGCCGGTGCCGACCTGATCCTCGCCATGGAAGACAAACACCTCAAAAGGCTTCATGAGTTGGCACCAGAGATTCGAGGGCGGGCGTTTTTGCTTGGCAAATGGCAAGACGATCAGCCGGTTCCCGATCCCTACCGACAGCAACGCCCGGCCTTTGACCACGCGTTTCAACTTATTTCTGACGCCACCGATAGCTGGCTCAAGTACTTGGATAATTAATCGTAATGACTGACAGCCCCACCAGTTCCCCTCAGCAACCGAAAATGGACTCAGGCCAGGACGATGAAATCGACCTCTTGGCGCTTTTTGGAACTCTTTGGGACGGTCGCTGGCTGATTATTAGTGTCACGCTTGCATTCGCCGTATTGGGCGTGGCCTATGCACTACTCAAGACGCCGATATACCAAGCGAACGCCCTTATTCAGGTTGAGGATAAGCAAGGTGGGCTTCCAGGAATGGAAAACCTGTCCGGTCTTCTGGAGTCGCCCTCCAATGCTGAAACCGAAATTCAGCTCATCAAAAGCCGTCGGGTGCTAGGCAAGGTGGTTGATAACCTCAACTTGGACATTGTGATTACGCCCAACTATTTCCCTGTCGTCGGTGAGGCCATTGCACGGCGCTTTAACGGCGGTCCCGGGGAGGTTGCAGAACCGTTATGGGACGCCGAGTATGCCTGGGGCGGTGAGAAACTGACAATCACCCGAATGGAAGTCCCGGGGAAGACCGGAAATTTCTTCCTCAGAGCCACTGAAAGTGGTTGGCAGCTTCTGAATGAGGAACGTAAGCCTCTTTTGGAGGGTAAAGTAAATGAACCAGCGGACAATGGGCGCTATGCGTTGATGGTGACAGAGCTCGTGGCCAAGCCTGGCACTCTTTTCAACGTCACTAAGAGATCCAGCTACAGTGCTACCAATGGATTGCAAGGCGGCATCAGTGCGGGTGAAAAGGGTCGAGGCTCGGGCATTATAGCGTTAACGTACCAACACCCGAATCCCGGAATGGCAGAAAGAATTCTAGACGAAGTGAGCAGGAATTACGTTCGCCAGAACATTGAACGAAGCAGCGCCGAAGCTGCACAGTCGCTGGAGTTTTTGCGCAGCCAGTTGCCCCAGGTCAAAAAGGACTTGGAGGCGGCTGAGAGGCGATTGAACGAATACCAGGTAACGGCGGTAACCATTGACATCACCGCCGAGAGCAGCTCGCTGCTCCAGCAGATAGTAGAGCTGGAAACTCGGATTTCCGAATTGGAAATTCAACGGGCAGAGATTGAGCAGCGCTTTCAGCCCACTCACCCGCGCTACAAGGCATGGGCCTCCCAGATGGCAGAGCTCAAACAACGCCGCGCCGAACTTGATCGTAAAATCGGCACCCTGCCGGAAACCCAGCAAGAGTTGGTGAGGCTCCGAAGAGACGTCGAAGTCGGCAACGAGATTTACCTGCAAATGCTCTCCAATATCCAGCAACTGGACATTGCAAGGGCGGGCACCGTAGGTAATGTTCGGGTCGTGGATGAGGCTGCCGCGAATACGGCCGCGCCGGTCAAGCCGAAAAGGGCCTTGATCGTCATGGTCGCGCTGTTGTTGGGCGGAACGGTCGGGGTGGGCATGGTACTGCTTAGATCGGCGTTTAATCGGGGAGTGGAGAATCCGGAGGACATTGAGAAAATCGGCTTGCCGGTGTACGCGAGCATTCCGCTATCAGACACCCAGGCTGAACTCGTTAAACCGAAGAGCCGAGCTCAGCTTCGTGGCAAAGAACGTGCCTCTGGCCTGCTCGCAGTGGTCAATCCGGCGGATTTAGCTATTGAATCCCTGCGTAGCCTGCGAACCAGCCTCCACTTCGGGATGATGGACGCCAAAAACAACGTTCTGATGATCTCCGGTCCCAGCCCGGGTGTAGGTAAAACCTTTGTCTCCGTGAATCTTGCTGCGGTCATGGCCATGGGGAACCAAAAGGTGCTGCTGATTGACGGCGATCTGCGACGAGGCTTTTCCCACGACGTGTTCAGAGTGCGGAATGAAAACGGTCTTTCGGACCTTCTCAGCGGTAAGGCAAGTGCGAAAGAGGTCGTTTGGCCTTCAGGCGTAGAGGGGCTAGACTTTGTTAGCCGGGGAACTACGCCTCCGAACCCGTCTGAATTATTGATGAGCAAACGATTTGATGAATTCCTGGCTGGTTTCTCCGAAAAATATGACCTCGTGATTATCGACACCCCCCCCGTTCTGGCGGTAACCGATGCAGCCATTGTTGGCAAACACGCCGGCACCACCATGCTGGTTGCTAGGTTTGGCATAAACCCAGTCAAAGAAATAGAGCTCACCAAGCGTCGCTTTGAACAAAACGGCATACAAGTCAAAGGCGCGATCTTCAATGGGATCGAAAAGAAAGCGTCCAACTACAGTTATGGCAGTTATGGCTACTATAACTATGAATACAAGTCAGACCAAACATGACGCCCTTTCTTCAAGATAAGTCTGAAAATGGTCGTGATCATTCCGAAATGTGTGCCAATTGTATTGCCATCAATGTTTCGGAGAAGACTTGCTCGTGAGTGATAGCTCCCTTCAACATGTTGATCCCACTGAGATAGGCAGCAAGGCTCGTAGTGGCGCCTTTTGGTCGGCGCTGCAGATAATTGGGCGAAATGTACTTAGTATCGGTACCACAGCATTGCTGGCCCGGATGCTTGCTCCGGAGGATTACGGCCTTATGGGGATGGTTGCGACACTTACGGTGTTGCTGCTGGTTTTCTCCGACATGGGATTAAGCTGGGCAACGGTTCAGCGTCGAGATCTTTCCTCCGCCCAGGTAAGTAATCTGTTTTGGATTAACGCTATCGTCGGCTTGGTCCTCTGGGCGGGCTGTATTGCTGTTGCACCATTTCTCGCTCGTTTTTATGGCGAACCGGAAATTGAGTCGATAACAATGGTGATGGGCGCTACCTTCCTAATTGGGGGGCTGGCTGTGCAGCCTTTTGCGCTCATGCGGCGGCGAATGGAGTTTCGGCAGATTGCTTGGATCGAGATTGGGGCCGTCGTCGTTTCTGCCATTATCGCAATCATAGCTGCGGCACGTGGTATGGGATACTGGGCATTGGTGATTCAGGCTCTCGCTGGTCAAGTTTTTCGCTTAATTACGGCGCTTCCCGTATCAGGGATTCAGCTCCATCTTCCTCGCAGCAGAGTCGGCACTAAAAGCATGGTTACTTTTGGTGGGCTCTTAGCCTTGAATGGGCTTCTTATATATGTTGCACGACATGCAGATAGCGTTTTAATTGGCCGTTTTTTTGGAGCTGAGGAACTGGGTTATTACGATCGGGCATACTTCCTTATGTTGTTGCCGAGTACTTTGGCCACGGGTGTGTTGGCCAATCTCATGGTCCCGTCGCTTTCGGCTCTTCAAGATGAACAAGAACGTTTTGCTTCGGCTTATAGAAGAGCGCTAAGAATGGTGGCGTTCGTAGGCTGCCCTCTAGCAGCTGGCTTGGCTTTGGTCGCGCATGAGGCTGTGTTGCTGGTTTATGGGGATCAGTGGAGTCCCGTTGCCACATTGCTGGTTTGGCTATCTATCGCGGGTGTTACTCAGCCGATTTACAACACTACCGGCTGGCTCTTTACAGCAAAGGCTAAAGGCAAACAGTATTTCGGTCTAACGGTTATGAATGCAGTCGCACTGGTTGCCGCACTTTCGCTTGGTGTGAAGTGGGGGGCTGTCGGTGTTGCTCAGGCTTATGGCCTGATGATGGGGCTGGTGTTGATTTGGCCGTCGATGTGGCTGGCGCACCGCGCGGCAGGTCTTTCGCTTTTTGCAACGATTGATACGCTCCGCCCTGTCGCATCTTGCCTTGTTTTGATGTCAGCCGTTGTCTTGGTGGTGGGCTGGGCGAGTGACGTTTTGGGTCTTCCCTGGTGGGTCGTCCTGTTGGTCAAGATTGCGAGTGGGGTTGTTGCCTATGGGGTGGCGGCCGTTTTCTGGGCAAGGGAGATTATTTTTGTGGATGTGATCCCGATGCTACCCAAGCGGATGGGCCGCATGGTCGCTAAAGTAGGGGGGATCAAAAGATGGGGTCAGGATCTCGGTTAGAGCATGGGCGTGCCTCCTCATTGAAGCGTATTGACTTTTTGGATGGTTTTCGCGGTGTAGCCATATTATTGGTGCTGGGTTATCACTATTTTTCGCGTTTCGCGAATGAACCAATCGAATATTATCCGTACGGTAATGTTTTGGCGAGCGTGCCAATATTTGAACTTGGCTATAACGGTGTTTATTTATTCTTTGCTGTTTCAGGCTTTGTCATAGCAATGACGCTATCCCGTACGGCAAATACGGTGGAATTTGCCGTGCGTCGCTTCGCACGTCTATGGCCGACCATGCTGATTTGTTCCATTATTACCTACCTCGTTCTCTGGCGTTGGCCGATCTTCTGGCCCCAGTCACCCATTAACTTTTTGCCCTCGCTTACATTTATCGACGGGTCAATGGTTTGGGGGCAGTTGTCACCTGTCTTGGAGTCACAATGAATTGACGGCGCCTATTGGACGCTTTTTGTTGAAGTGCGTTTTTACTTTATAGCCGGCGTTGTGTATTTCATTTGTCCTTCCCTGTTCTCTCGGAATATGGGGCTTTTGATGTTAATCGTGAGCGGGTTTTATTGTAGTTCAATCCTGAGTGGGCTGGCTGAGCGAGCTGCTATCATGGATTTGTTGTTGATTGCGCCCTATTTACCCTGGTTCATAGGAGGGTTGGCGGCCTATGAAATCTGGCGAGGTGGGCATCGAACCGGGCTGCTCCTTTCAATCAGTAGTTTGGGGGCTATAGCCTTACTTACTGCCGTTGATGCGCCGGGCGCGAGCCTGTTTGTTGCCCTCGCAATCGCTGGACTTTTTCTGCTCTGCATGTGGAGTGAAACGATATCCCGCCTTTTCTCTTCAAATTGGTTAACTGTGGTAGGCGTGAGCTCGTATAGCCTGTATCTACTACATCAAAATCTCGGCATAACATTAATTGCCGTATTGGCGCGAAAATTGGGAGTGGAGGGGTACCTGAGTATCAGCCTTGCACTAGGGATGTCGCTGCTAATGATTTTTTTTGCTTTTTTAGTTTGGCGCTTTTGGGAGCAACCCTTGAACCGAGCAATTGTGTCTGCCTACGTTCGGCGGGGCCGTCGACCGTCGAGCAGAGTAGAGGTAATTCGTAAATGAAGTTGGTTTATTTATGCAATGAGTATCCGCCGGCGCCGACAGGTGGAATTGGAACCTTTACCAAGGGGCTCGCGAGGGAACTTGTGGCACGGGGGCATGAGGTTCATGTTGTAGGGCATTATGCGCAGTCGCTATTTTCTAAAGAGGTTGATGACGGTGTGTTGGTGTGGAGACTCCCTGCTCCTTCTGGTGTGCTAGCGCCAGTTTGGCGAAAGATTTCTATTACTAAAGTTCTAAAAGAAGTTTCGAAGACGGGCCTGATTGATGTTATCGAGTCGCCAGATTTTGAAGGGTTGTTATCTTTTTTGCCGCCCGTTAGTCGAGGCACTGTGGTACGGCTGCACGGGAGTCATCGTTACTTTTCATATGAACGCGGTCTTCGTCCTTCACGGTCAATCGGTTTTTTCGAGGCTCAGGGACTGAAGCGCGCGGATGCGGTGGTATCTGTTAGCGATTATACGGGCAAGCTAACGCAACAACTGTTTGGAATTCGCGACGATATTTCTACTATCTATAACGGGGTTTATATTCCTTCAGGGATTAAAAGTAAAAGTTGCTACGATACAAAAAAGAGAGCCGTCTATTTTGGAACTTTGGCTGAAAAAAAAGGGGTTCTACCTCTTGCTCAGGCATGGCGTCAATTTATCATCAAAAATCCGGACTGGACTCTTACATTTATTGGACGTGATTCCATTTATCGAAATCGATCCATGAAGGAACAAATATTAGAAGCCTTGGGCGATGCAAGTCGATCAGTAAATTTCGTGGATGGAATGAGTCACGAAAATGTTCTTCGGCGATTGACTAGCTATGATTTTGCTGTGCTTCCTTCGTTTTCAGAGTCGTTCGGTCTCGTCGCAATTGAGGCGATGGCATTGGGCGTTCCCGTCATATTTACTGCATTATCAAGCGGACCGGAAATTGTAAATGATGGTGTGGACGGCTGGTTAAGCGATCCTAGAGATTTCAGGACCATTACGTCTGCAATGAATACTGCTGCGTCTTCAGTTGAAGAAAGAAAGAGAGTGGCAAAAGCAGCTTATTACAAATGTGACGCTCTTTTTTCTTATGAAAAATTCATAAATAAAAATATAGAGCTATATTCTAATGTTTGTGAACGGAATTTCAAAGAACCTTAATTTATTGCTGAGTTTGATATGATTCCAGTTCTTATTTTGACTCCTTATTTCGCACCACAAACACATGCAGCGATGTTTCGTGTGCACAAACTAGCCAAGTATTTGCCAGAGTTTGGATTCAAGCCCATCATTGTTACATCAGATACTAACTATCTTTATAACGAAGATCCTCGACTCCTGGAGGAGTTGCCGGATTGTGTCGAGGTGCATCGTGCTCGTCACATTGAGCCGACAATTCGCGGACTTCGAATGGCAATGGGAGGAAAAGATAGGACCTTCGCTGCTCTTAAAAGAAAATCTCTACTATCGCCCCTCTCGACTGGCGGAAAAAAAGAAACTCAGGGAATAAATACTCGGCCTCGACTTAATATGGGGAGAATTGTCAGGGTGCTTGCTGAATGGCCAGATCGTTACTGGACATGGGATCTTGCGGTGCGGCACATTTGTAGAGACTTAATTCGAAAGCATGAAATTCGGTTACTTTATACTACCGCGATTCCCACCAGTCCCTTACGTTCGGCACTCTTCTTACAAAAGGAGTTTGAGTTGCAGTGGGTGGCCGACTTTCGTGATCCGGTAGGGTATGGTTCGAAGCATACCGCACGGGGGCTTTTAGGGCATTTTTTTGAGCAGCGAATCATGAACCGAACAATGGCGTCGGCCAGTATGGTGACTGGACTCTCTGGAGCATATGGCGGCATTTTCTTTGACCTTTATGGGTTACCTGAGTCGCGGTTTCGTTTCATTCCGACAGGATTGGACCAAGCTTATCTAGACGACACTGCGGAACAACGCCAGGTATTTATACATGTAGGTGAGGTAATGCCTAACCAGTCGGCACATGCCTTCAGCGTAATGGCACGTGCCGCAGAGCTAGAGCCAGAGTGCTTTGCCGGATTCCGGCTCGAAGTGGTGGGGCGAAGGGATATTAACCAACCCTTGGTTGAGAAAATAGTTGGGGGAATTCCGAGTTGGTCAATACCGATCGATTTTATAGATCATATACCGCAAGGCCAGCTTTATCGTCGTATTCGCACATCGCGGGGGGCCCTCTTAATTCCCGGAAGACATCGTTATTGGTGGACGAATTTCGCCAAGCTTGTGGATTACATTGGGCTGGGAGTTCCGGTAGTAGCAGACGTGCCCCCAATAAGCGAGGCAAGAGAAGAGCTCCGAAAAACCGGAAATGCCCATTTCCTCGGGGGTAGTGACGTTGATTCGGATGCTCGCTCGCTCTTACAGTGGATGGATGAGGAGCCCACAGAGGGTGATAAAAAGTATCAAGCTCGCTACACGGCGCGGCAACAGGCGAAGGAATTTGCCAGTATCTATCACGATCTATTGAAGCGCGAAGGGAATTAATCGTGATCGTACTTTTAAGCTATGACTACCCACCCAATGATGGCGGCATAAGCCGGCTAGTTGCTGAGCTTACGAAGGGCCTGCTCAAGCTCGGGCAGGAAGTAAAGGTCGTAACTGTTGAAGATAATGGCCGGGCGGGACCATTGCGACCTGAAGTGACCACAGCCGAAGTTGCGTCCAGAGGGTGGATGCGTCATTTGGCCACCCTTCGCTCCATCCAATCAGTGCCTAGTGAAGCAAAGCTTATTGCATCTGTTTGGAATCCGGAGGGGACTCTGGCGTGGATCGCCGGGCGTTCCAGCAATCTCTGGATTATGGCTCATGGTAACGAAGTGATGCCGTATCCGAGTGGCTTACGATTCGGGTTGAAGAAATGGCTCCGTGGTCGGGTGTTGGCGGCTGCAAAAGGCGTAATATGCAACAGCCGCTATACAGAAGGTCTTGTTAAGGTTGCCTGTCCTTCCGCCCGTACAGTGGTTATTCCGTTAGGTGTCGATGTATCGCGATTTAGTTGTTCTACAGAAAAAGCTTCTGCTCGGGAGCAGTTTGGGTTGCCCGAACGAGGGCGTATTGTTTTAAGTGTATCCCGGCTCAATTCCTATAAGGGGCACGACACGGTTCTGCGTGCGCTGGCCTCGTTGCCAGCCGCTGAAAGGGAGGAACTGCACTATGTTGTCGCAGGGAAGGGGGAGCACCTCTCTGCGTTGAAGGCGTTGGCTAAAGAGCTTGAAATATCAGGTCAGGTTCATTGGCTTGGATTCGTTGGCGAAGCAGACCTCCCGTTGCTTTACAGAAGTGCCGATTTGTTCGTCTTATGCACCCGAGAAGATTCGCGCGGGAGGGGTGTTGAAGGGTTCGGATTGGTCTTTCTCGAGGCTCAGGCTGCAGGTATTCCGGTACTGGGAACTCGCGCGGGGGGAATACCTGACGCGATCAAGGAAGGGCGGGGTGGCTGGCTGGTGCAGCCAGACGATATTGAAGCCCTGCGTAACAAGCTTTCGGAGCTGGCCAGCGGGCACGAAAAGTTCGAAATGCAAGGTATTGAAGCCCGGCGGCGCGCGGAATCCGAATGCACGTGGGACGTTTACGTCGATAAATTTTGTGAAATTTTGGAATTGCAGCCCGGAACTGTTGGAGCGACGGCAGCCAGTAATTTGGGAGTGTTAAAAGATGTTTAAGATTGAGAGCGGTGAACGCGCACCTTTGGCGCCTCAGCTTGACGGTGTTTCTGTCGTTATCCCCACTCTCGACCGCGCTGAGGTGCTGGTGGATACGGTGAAGGATCTGCTGGCGCAAGATTTCGAGTGCTATGAGCTCATCGTGGTTGACCAATCAGAGCGGATCAATGAGGCGGTTGTAGAGTTGCTAAAAAAAAGTAACGTTACCGCCCGCTACTTCAAGGCAGAGAACTTCAAGGGGCTTCCGCAGGCCCGAAATTATGGGTGGAGGCAGGCACGTTTTGAAATTGTGCTCTACATCGATGACGATGTCCGTGCAACGTCCGAGTTCGTGAGAGCGCACTATGATGCCCATAAGCGGACGGAGGCTGCAATCATTGCGGGCGGTATTGACGAAGCAAAAGGCGATCTCCCAAGTTCCCGTGTGCCTGGATCGTTCAACTGGTGGACCGCGACGCCCTACCGCAACTTTAGCGTCAATCGTCCCGGATGGTGCGAGCATGCTCCCGGGGGGAACTTCTCGGTAAAGCGAGCAGTGTTAGTCGAGTGTGGGGGTATTGACGAGGTACTTAGCATTGGCGCGGCTCTTTATGAGGAGTCCGAGCTTGCGCTTCGTCTTGGAAGTAGAGGCTATAGCACTTGGTTTGAGCCTGCGGCGCGTTTGACACACCTCGCGGCTCCAATGGGTGGGTGCCGAGTACAACGTGATTGGCCGCGTTACATGTTCGGGCTGTCCCATAATCGTGCAATCCTAATTTTTCGGCACCTTAAACCTTGGCATCGTCCGACGGCGATTCTACGAATCTTACTTTTAGGACTTTCCTACAGCCGTTTCTCAAAATCTCTGAGGCCAATGATTGCAACCTTTCGCGGTCTGCTAGCAGGAAGAGAAGCGGCTAAGTCACCGCCCTTGAATGTCGATTTGATGGCCAGCGAATGCATTACCTATTAGTACCCTACTTGCTTCTGGGCGCGATCGCCGTGGTCGGTTTTCATGCCCATCGCAATCCGGGTTTGAAAGCCAGTCTTGTCATGGCGGCGGCAAGCATCATGGTGATGCTTTTTTTCGCAATCGTGTTAAGGCCTGTTACTGGCGATTCTTGGCGTTATTATCAGTACTTCCTGCAAGTTAGTGAACTGCCATTATTGGAAATTTTTGATTTCCAAGACCCCGATCCACTCTATGCTTTGCTTAATTGGGTGGTTGGCCAACTCGGTTCTTCGCCTTGGATGTTGTTCGCGGCAACGTTATCTCTTTACTTCAGCACGGCCCTCCTTGCATTGCGTAATCGATTTACTCCAATCGAGTATTCTATTTTGATTGTATCGATGGCTGCGTACCCGTATTTCATAGCCTACGCTGCCAGCGGGCTACGTCAGGGAATCGCAATGGCGTTCCTGCTTGCGGGATATCTTGGAATAAGAGAGGGCAAAAGATCCGCCTGGCTATGGGTCTTAGCTTCTACCCTTTGGCACTCTGGGGCTTGGTTGGCGGTTGGTGTTCTTATGGTTCACCAGATCATGTGTATGCTGTTAAAGAGGCAAAGGGCTCGCTGGGTATGCGTGTTTGGGATGTGGCTTTTTTCAGTGACACTGTCTATCACAGGATTGAATGGGGTGGTTGGCGGACTTTTGCCACAGGTTGTAGATCTTGATGCGAGCTACGATATCTACTTTATGGATCCCCGCGAATTCGGTTATCGGGCAGGGTTTCGGCTTGATTTTACTTTGTTCTCGATGATCCCATTAGTGGCAGCACTTATGTTGAGGCGAAAAGCTTGTGTTTTTAACTATGACACTGCTGCAGGTTGGTTGTTGTCTTTATATCTTTCTTTAAACGTGATCTATAACATTTTTTCATTTGCGCCTTTTTCGGACCGTTTTTCTGCTTTTTCATGGTGGCTTATACCTCTTGTTGTTTTTGTTCAAGTAAGTGCTTCAGGGGATAAGCGTCTGATGTCTCTGTTCGTAATTAGTGTTTTTCTGATTAATTCTTTAATGTTGCAGTTCTATACAGGGAAATTTTTGGTTATTCCAAACTAGTTTGTTTAGAATTATAGCTTTAATTTTCACTGTTTTTTATTTAAACACTATCCAGTGTGCTCAGATATTTAAATATATGGATGCGGTTTTCGTTTTTCTTTTCGTGCGTAAAATTCATTATTAGTATGTTCAGATGTTTGTTGTATTTAGGAGTTTTTGAGTTATGGAAAATTTTTTGCTCACTATTGTGACTTGCACCTTCAATAGGCGAGATCTTTTGGAAGTACTATTTAGATCGATTGTTGATCAGGAGCAATTCGGACATTCCGTAAAATGGTTAATTATTGATGATGGGTCTACAGATGAGACTGGTTTTCTTTTGCATGATTTGGCTGAACGTTATCCTCAATGCGTAGATTATTTAACTATCGAAAACGGTGGGAAACATAGAGCGTTAAATCGAGCCATGAGTCTTGTTGATACTGATTGGTTTATGGTTGTCGATAGTGATGACTGTTTGATCTCGGGCTCTCTAGGTATCGTATTAGAAACAATAGAGAAAAGTGGTCTTGATAATGTCGGAATGATTGCAGGTTTGCTCAGATTTAAAGGTAGCCAAAAAAAGAAGTTTTCCACACCGTGTAACCCATGTAAGTTCTATGACTGGGTGTCGTTGCAGGGCCAGTTTGATTTTTGTCCCATTTTTAAGACATCCGTGGCGAAAAGTATTCTTTACCCCGAGACGCCCGGTGAAAAATATATGGCTGAATCTTGGAAGTATGAGGAAATTTCGAAAACGCATTGCACTTATTTTCTTAATGAAGAGCTTGTTTGCGCAGAGTATCTTGCCTCTGGCTTGTCCGCTAAATCAAAAAAAATTCGAATAAGTTCACCAGTTAGTGCTATGTATGTATATTTCGGACAATATATGAGTGATCGAAGGCTAGGTTTGAAAGTTCGTGGAGCGGTTAATTTTTGGAGATTTTATTGCCACGCATTGCTTCGAAAAAAACAATGCGATCACCTAAAAAAGCCAAGCCGCGTTTGGTTTTTTCCAGGGTTTTTCGTTTTTTTGTACGACTCAATTTTGGGGTGGTGAGCATTGAAAGGGGTGCGTATTTTTTCATATTTTAAATGTTTTTTATTTCCTCGTTTTCGTTTAAGTTTTTACCTGGTTTTATAACTAAATTTATATGGCCTTTATCTTCATCTTTCTCTGGTTATCTTCCGCTGTCTATTAGGTATATTATTCTAAGGTTAACGGCAAAAAATGGAGATAATGTTTGTTTAGGTAGCTATGTTATAGTTTGGAATGAGCGGGGTTTAGTTTTAGGTAGGGGTGTTTCTATAAATGCAATTTGCTATATTGAAGCGTTGGGTGGCTGTCGCATTGGGAATAAGGTATCAATCGCACACGGTGTATCAATAATGACAACTAATCATACGTGGAGTGATAAATCTGTTCCAATAAAAGATAATAAACTATCAGCTGGTCCGGTAGTTGTCGAAGATGATGTATGGATCGGTTGTGGAGTGAGAATATTATCTGGCGTAGATATCGGCTCACGTTCTATTATCGCCGCGGGCGCTGTAGTTACAAAAGATGTGCCGCCGGGGACGTTAGTTGGTGGTGTACCCGCTAAGACGATAAAGAGATTATAACTTTTTTTCATAACCAGCTTTAATTGTTCTTGTAAAACCGCTTAAAAAATGATCGAGGTCGTCCCTGTCGCTGCTTTTCTACTTTTTTGCCTTTGCAATGGTGTGAGCCAATTTTTTAGCACGGCTTTCTTGATGTCAAATCTTGGAACCTGCCGATATTTGATGAATAGTTAAGCTGCTAAGCCCCACCCTGGGCCGATGGCGACCTCTTACTTGCAAAATCAGATTGAGTGCACAAAACAGCCGATGAGCCCGTTAGTAATTACAAACAATCCTCAACGCTTCACTATCTGGAGCCGTTTGCCGAATTCCTAAGCTGGGTAAGGCTCATCAACACTATGATGCGCTGGAATCACGGATGTGTCTCGTGACGTTTCCAGTTGGCGGCGATACACGAAGTCACTAATGCCCGTGATTCGGCAGGCTCGATGCATGCGGGTACGCCTACTTGAGGTAATCAATTAGTTCTCGTCGAATGGCTGGCTTTACAGCTTTTTCCAAATGGTGACAGATGTGATGGGCTGCCGGCACGCGAATGAGGAAAGTGTAACTGGATGGTTATGCGAGGTGCGTGATGCGGAGTCTCTGGCTGAACAGATGGGATGGGTGTCGGAAATGGATGCTTCTCAATTGAATAGGGCAGGTGGCAAGGTTCGGAGGCGAATCGAAGAACAGTTCAGTGACGAACGTGTAGTTGAAGCCTATCTCGATTATTTATCAGTGTGAGGATGTTATGTCTAAGTATCAGGAAGTTCGCGAAGGCGTGGCTGCAGCCCCCAAAACTTGGCTCATCACCGGCGCAGCGGGATTCATCGGCTCGAACCTCCTCGAACATCTGCTGAAACTCAACCAGCGTGTGGTGGGTTTGGATAACTTCGCCACCGGCCATCAGAGCAACCTGGATGAAGTTCAAAGCCTGGTGTCCTGCGAACAATGGTCCCGCTTCCAATTTATGGAGGGGGACATCCGCAACCCGGAGGATTGTGTCCGGGCCTGCAAGGGAGTGGACTATGTACTGCATCAGGCCGCGCTGGGTTCGGTGCCCCGATCTCTGAAGGATCCCTTGGCCACCAATGCAGCGAACATCACGGGCTTTCTGAATATGCTGGTGGCGGCGCGGGATGCGGAGGTTTCGAGCTTCACCTATGCCGCAAGTAGCTCGACCTACGGCGATCACCCGGCCTTGCCAAAAGTCGAAGAGAACATTGGCAAGCCACTCTCACCCTATGCGGTAACCAAGTACGTGAATGAGTTGTATGCGGAGGTATTCGCTCGCAGCTATGGTTTCAAGGCCATTGGTTTGCGGTACTTCAATGTATTTGGCAAGCGGCAGGATCCGAATGGCGCCTATGCTGCCGTTATTCCCAAATGGACGGCGGCTATGGTGCGCGGTGAGGACGTTTGGATAAACGGCGATGGCGAAACCAGTCGCGATTTTTGCTTTGTGGAGAACGCGGTGCAAGCCAATTTGCTGGCGGCGACGGTGGACGAGCCAGCGAAAAACGAGGTTTACAATGTGGCGGTCGGTGACCGCACTACGCTGAATCGTCTGTTTTCGGCTTTGAAGGGCGCGCTCGCGGAAAATGGGGTTCGGTATGACAAGCCGCCGGTGTATCGGGACTTCCGACCTGGAGATGTACGTCACTCTCAGGCTGATATTGGTAAGGCAGCGACCCAGTTGGGGTATGCGCCGGAGTTCCGGATCACTGAAGGGATTGCCAAGGCTATGCCCTGGTATCTGAAACAATGAGCTCTCAGGTTCCTTGCCGATGCCAGTAGTCTTTCTGACCTCTAACACTTCCTGGTACTTGTACAACTTCCGCCGCAGCACCATTACTGCTTTGCGTGAGCAAGGCAAACTGGTGGTCTGCCTCTCGCCTATGGATGAATTCAGTCAGCGCTTGGTCGATGAGCTGGGCGCGGAGCATATCGCCTTGCCCCTTGATGGCAAGAGCACGGGCGCGGTTCAGGAGCTGCGCAGCTTGCGTTTTATTTGGTCGGTGATGCGGCGGTATCGGCCAGATTTCGTGTTCAATTTCACAGTGAAAATGAACATCTACTGTGGTCTTGTCTGCGCGCTGCAGAAGATCCCATTTGCCAATAATATTTCGGGCCTGGGCACGGCGTTTATTCACGACTCCTGGTTGTTTCGGCGAGTGCGTCAGGTGTATGGCCTGGTGAATCGACGGGCGCGGCAACTGTTCTTCCAAAATGAAGAAGATTTGTCGGTGTTTTTGAGCAAGGAGTTGCTTGGAGATACGCCTTATACGTTGTTGCCAGGCTCTGGGGTCGACTTGCGGCGGTTCCAGGGGGTGCCCCTGCCGGAGGATGGTCCCTTCACTTTCGTCATGATTGCTCGGTTACTGGGGGACAAAGGCGTTCGGGAGTACGCCGAGGCTTGTCGGCTTTTGAAAGGGGAGGGGCTGACTCTCCGTTGCCTGTTGGTGGGCCCGCTGGGGGTGAGCAACCGAACCGCCATTTCGGAAGATGAGGTGGCGCGGTGGCAGGCTGATGGCATCCTGGAATATGTGGGGGCGACAGACGACGTTCGCCCATTAATTGAGCAATCCCATGTGCTGGTGTTGCCGTCGTATCGGGAAGGCATGCCGCGCACGGTTCTCGAAGCCGCTGCCATGGGGCGGCCGGCAATCGTGACCGATGTGCCGGGGTGTCGGCATGCGATTGAGCCGAATGTGACCGGTTGGCTGTGCGAGGTCCGCAACGCGAGGTCGCTGGCTCAGCAAATGAGGCGGGTATCCCGGATGTCTCCGAGTGAACTGCAGAGTTCCGGGTGTGCAGCCAGGCAGCGGATGGAAGACCAGTTTAGCGAAGACGTGGTGATTCGCGCTTATCTGAATTGCTTATGACTTGAGCGCATCCCACCCACCCACCCACCCCAATTAGGGGTTGCCGGTGGAAGTTCAGGTTTGCAAAGCTAGCCCGGTCCCTACATTAATTCGATTCACGGGTTCAAGTTAGGGAACCTTTTCGGGTTTAAAAACGTGATCTGTATCACATCTGTTACAGCTTGCGGCATAGTTGTGTATACTTTGCTTTCTATCGATTTCGCCAACTGCAACGGGACGCAGTTTGGCAGCCAGGAAGGTGTGTCACATGGAAGCGACCAGTTTTACCGGCCTGTTAGCCGGTGCCATTTCTCTTATCTCCATTATTTTCCTGAAGCCTGTCGCAGTGTATGTGGATCTGCTGGACAAAGCGGATCATCGCAAGCTGCATAAAGGCGCTATTCCCCTTATTGGTGGCCTGAGTGCGTTTCTAGGGCTGGCCATTGCCTGGTTGGTTTGGATGCCCGTTGTTCAAGGGTATGGCCTGTTCCTGCTGTGTGCGGCTTTGCTGGTTATTATGGGTGCGATCGACGATGCGCGGGATTTGCCGGCGAAATTCCGTCTCGGCGTTCAGGTGGCCCTGGGCGCCTGGCTGACGCTGGGGTCCGGTATCTCGCTGCAGTCCTTGGGTGACTTGCTTGGGTTTGGCGATATTCCGCTGGGGATTGTCGGTCCGGCGGTGACCATTGCCGCGATCATCGGGGCGACCAATGCCTTTAACATGATCGACGGTATCGATGGACTCGCCGGTAGTTTATCGCTGGTTACCCTCGTGTCTCTGGCATTGTTGTTCGCCAGCTCTCCATCCTTTCGGCTTGAGTTCACCCTGTGTTTGGGCATCTCTGTCGCGCTGATTCCCTTCTTGGCCGCAAACCTTCGCGTGCCGCCATTCCGCAAGAAAATATTCATGGGCGATGCAGGCTCCATGTTCATTGGTTTTGCGGTGGTGTGGTTGCTGGTCAATGGAACCCAGCCGGAGAGCATGGCTTTCCGCCCGGTCACAGCTCTTTGGTTAATTGCCGTGCCGCTGATGGATATGGTGGCGATCATGGTTCGTCGCGCCCGCAAAGGGCAGTCTGTCATGAAGCCGGATCGAGACCATTTGCACCACATTTTCATGCGGGCGGGATTTACGGACAGGCAGGCTTTGATTTTGATTACCTGTATCGCACTTGGGTTTGCCATGTTCGGGCTGATCGGCGAACACTTTCAAATTCCCGAGTGGGTCATGTTTACGGCGTTTGTGGCCGTGTTTGCCCTCTATGACTGGGGGCTCAGCCATGCCTGGCGTTTGTTGGTGGTTTTTCGAAAGCGTTCAGGCGATCGAGCCGTTTAAACGAGCCCAAGATTTTCGTGTCTGGTGATTGTTGCCTGTAATTTAGGAAGTTTTACTTTCGGTGGTCCCGGGCTCGGGTCCATCGATAAGTAAGTGGCATCCCAGAGCTCCTTTCTTTCGTATCTCCGTGCTTTACCTTCCGTAACCGCTCTGCGACTAAGTTTGCCTTACACTCTAGCGTTAATCATGTGCCGCACCGGGATGTTGATAGTCCCCAACTGCGGTAGAATACGCAGCCATTGCGATACTCATGATCTGAATTGAAATCACCAGGACATATTCCGATGTTTGAAGATAAGACGATCCTCGTCACCGGGGGTACAGGCTCTTTTGGTCACAAATTCATCCCGATGACACTTGAGAAATACAACCCGAAGAAAATCATCGTGTTTTCTCGGGACGAGATGAAGCAGTGGGAAATGGCCAAGCTGTTCCAGGGGGACGACCGTCTGCGCTTCTTCATTGGCGATGTTCGCGACAAAGAGCGGCTGTACCGGGCATTGGATGGAGTTGATTATGTGGTGCATGCAGCCGCTACGAAAATTGTTCCGACCGCTGAGTACAACCCCTTTGAGTGTGTGAAAACCAACATTCACGGCGCCATGAACCTGATCGACGCCGCGATTGATAAGGGTGTGAAGGGCGTGGTTGCGCTGTCTACAGACAAGGCCAGCAGCCCGATCAATCTGTATGGCGCCACCAAGCTGGCTTCAGACAAATTGTTCGTCGCCGGTAACTCCTACTCTGGCAGCCATGAGACCAAGTTCTCCGTTGTCCGCTATGGGAATGTGATGGGCTCCCGCGGCTCGGTGATTCCGTTCTTTATGTCCATCAAGGAAAAGGGCGTGCTGCCCATTACTGATCCGCGGATGACTCGGTTCATGATTTCCCTGGAACAGGGTGTGGAGCTGGTATGGCACGCGTTTGAAGACATGGTCGGCGGTGAGATCTACGTCAAGAAAATCCCGTCCATGAAGGTAACTGACCTGGCTCGCGTGGTGGCACCGGAAGCCGAGCAGGAAGTCGTGGGTATTCGCCCGGGTGAGAAGCTCCATGAGCAGATGATTGGCGCTGAGGACTCTCATTTCACCTACGAATATCCCGAGCATTTCAAGATTCTGCCCAATATCAACAACTGGGGCTCCTGCGCGGACCGGATCAAGGACGGTAAGCGCGTTGAGGAAGGTTTTGTCTATTCCAGCGATAACAACGCTAAGTGGATGACCGATGAGGAGCTCCAGGCCTGGATTGAGCGTCATTACAGCGAGATCGGAAAGATCTGATCATGATTCCATACGGCAAGCAGGATATTAACCAGGCGGATGTGGATGCGATCCTTGAGGTCCTGAATTCGGATTTTCTGACCCAGGGACCCAAGGTGCCGGCGTTTGAGGCCAAAGTGGCCGGCCATGTCGGCGCGCGTCATGCGTTGGCGGTCAACAGCGCCACCTCGGCTCTGCACATTGCCTGCCTCGCGCTTGGGTTGGGTCGTGGCGATTGGTTGTGGACCACACCGGTGACCTTTGTCGCTTCCGCGAATTGTGGCCTGTACTGCGGCGCCCAGGTCGATTTCGTGGATATCGATCCAAACACGTACAACCTCTGCCCCAAGGCCCTGGCCGCCAAGCTTGACCAGGCCGAGAAAGCAGGGCGCTTGCCGAAGGTCGTGGTGGCCGTGCACCTGTGCGGACAGCCTTGTGATATGGAGGCAATCCAAGACCTCGCAGTCCGTTATGGCTTCAAGGTGATTGAAGACGCTTCGCACGCCATTGGCGGTAAGTACAAGGGCGAATTCATTGGCAGCGGCGCCTACAGTGATATCACGGTGTTCAGCTTCCATCCGGTCAAGATCGTTACCACCGCTGAAGGGGGTATGGCCCTGACCAATGATGACGACCTGGCCAGCAAAATGAACCTGCTTCGCAGTCACGGCATCACCCGAGATCCGCAGTTGATGACTCGGGAGCCGGATGGCCCCTGGTACTATCAGCAGGTGGATTTGGGCTTTAATTATCGGATGACTGAGTTACAGGGCGCTCTGGGTGTCAGCCAGATGGACCGCTTGGATCAGTTTGTCGCGCGTCGGCATGAGCTGGCGGCGCGCTATGACGATTTGCTTGCTGATCTGCCCGTGCGCACGCCGTGGCAGCACCCGGACAGCTACTCCGGTCTCCACTTGTACGTGGTTCGCCTCCAGCTTGACCGTATTGAACGGACCCATCGTGAAGTATTTGAGTCGCTCAGGGGGCAAGGTGTTGGAGTAAATCTGCACTACATCCCGGTGCATACCCAGCCTTACTACGAGGCGATGGGCTTTTCTCCGGAGGAGTTCCCCGAATCGATGGCGTATTACCGGGAAGCGATCAGCCTGCCCATGTTTCAGGGCATGACAGACTCGCAACAGGATGAAGTTGTGCGTGCACTGAAGACAGCCGTTGGCGCGGAGCAGGCCTGATGCAGCCAAGCCGAGTAGCGATCATTCCCGCCAGGGGAGGCAGTAAGCGCATTCCGCGGAAGAATGTTAAGGAATTCTGCGGTAAGCCCATGATTGCTTGGTCGATTGAGGCCGCTCTTCACAGCGATTGTTTTGAGAGGGTTGTGGTATCGACGGACGATCCTGACATAGCGGCCGTGGCCCAAGAGTTTGGCGCGGAAGTACCCTTTACGCGTCCGGATTCCTTGTCTGATGACCATACGGGCACAATCCCGGTGATTCAGCATGCGGTCCAGTGGTTGAAGGATGCCGGCACGCCGGTGGATTTCGCTTGCTGCCTGTATGCGACCGCACCGTTTGTAACCCCAGAGGCGCTTCGGGATGGCTGGGAAAGGATTCGTCAGGGTGACTGCGATTACGCGTTTTCGGTGACCAGCTTTGCGTTTCCTATTCAAAGGGCAATTCGCATAACCGAGCAGGGACGGGTCGCCATGTTCCATCCGGAGCACTTCAACACCCGATCCCAGGACCTGGAAGAGGCCTGGCACGATGCCGGCCAATTCTATTGGGGCACTGCGGAGGCCTGGCTTGAAAGGAAAGGCATTTTCGCTGATGGATCCGCGCCGGTAATGCTGCCTCGCCATCGTGTCCAGGACATCGATACGCCGGAGGACTGGGAGCGGGCAGAATGGCTGTTCAAGGCCATGAAGGCATCCGCCGACCAACCTCGGGGTGACGAACTCAAATGCAAGTAGCGTTTCGAGTCGACGCGTCCCTGAAAATAGGCACCGGGCATGTCATGCGGTGCCTGACCCTGGCGGATGCTCTTTCAGAGCGGGGGGTGACCTGCAGCTTTATCACTCGGCGGCAGCCAGGAGATTTGGAAGCCCTGATTCGGGATCGGGGCTTCGAAGTCAGGGTGCTCCAGGAAGTATCACCGGATGCCATCAGTTCAGCGATGGATGCCGGGAAAGACGAGCCGCCCCACCAGGAATGGTTAGCCGGTGGCTGGGAGCTCGATGCCAGCGAAACCGTCGCCGCCCTAGGGGGGGGCAAGTGCGATTGGCTGATCGTTGACCACTATGGCATTGATGCGCGCTGGGAAAAACAGATGTCCGGGCACGTCGGGCGCGTGATGGTTGTTGATGATCTAGCCGATCGGCCGCATGTCTGTGATGTATTGTTGGATCAGAATCTGGGCCGGGTTGAGACGGACTATGAGGCCCTGGTGCCGAATCACTGTGTTCGCCTGATTGGGCCCGGCCACGCTTTGCTGAGGGACGAGTTCCTTCAGCACCGGGAGTACAGTCTGGCCAGACGGGCGTCGAGTAGCCTTGGGTCAGTCCTGGTTTCCTTGGGCGGGGTGGACAAAGACGACGTTACGTCGCGGGTGCTTGGGGCCTTGGATGCATTAAGCCCCAAGCCGACAGTCTCTGTTACCGTGGTAATAGGGGCGAGGGCGCCCTGGCTGGAAAAAGTGCGAGCAACTGCCGAACGCATGCGTATGCCTACGACGGTGCTGTGTGGTGTATCCAACATGGCGGAACTGATGGCGAATGCCGACCTTGCGATTGGCGCTGCAGGTGGCACTGCCTGGGAACGCTGCTGCCTTGGCCTCCCAACGTTGATGGTGACGCTCGCCGACAATCAGGTGCCCGGAGCCAAGGCACTTGAATTGGCTGGCGCCGCTGTGTGGCTGGGTGGGCCCGATGAGGCCATCAAGCGGTTACCCGCGGAATTCAAGGCACTTGAGGCGGAAGAAGCTCTTCATCGCCTAAGAGAGGCGTCCGCTCAGTTGTGTGACGGCGCTGGCGCCCACAAGGTATGTCGAGTGCTGCTGGGGGCTCAGAAACTGGGATGAGTGAGGACAGTATTCGGGAGATGACGTTGGACGACCTCGGTCTGGTGCGCTCCTGGCGGAACCACCCTGAGGTTCGTCGTTTCATGTACACCACTCACGAAATTGGTGAGGATGAGCATCGGGCTTGGTTTGAGCGCGCGAGTGCCAATCCAGCGATGACTCTGCTGATTTACGAGCAGGAAGGTGAACCCCGTGGATTCGTGAATATTTCTCGCTCCAGATCCGAAACGGTGGCCGACTGGGGCTTCTACCTGGCGCCCGAGGCGGAGAAAGGAACAGGGCGGAAGCTGGGGAGTCGGGCGCTGGCATACGCGTTTGCCACCCTGGGACTGCACAAACTGTGCGGCCAGGCGTTGGGTTTCAATGAGCGTTCAATCGCTTTTCACAAGGCTCTCGGTTTTCGCGAGGAGGGCCGTTTGAGAGACCAGCATTTTGATGGGGCGACTTACCATGATGTGGTGTGTTTTGGCCTGCTGGCGGATGAATGGAACTTCAGGAAATAGGTGACAAATTTATGACCGAGCCGAAGATTACGATTGCTGGACGTGACATCTCACGATTACACGCGCCCTACATCATTGCGGAACTCTCGGCAAACCACAACGGGCGGCTGGAGACGGCTCTCAGGATTATGGAAGAGGCGAAAAAGGCCGGGGCGGACGCAGTAAAGCTGCAGACTTATCGCCCTGACACCATCACTCTGGATTCGGACGCCGAAGATTTCAGAATTAAAGGCGGCTTGTGGGACGGCCGGACCCTGTACGAGTTGTATGAGGAGGCCCACATGCCCTGGGAGTGGCACAAGCCTCTGTTTGAGCATGCACGTAAGCTGGATATTCCTGTTTTCAGTTCTCCGTTCGATACAACGGCGGTGGATCTGCTCGAGGACCTGAATGCTCCGGCCTATAAGATTGCTTCCTTTGAGGCCGTAGATCTGCCCTTGATCCGTTACGTAGCGGCCACAGGCAAACCGATGATCATCTCAACCGGTATGGCAGATGCCGACGAAATTCGGGAAGCCATCGCGGCGGCCCACGAAGGCGGCTGCAAGCAGTTGGCCGTTCTGCATTGCGTGAGCGGTTACCCGGCGCCGGCCGAGGACTATAATCTGCGGACCATCCCGGACATGTTCTCTCGTTTTGGCTTGGTGACCGGTTTGTCGGACCATACCCTGGATAACACGACCGCCATTGCCAGCGTCGTCCTCGGCGCTTCGATTATCGAAAAACACTTCACCCTGGATCGTAATGGCGGCGGGCCAGATGACAGCTTTTCCCTGGAGCCGGACGACCTGGCCGCACTGTGTCGCGACAGCAAGACGGCCTGGAGGGCCCTGGGGCAGGTGGATTATGGCAGGAAGTCGAGTGAGCAGGGCAACGCCCAGTTCCGTCGCTCCCTCTATTTTGTGAAGGACCTGAAGGCCGGTGATATCATTACGCCGGACGCAGTCCGCAGTGTAAGACCCGGCTTCGGTGTGGCTCCGAAATTCTATGACCAAGTCGTCGGTAAATCTGTGAAGGTAGAAGTAAGCAAAAACACGCCTGTGTCCTTCGACGTAATGGCTTGATAACCAAAGGAATGGATGGCTCCGTGTCGCTAGGAATCAGACTGCTGGATGTTGTTTTTGCGGTGATAGGGTTGGTTGTGTCACTGCCCCTGCTAGTGGTGTTGCTGCTTCTGGGCTATTTTGACACCGGCTCACCACTGTTTCGGCAAGAGCGAGTGGGGCAGTCGGGAAAGCCTTTTACCCTGGTCAAGTTCCGAACCATGAGGCCGGAGACGGCGTCTTTGGCGTCTCATTTGGTTGCACCGTCATCGGTGACGCCGCTTGGAAGGTTTCTGAGAAAAACGAAGCTGGATGAGTTGCCTCAGCTCTGGAATGTGCTCAAGGGCGAGATGAGCCTCGTTGGCCCAAGGCCCTGTCTGTTCAATCAACAGGAGTTGATTGAAGCCCGAAAGCAACACGGGGTGTTTGATGTTCGTCCGGGTATTACGGGGCTGGGCCAGGTTGAGGGCATTGATATGTCGACTCCCGAGCTTCTGGCGGGAAAGGATGCCGAGATGATGAGGGATCTGTCTCTCTTTCGATATTTTCATTACATCATTGTGACTGTTCTGGGGCGTGGCTCTGGAGATAGAGTTAGAAGTCATTAAGGAAAACTCAGGGTAGGGATTTCGTGATCAAAGAAAAGGTCAATTCGTTAAAGGTGATGCTCTTTGAGTTGCCCCGGCCAAAGAAGCGAGCCATTTCTGTATTTGCGGATTGCATCTTTATCCTCGCATCCCTGTGGGCGGCGTTCGCTTTGCGGTTTGAGGATCCTCTGTGGGCACCTTCGGCGGGTCAGCTAGGGGCGTTCTTTTGCACGGCAGGGGCGACCATTATTGCTTTTGTCCGTCTTGGCTTGTACCGCGCGGTTATTCGATACATCAGTGAGAAAGCGCTGATCGTCATTTTTGCGGGTGTGGTCATCTCGGCGATTTCCCTGATCATATCCGGTTTTCTGATTCAAGTGGTCGTGCCGCGCTCTGTACCGGTTATCTACGGTGCCTTCGTCTTTACGCTTGTGGCCGGTACCCGATTCGGGTTTCGAGCCCTCATCAACAGGCCTCGGGAAAAGGCGAAAGGGCGGGTTTTGATCGTTGGCACCGGCCCTACCGCGCTCCAGCTCTCCTCTGCCTTGACCCAGGGCACCGAATACCGGCCCATGGGCTATGTGTCTCTCGACAAGAACAGCCATAAATCAATGATCGCCGGGATGCAGGTCTACGGGCTGGCGCACATCAAAAAGGCTGTGCGTGAGCAGGGCATACAGAGGATCTTTCTGGCGTTGGAGCAGGACGGCGCCGTTGAACGTCGAGACCTGATTCGTCGCCTTGAGGATCTGGCCGTACCCGTTCAGACCGCGCCCTCCATGTCTGAGTTGGTCGCAGGCCAGGCAAGAATCAATGATATCCGAGACTTGGACGTGGAGGATCTCTTGGGGCGCGATCCGGTGAGGCCGGATACAGCCCTGCTCGCAGAGAATCTGCGGGGTAAATCGGTTCTGGTGACCGGCGCTGGCGGTTCTATTGGGTCTGAGTTGTGCCGGCAGATCATTCGCTACCGGCCGCGCCTGCTGGTGCTGTTCGAGCAGTCTGAGTTTTCCCTTTACGCGATTGAGCGGGAGCTTGAGTCCGTCAATCACGTTGAGGGGCTTGATGTTAAAATTTATCCTTTGATGGGGAGTGTGTGCCATCGTCGACGGTGTGCCGCGGTGATGCGCGCATTTGGCGTTCAAGTGGTCTACCACGCTGCCGCTTACAAGCATGTGCCTCTGGTCGAGCACAACGTGATCGAAGGGGTTCAGAACAATGTTTTCGGAACCTGGCATGCCGCTGAAGCGGCTATTGAGGCGGGAGCCGAGCGTTTTGTGCTTGTTTCGACAGATAAGGCGGTTCGCCCGACCAACGTTATGGGGGCGTCCAAGCGTTTGGCGGAGCTCATCTTACAGGGGCTTTCCGAGCGGCAGAGCAAGACCATTTTTTCCATGGTCCGTTTTGGCAACGTCCTGGGCTCCTCTGGCTCGGTGGTCCCCCTCTTTCGTGACCAGATCCGGGATGGTGGGCCGGTAACAGTCACGCACCCGGACATCATCCGGTATTTCATGACGATTCCTGAGGCCAGCCAATTGGTGTTGCAGGCAGGAGCCATGGGGGATGGGGGAGAGGTCTTTGTTCTTGATATGGGCAAGCCCGTTAAAATCGCCGATCTCGCGAGAAAGATGATTCGCCTTATGGGCCTGACTGAGCGTACCTCGGATGAGCCTGATGGTGACATTTCCGTTGTCTACACCGGGTTGCGTCCCGGTGAGAAACTTTATGAAGAGCTTCTTGTTGGTGATGACCCGCAAGGCACAGCCCATCCCCGAATCATGATGGCCAGGGAACTTTCCCTCAAATGGTCGGAGGTGGAGCAACTGCTGGACAGGCTGAATTCAGCCAGTCGCGCCTTTGATTGTTCAGCCATCATCGACATCCTGCGAGATGCCCCCATCGGTTACGCTCAGGATCAGACCCTGGAGGATTTCGTTTGGTGCAATTCCGACAAACAGTTAGGTGCTGAAGTTTCCGAAAAAGCCGGAAATAAGGTCAGTATTTTGTACGGACAGTAACTAACTCCCCGAAGATCCCTACATTCCATTCTGTTACACTCCGCGCCGTGTTCCGAATGAGAATGCTTTCCTGAATTCCCTGCATTTTGCCGCTAGTTGGAGAAATTGATGAGAACGCTTTGCGTTTTTGGCACTCGCCCAGAAGCGATTAAAATGGCCCCTTTGGTGAAGGTGTTGGGCCAAGACGATCGTTTTGAGTCAAGGGTCTGTGTCACGGGCCAGCACAGGGAAATGCTGGATCAGGTGTTGCGGCTGTTTTCGATTCGCCCAGACCACGACCTCAACTTAATGAGGCAGGGGCAGGACCTTACCGACCTCACCTGCGCGATACTCCAGGGCATGAGAGAGGTACTTGCCTACGAAAAGCCAGATATGGTTCTGGTTCACGGTGATACTGCAACCACCCTGGCGACGTCTCTCGCCGCTTATTACCTGCAAATTCCCGTAGCGCACGTCGAGGCAGGTCTTCGGACCGGCAATCTGTATTCTCCCTGGCCTGAAGAAGCCAACCGGAAATTGACCGGAAGTCTGGCGCAAATTCATTTCGCGCCAACGGATCGCTCGAAGCAGAATCTAATGACTGAGGGCGTGCCTGAGTCAGCCATTCATGTCACCGGTAACACGGTGATTGATGCGCTCTTGGATGTTGTGGCCAGGCTGGATCAAGACCAGGCGCTGCGGAAGAGGTGTGCGGCTGAATTTCCATTCTTGCGCCAAGATAAGCGTTTGGTCCTGATTACCGGGCACCGGAGAGAGAGTTTCGGCGGAGGGTTTGAACGGATTTGCGAGGCGGTCGCCAAGCTTGCGAGCGCCCATCAGAATGTCGATTTTGTTTATCCCGTTCATCTCAACCCAAACGTTAAGGAGCCGGTTCACCGATTGCTTGGAAGTTTGCAGAATGTTCATTTAATTGAGCCGAAGGATTATTTGCCCTTCGTTTACTTGATGAACCGGTCTGCAGTCGTGCTGACGGATTCCGGGGGTATTCAGGAAGAAGCGCCTTCCCTGGGTAAGCCGGTACTCGTAATGCGAGACACCACTGAACGGCCCGAAGCCGTTCAGGCAGGCACTGTTCGGCTGGTTGGCACCGAGGTAGAACCTATCGTTCGAGAGATGACTCGCCTGCTGACAGACGATGCCGCCTACCGAGAAATGAGTTTTGCTCATAACCCGTACGGCGATGGGAAGGCCTGTGAACGCATTGCGGATGGTTTGAAACAATTTCTAAGGGTCAATAAATGAGTTTTGACACGATTGCGGTCGTTGGGCTTGGATACATCGGGCTGCCCACCGCAGCAGTTTTCGCATCTCGAAAGAAGTGGGTTGTTGGGGTGGATATTAACCCTGACACGGTGAACCTGATTAATCGCGGCGAGGTGCACATCGTTGAGCCGGATTTGGACATGCTTGTGCATGCTGCGGTCACCGAGGGATACCTGCGCGCAACGTGTGAACCCGAGGCGGCCGATGCGTTCCTCATTGCAGTGCCGACACCCTTCAAGGATGGGAACGAACCTGACCTAGCCTTCATTGAAGCTGCCAGTCGAGCCATTGCCCCAAGGTTGAAGCCGGGCAACCTGGTGGTTTTGGAGTCGACGTCCCCAGTGGGAGCAACAGAGCAGATGGCTGCGTGGCTCGCCGAGGAACGCCCCGATCTCACTTTCCCTCAGTCTGCGGGTGAAGAATCAGATGTCCGGATTGCACACTGTCCCGAGCGCGTGTTGCCCGGACACGTTCTGCGTGAGCTTGTCCACAATGATCGGGTAATCGGTGGCATGACGCCTCGCTGCTCCCGAGCGGCTGTGGATCTGTACCAGACCTTTGTTGAGGGTGAGTGTGTGGTCACGACCGCGCGCACAGCGGAAATGTGTAAGCTGACCGAGAACAGTTTCCGGGATCTGAACATTGCCTTCGCAAATGAGCTCTCCATCATCTGCGATAAACAGGGCATTGATGTTTGGGAACTTATACGCCTGGCTAATCGCCACCCCCGTGTAAACATTCTGCAACCCGGCCCAGGGGTCGGAGGCCACTGCATTGCCGTTGACCCTTGGTTTATTGTCAGTCAGACGCCGGATGAGGCACGGCTGATTCGAACTGCCCGAGAGGTCAATGATGGTAAACCTCGTTGGGTTGTTGAAAAGGTAAAAAGTTTGGTTGAGGAGTTGGTTGCTAAGGAGTGTAAGGCTCGCAAGAAAATCCGCATAGCGTTTTTGGGCTTGGCATTCAAAGCCAATATTGATGATCTGCGGGAGAGTCCAGCGTTGGCTATCACATTGAGCACTGCCGAGGAGTTTCCGGGCCAGGTGGTGGCGGTTGAACCGCATATCGATCAGCAGCCAAAGCCCCTTTTAGAGGCAAACATTCCCTTAGTTTCATTGCATGAAGCAATGCAAGCAGACATCGTGGTGTTGTTGGTCGATCACAAGGATTGGCTTAACCTGCCCCTCGATGTTGGAAATTGTCAGCGACTTTTGGACACAAGAGGCGTTATTACCTCGGTCTCCGCGAACGATTAATTGCATGAAAATGGTTCGCCTTATATGGAATGGCTCAAGGTATTCAATCTATCGCCTTTTATACAGTACCAAAAGAGCTTAACTAGAAATCCGAAATGTAGTGGCTGATATTATGAATCCAGTGACTCCTGATAATTCAGATTCTTTTGACTTGTTGCTCACAACTTTCCCTAAGAATGGGACGAGAAACGTTGGTGACCACCTTATAACCGAGTCTGCTCTGAAACTCGTTCGGCATCGGGTTCCAAACTACAGGCCCGTGATTGTCTTCCGAGAGGAACCTTTGGAGCAGTTTGACAAGTCGAGTGTCAGGACGATTTTAGCGCCAGGCTTTACCGTAAGCGATGAAACTTATCCTAATAAATTTAAGCTCTATGAAAATCTTGAAGGAGTTCTTGAAAAAATATTTCCAGTAGGATGTTCTTTCCAACATTGGATACCATCATACAAAACCTATGAGGAATATTGTTACAGCAACGAAACATTATCATTGTTGAAAAGTCTCTCTAAAAACGATGGTGCTATTCCATGCCGTGACGAGCTAATCGTAAAAATGCTTGATAACTGGGGTATTTCTTCTAGTTATATAGGTGATCTAGCATTATACGATCCGGATGTTATTGGTAAGAAATTTACTCGCTCTAAAAAAATTGAATCAGTTGCTTTTTCGATCCAACACAAGCCGAAGTTTTTCAAACAATCGATGTCGATTTTGAGCTTGACCAAGAAAGCCTTTCCTGACGCACAGCTATATGTAGTACACCATAGCACCCCTAGTAAAAATTCGATCGAAGTCGCTGAATACGCAAAGAGTATTGGTTATATCGAAAAAGACCTGTCAGGTGAAATTGAAAAGCTCGACTTTTATGACGACGTAGATCTTCATGTCGGTTATCGCCTTCACGGGCATATCTCGTTCCTGAGGCGAAGAAAGCCGAGTGTATTGATTGTTGAAGATGCAAGATCATTTGGTATATCGAAAACTGGTCCTTTGTCTTTGGGGGCGTTTTCTGCTGTGGATGATGACGGAACTACTTGGAGCAGGGCTGTTGCAAGGCAGGTTTTCGATTTTCTGCGATCCCAATCATATGATGGTTTCAAAGACTACCGGGATGTCTTTAAATACATTGACGATTGTTATTGGGATTTGGTTAGACCATATTTTGATCGATTTTCAGCTAAGCTAGGCTGGTCGCAGTCCCGTTTAGGTTTGGTAAAGGAGAAGTTTTTTCGGAGGGTTTTTCTTTGAGGTCCTTGTCTAAAGTTCGCGCTGAACTAAAAATTAGGATTGCTGAAAGCAACTTGGCGTTTTCTAAAAAGGTTCGCGTTTAGTGATTTTTTTGGAATCAGGTCTTGACTCAAAAAATGAAAAAAGTTTTGGCTTTTTGTTAACCCCGTGAAGGGAATGGCATCGCCAAATTCTTCAATTATAGGAAAGGACTCCGATAAAGTAATCTCGGAAGATGTGGGATTCAAGTAAAATTAAGTAACTTGATGTCCTCAGTCAATGTAACGGCTGATTAAATCGATAATGTTATTGATCTATTTTTGTGTTTAGACTGAACCTAAAAAGTGCACAAAGCGCATGCGCAATGATTGCTTCGCTAATAGTTTTCAAGAAATTTTTTGAAAAAGCAGAGGCCTGTAGGTCAGCAACGCCTGCCCTCGGCAGATTTACGATAATTTCTATTTTTGGTTTAAAGAAAGAGTGAGTTGATTAGGGTGGAGGTCAACGTGAATCGTGGGAGCCCACTAAGGCAAGCGAAAATAGCTTTGAAAAAGGCTATTGTGAATGCTGTCATACGTTTTCTGCCCGGTTTGGTCAGAAATGTAGTTGCACGAAGCAAAGCTGCACAGGATGATGTTCGGATACTTACCCATGCGATCACGTTTTCTCGCGACCCGGTATTGTCCTTGAATTTTTACTCCGGTGATGGATGCTTCGCCAAATCGGTAATTTGGCGAAGTTTGGTAAAACTGGAGGAGACAGAACCACGTGTTTTCGGGCTGCTCATAGAAAATAGATCCTCCGTTCACTCTGATGAGCTTCGCCTGAAGCTTGAGTTGAAACATGTGCTCCGGAACGAGTCGATCCTCACTAAAGAGTCATTTGATGGATTGTTGCTCCCCTATCTCAAGTTGGTTCGACTGGCCGAGGAGCCTAAAGGGCTCGCCTCCATGTTCGCTACTGTCGTTATTGCGAGAGCACCTGTAGAACGCATTGAGGAGACTCTCGGTCAACTCGGTACGGACACATTGCAATTAACAGAGTTTCAAAAAGTTAAGTTCTTATCACGATTGGCGAATAATGGGTTCCACGATTCGTTTATCAGCTGGTCGAAGGAACTTAATTCCGGAATGACTCAGGCCGGTAAGTTAAAGGTGTCTTTAATGCGAGCGCATTTGTTTGGCCGCGATAGCGATAGCTTTCGCGTTCTTGAGGAGCAGTTCGCGAACCTTGGTTTCGATATCTCGCGCCAATACACCCAGGGCGTAAGGCCCTTGTACGACCGAATTCCAGTTGATAAGAATTACTTGGCCGCAAAATTCGATAGAGAGCGTTTAGACTCGTTGCGGGATTTCATTCTAGATTCTGTCGCTGCAGGAAACGCCTTGTCCTACATCCGAGTGGGTGATGGCGAATGTTATGGTATGGCAGACGATGCGTTGGTAGATGAAAAAGGTATTACTCGTCAGGAAATTCATTGGTGGGGGGAGCAACTAGAGGATCATCAGCGCTTGGAGCTTCAGGCCCAATTTAAAAGCTCGCTTGAGAGTGCCGATATATTGGGTGTACCTACGGTTCTGCGGTTGATTAAAGATTTTAATCTTGCAAAAACGGATAGCTATCCGCCGAACTCCCTGATTTCGCGCATATTGTGTGTAATGCAAGGTGTCGGGCCCTACCTAGAGAATCGAATGGTTGTTGAAGACCAAAGTAACCTTTATTTGTTTAACCGGGAATTTGTAAACGATTTATTTAATAACGCAAAGAAAGTGTGTGTAATTTCGGGTGTCAACTCGAAGCTGGTTTCTGAATTGGCACCCTCAAACAAGAATCTGACGACGATTGAAATCCCCACCCACAGGCTATTGCGAGACAAGGATGTCGGTAGCTCGATTGAGGGCATTTTACCTCATGTTTACAAGCGGTATTTAGATGAAATATCTGCCCTATCTGAACCAGGGGTGGTTTTTTTGATATCTGCCGGATTTATTGGAAAAATTTTTATAGCGGAAGCGGCAAAAAGAGGTGCGGTAGCTTTGGATGTTGGTCAGTCCCTGGTCAACTCTGTTAGCGCTGAGGGTTATGCAGTATGAATTTGATACGTTTGACCGCCCTTTTTTTTAAGGGGTTAGAGAGGAATTTCAAAATTATTAGATATGGAAATGTGCCGGATATCTATAAAACGGCGGTTTTCATGGAAAGGTATGCCTTTGCTAAGAATGGACTTCGTGCGTACCCACGGTCGATCAAAGAGTTAGGGAAACATTTGTTGCGTCCCAAGTTGAAAATTTATGACTTGCCCTCGGTCTCAGCGATTTATTGTGGAGGCTCTGCGAACAACGAACGAGAGTTTTCGTTTTTTTCAGAGCTCTTGGAGGATACGCCTTCCCTTGATGTTTACCAAAGGCCGAGCAATCTGTCTTTCGTTCCCTCAAAGGAAGTGAAGAAAACGCCTCAGGAAAGAGTGCTGTCTGTTTTGGTGTTTTTTTTCTGCTGCCTTTATCTGTTACGGGTTAAGCTAGGACCAATTTCCCTAAAGTATCTGATTTATTACTCCAAGGTTTTTCTGCAGTTGTACTGCTCGGCTCGACGCCAAGGGCTCAGGGCGCGTTTGGCTGTGGTGGCGAACGACCACACTGACTTCCCTGTTGTCACCTCGATGATCATGCAGTACTTCGAAGTTCCCGTGGTGTATGTGCAACACGCGGAAATATCAGAGTCTTTTCCCGCTCTTGATTTTGATGTCTCTATATTAAGAAACAAACAATCCCTGATTAAATATAGAGATATTGGTAAGGCAAGAGGTGACGTATTCATCGTACCACGTCGTGATAAAGATGATCGATTCGAGCAAGTATTTGAAGGCTCGAGTCAAACTAAAACGTCTGCAGTTATTTATCTGAGCTCCGTCTATAATTGTGACGCCCTGCGTGACACTATTGCTTTACTTGAGTCAAATCCGAGTGTTGAAATGGTTGCAGTCAAGCCGCATCCAAGGGATGACGTGGGAATGTTAAAAGCGATACCTGGTATTAAGATCGTTGACAGCATTCCCACGTACCAGCATGTCGCCGTTGTGCCTAACTCATCTGTTGTCGTTGAGTTGCTAGAGAAGGGTGTTCCTGTATTCCAGAATTTTGAACTTGATGAAGTTGGCCGGGATTACTATGGATTCGTGGAGAACGGTATCGTCTGCGAAATCTCTGCAAAAGATCTGAGCCTTGAGTTCTGGAAGACTGACTTCTACAACGGTCATTGGCTTGCCAGGTTCTCTCAATACAGCCCGTCAGTCGATGAGACGTGGAGGGAGGCTATGCCGCGCCTTGAGTCCAAGATAAAGAGTTACCTAACGCCAACAGCTGTATTTTGAGGTTTCATTTGTTTTCTTCTCTGCTTAAATTTATTTGGATCCGATTGCCGGCCCTGAAAGGGCTTTTCTATCGGGCAGAAAAAAAGACCTATCTCTTTCTACCGATCAACGGAGCTGGCCTGGGTCATTTGACTCGTTCTTTGGCTATTGCCAAACGTTTGAAGGCGCTTGAACCTGAGTCCGAGATCGTTTTTTTGACAACGAGCATCGGTGTTACGCTTGTCCACCGGGAAGGATTTGCATGCCATCACGTCACGCCGGCGGCCCTTCTAAAAACGGGCGCCATCGCATGGAATAAGTTGTTTTTCCAGTCGTTGAAAAATGTACTTGAGGTCCATAAGCCCGGAACTTTGGTTTTCGACGGCACGATTCCTTATCTCGGGCTTCAGAGAGCAATGCACTCCTTTCGTGGCATCGATTATTTTTGGATCAAACGAGGCCTCTACAAAAACGGGGTTGACGATAAAAGGATGAGCGCTCTTGTCAGCGGGTTCAAAGCTGTTATATCTCCGGGGGAGTTGGTACCTGAATCCTCTGTTGAATCTGCTAATAGTCGGCTTCACTTTGTCGAGCCAATTTCTCTCCTGGATCGGTCAGATCTCATGGAACCAAATGAGGCGCGGCGTATGCTGCGTTTAGCAACTGACCGTCCCTGCGCCTATGTGCAGCTTGGTGCGGGCAACATAAACGGAATTTCCGACCTTCAGGATCGCATTATCTCGTTATTGCGGGATCGGGGGGTGCAGGTCGTCTTGGGACAATCGCCAATAGCAATCTCACCAAAACCCGATTTAAAAGCGGACTCGGTGATCATTGATTATCCGAACAGTAAATATTTTGCTGCGTTTGATTTTGCGGTTCTTGCCGGAGGTTACAACTCCGTTTGCGAGGCCGTCATTCTTGGCTTGCCCGCCGTGTTCTTTCCCAACACGGAGACGGGAGCAGATGATCAGCTTAAGCGCGTGCAGAATGCCCGCTCGTTTGGCCGTTACGAGGTAATGGTGGAGTTCAACGAGTGCGAGTTTGTACGGGTTGTTGATAAACTCCTCGCGGCGGGTCCTTCGACTGAGCATTCGAGGCAAAGAAATGGCGCTGCCTCAGCCGCGAGTTTGCTTTCGCGCGCGATAAATTCAGAGCAATGATTGGCGCGCAATTATGAAAGTCGTCTTTACTGACATTGGCAAAGCCATACGCTGGTCGATCTCGCTGGGCAATAAGTTCATTCAGGTTGTTCCTTGGCTCACGCTGTTCGCGGTAGTTCTCAGCGTTTCCAGCCAGTTTTTCCTTTTGATTGGCTTGTTACTGCCGCTCAAAGTTGTTTTGTTGCTGGGTAGTGACGGCGTTCCTGGTTATTTTCCTTCGGTATTTCAGAAGTTTGGCCGTGAAGGTTTGGTGTTGTTTCTAAGTGCGGCATCGGTAATTTTTTACGCGTTGCACCTACTCGGCGCGAAGCTGGTTGAGAAAACCGCGACTCTTGCCAGTGATCGTTTGCTGGCCAGAAGCCGGAAACTGGTCATCTTCGATAATCAACAGGATATCGCGACGAAAGGTTATCAGCGCTATAGCCAGAGCTTGGCTACCGTAACCTTTGTGAGCCTTTGCCTTGCTGTGATGGCGGTTTTCTACGGGGAAGTCGCTGCGGTTATATTGGCGTACGTGGTTGTTTGCGTTTTGGCAGTGGCTTCCTTTAGTTCGTTGTCGGAGACCTTTGCACAACGTTTGCCTGTGAAGCTTGGCTCTATGGCGAAAACCCTGGGCGGCGTCGGCTTCCTGGTTATGTTCGCTTTCATCGTGCTTGATCATTTATACGGTTCGGCGCCAGGTATTATCATTTCGGTGATTTCGTTGCTGTTGGGGCGGCAGGCATTTGGCAGGATGGCTGGCCTCGTGAAGGATATCCAAGGCTTGTATGGCCAGAGAGCTCAGCTGGCGGCTTTGTTTTTTCATGGGCGAATTTTTCTAAAAAGGCCAAAAGGTGTCGATAAAGGTATATGGGGGTTGATAGCGCCGGAGGTTCGTGATGAATGGGTCGGCGGACTATTAGAAGACGCGACAGGCTTCAGCGAACCCAATTTTCATGCAGAATGGTTTGACCTCGGCTTGCCGGATGTCCTTTGCTACAAAATCGAAGTAACGGCGGCCGCTGGAGAAAAGCAGCTTCTGGTCAAGGTTTTCAATGCAAATCGATTCGCATGGGCCAGACATGAGGCCACCCTGCTGACAAGTCAGCCCAGGCTGCCCGCGGTATCCTGCGTGTTGTTAACCGAGGTTCACGGTTTACCTTGCCATGTTTTTGACATTACCGGACTCATACCGTGCGCCAAATCTGAGATTGTTGAAAGGCTGCCTAAATTTCGACGCCAGTTATGTTCTCAAGCGCCGCCAGATGAATTGACGTCCACTTATATGCGATCTCATCCGCAGGTGTGGCAGCGTGTGGACCCTCTTTCCGTGCGTCGCATGGGACTTTTGCTGGACGCAAGGGCGGACATCAAACTCATAGAACGGCTTCTATCCGTGTTGGCTGACCTCAAACACTGTCTGAAGACCTTGCCGTTGGCTTTCGGTGCCCCGGATATCAGGGCCGGAATGTTGTGGAAAAATCACGAACAGAATTGCTTTCTGTTGCACTGGGCCGTCTGGAATATCGAACCAATCGGAACAAATTGGCCGATTGGCGAAGATAATGAAAACAGGTTTTCTGAGTATCTGAGTGATTTAGGTCAACAGAGGGCAGGGATTGCCGATTTGAATCCACACAGTGTTCGACTGGCTGCTATTTTTTCACAGTTTGAGTTCAGGCTTAGTCGGGGTCGTTACTTGGGGGCCTATGCACTGGTTTCATCCTTGTTAGCCGAATACGAGCAAGTATCTGGCATTTGACACAATAGGTAGGTGGAGGGGTTGTGGCTCAAATTGCCATGTTTGTCTGGAACGATTTTCGTAACGATGCCCGCGTTAAAAACGAGGCGCTGTCCTTGGCGTCAGCTGGTCATTCGGTGACGGTGCATGCGCTGTTTACTTATGGCGCTACCCCCCGTTACGAAGAAGAGGCCCCAGGGGTAGCGGTTAAACGCCACGGCCGAAAACAGGGTACCATGCTGGCCAAGCCCCGAGTTCATACAGCAAAGCGAAGCGCGTTTGAGCTGGGCATGTTGATGGTCAGTCGCGTGTTGACCCACCTATCGGTAATGGTGTCAATTGCGAAAGAGCGCCCGGATGTCGTACACGCCCACGATGTAAACGTCCTCCCAACAGCTTGGCTCGCTGCACGGTTCTGTGGCGCCAAACTCGTCTACGATGCCCACGAGATCAGCTCCGGCCGCGAAGGTTACCGCAAGATCGGGCGACTGGTCGCCTGGATAGAGAAAAAGATCATGCCCCGCGCGGCCGGCACCATCACCACAACGGATGCCCGCGCTAAATTTTTCGCCCGTGCCTATGGCATCTCCCGCCCCCTGGTGTTGCAGAACCGTCCGCGGTTGGTTTCCGTAGCCGGTGATGACCGCATTCGGAGAACGCTGGGGTTGTCTGCAGATCGCCCCATTGTGATTTATCAGGGGGGGCAGCAACCGGGTAGGGGGCTTGAGCGGCTGGTCGCGTGTGCCTCCCGTGTACCCCAGGCCTACTTCGTATTCGTGGGTGGCGGCAGTTTGCATGAAGAATTGAAACAGTTGGCAGAGCAACTGTCGTTGACCGATCGGGTGTTTTTTATTCCAACCGTTCCCTTGGCGGAGCTTCCGTTTTTCACAGCCTCTGCCGATATTGGTGTTCAACCTATTGAGAACACCTGCCTGAACCACTTCACCACGGATTCAAACAAGTTGTTCGAGTACGTGGTTGCGCGGCTGCCCGTCATCGCTTCAGATCTTCCGGAGATTGCCAGGGTTGTGCGCGAGCATGATCTCGGCCTGCTTGTGAAACCCGGGGATTCGGATGCCTTGGTCGATGCGCTGAATCGTCTGGTGGATGACCCAGAGCTACGCACCTATTACTCCGGGCGAGCTGAGCGCGCTGCCAGTACCCTGAATTGGGAAGGGCAGGAACAGTCCCTGGTCGCGATGTATGAACGCATCCTGGGGCAAGCATCGGAATGAAGGGAGTTTCCAACAAAGCGCCTCGTCGCCTGCTGCTGGTGACGTACTATTATCCACCGGATTTATCCGCTGGCTCATTCAGGGCCAGGGCGTTGGCCGATGCTCTCCTGATTGCCGATCCAAGTTTGAAGCTTGACATCATCACCACAGAGCCAAACCGGTATCAGCGTCATCGTTCATCTGCTACACCGGAGGGTGCGCCATCTTATCGCGTTACACGTGTCCCTTTGCCACGTAAACGTCATGGACTGGCCGGGCAAATGCTCTCATTCCTGGCCTTTGCCAACGGTGTCAGAAAACAGGTGGCTGACCATCAGTACGACCTGGTCATTGCGACTTCCTCCCGGTTGATGACCGCCTGTCTGGGCTCGTGGGTCAGTGGCAGAGCCCGCTGCCCATTGTATCTGGATATCCGCGATATTTTTGTGGAGACTCTGGATGATGTTTTTCCCGGGCCTTTGCTTTGGCCCGTCCGGCGTTTTTTCTCCCTTATGGAGCGCTGGCCGCTACGGCGGGCGCGCCGGGTGAATCTGGTTTCGGAAGGCTTTTTACCTTACTTCCGGAAGCGATACACGCGCCGGCATTATGCGTTGTTTACCAATGGCATAGATGAGCAGTTTGTTGAGCTTGCGGGCCGATTACCACCGGCGCTGCCGTGTGAGCTCAATGGCAAGCCGCCGCATCTGGTGTATGCCGGCAATATCGGTGACGGCCAGGGCCTTGAGAAAATCCTGCCGGCTCTCGCCGCCACCCTTGGAGAGCGCGTGCGATTCACGGTCGTTGGGGATGGTGGTGCCCGGGCCAGGTTGCTGGCGGAATGCAAGAGGCTTGCTGTCGACATTACCGTGCGGGACCCCATGCCGCGCAACGAGCTGTTGGCGGTCTATGAGTCCGCAGATGTCTTGTTCCTCCACCTGAACGATTACCCTGCCTTTGAAAGGGTATTGCCGTCCAAGTTGTTCGAGTACGCTGCCACAGGCAAACCGATTTTGGCCGGCGTGGGCGGTTACGCAAGAACGTTCATCGATCGGGAGTTGCCGGGCGTTAGGGTATTTGCACCGTGTGATGTATCGGAGGGGGCCGCTGCGTTCGAGCGGCTATCCCTTGAGTTGACCGACCGCTCTGCCTTTGTGGCACGATTCAGCCGCCGGGGAATCATGGCCAGAATGGCAGAGGATATTCTGGGTTGTCTGCCGGAGCCAGAAAATGACTGAGCGAATTCTAATAACTGGTGCGAACGGCTTTGTCGGCAAAGCCCTATGTAAGTATTTCGTAGCCCATGGCTACCGTGTGCGTGGGGTTGTGCGTGGTAAGAAACGGCCGTTGGCTGATGTTGAGTATGCTCCCATCCATGATCTCGCATCCGTCAGCCGCGCGGAATGGACCGGGCTGCTGGACGATGTTCAGGTGGTCATTCATTGTGCCGCTCTCGTACACCAGATGCAGGGGGTGGCTGACCCCGATGAATACTACCGCGTCAACACTGCCGCGACCGCAACGCTTGCTGAGGCCGCCGCAGATGCAGGCGTTTCCCGCTTTATTTTTTTGAGCACGGCCAAAGTGCTCGGAGAGTTCACAAGGCCCGGTCGGCCATTTCGCGCCGACGACTCAGCAAACCCCCAAGATGACTATGCGCGTTCGAAGTGGCTGGCGGAGCAGGCCTTGACAGAATCAGGGATTCGAACGGATATGGATGTGGTCATTATCCGTCCCCCGCTTATTTACGGATCAGGTGTTGGTGGCAACTTCGAGTTACTGATGAAGCTGGTAGAAAAAGGTTTACCTTTGCCTTTTGGTTCGGTGGATAACAAGCGCAGCTTGCTTGCAATCAATAACCTGGTGGACGTGCTCGGACTGTGTTTGCGGAAAAGCGAATCGTTGTCTGGTACTTATCTGGTGAGCGACGGAAACGATGTATCCACTCGGGACCTTGTTACTGCGATGGCTATGTCGACAGGGAAATCGGTAAGGTTATTTCCATGCCCTGTCACGGTCTTAAGGGTTATTGGCGCGTGTTTGGGAAAGAAAACCGTCATTGACCGCCTGTGCGGAGATTTGTCTGTTGAGTGCGCGCCGATACAGCGTGCACTCGATTGGCATCCCCGCCATAGTTTACAGACGGTATTGGCATATAAAGAACCCTAAAAAGAGAGATTTAGCGGGCTTTAGTCAAGACGTCCGACGCAAGGGCCGACCGTTCGCCGATCAGAGCCGCGCCGTCGTAAGTCAGGTGACTGTAATCCCGGTAAAGAATCGTCCCATCGATTTGTGTTCTACAAACACCGCCGTGACATAGGAAATCAAAAATATCCAGAAGTTCTACGTCAGCAAGCTCCGCGGCATCGGCCATCATATCGAGTGCTGCGCCGCGGTAATTTCGATTAGCTGTCATGCTTATGGTGCAGTCAGATTGTGGCACTAACCGGAGCTTCTCCCGGGCCTTGCTTTCCAGGCAGTCGCCAATGTTGGAGCCGTCTGCGGGAGGTGGCGCAATGAACACAGCCTTTTTTCCCGATTCATGAAGCTCCGTCGCTAATGCAGCAAGAGCCTTTGTTACTCGATCAGTGGTGACATCGACCTGTTCGTAGTCGCCTGACTCAGTTTGGGTGAGCAACAAATTGGACTTGCTCAATGGGGTCTGCATTCGTCCGGCAATGACGACAATCTCAATGTGGTCGCTGTTTTTTGCGTAGTTCAGGACGTTCGAATTGAATTCCAGGCAAGCCTGAGCGTAGTCGCGGTTGTACGTGCTCTTGGATGATCGTGAGAAGCGCGCTAACCGATACAGGGGGTCACAGGCACCCATGGTGATTTGCTGCATACCATGGTCACCCAGCGGACCCATAAGCGCAGACGCCCAGGCCATGGCGTAGGAGTCGCCCCAAACAAGCACTTTGGGAGGTGCATTTGTTATGCAGGTATCGTGGATGGTGAATGGCGCATTTGGCTTAAGTGAGCACTCGAACGCAACGCCATAGTTTGTTCGGCGGATGTGTTCAAAGTCTTTATCTGGCGCTGACATTGCCGCGACAGCGACCGGCGAAATGGCAACCGCGGCAGCGCAACCCGATAAACCTCCGACAAATCTGCGTCGACTGCGAGGGGAGGACTTTCGGAAAGGTTCCTCGACAAATTGATAGAGTACGGCGCTGATTAGCACAGAGAGTCCCAAGGCCACCCAGATTGCAATTATGGGAGGCTCGCCCTGATATAACTCCCTTGTAAAGACCAGCGCGGGCCAGTGTACGAGATAGAGAGAATAGGAAATATCACCAATGCGGGCTACAGCCCTCACAGGAAGGCTGGTTTCCCAGGCGGCACCACTTTTCCCCAGAACAATGATTAGCCCAGCGCCGCACACGAGCAATGCGTCCAGCCCCGGATGGGAGAGCCCGGTTGGAAAGAACGGGACGATGACGAGCAACCCAGCCGCGGGTAGTCGTGCGAGTGAGATCCAGCGAATTCGGCTGGCTGGTATGGCGGCGATCGCTGCCATTGATCCCAGGCCCAGCTCCCACATGCGGGTAAGGGGTAGATAAAAGGCAGCATCGGGGTATCTGGGAGCCAGATAAAGGCTCAATACAAAGCTGGCAATGGAAATCGCAGCGACAACCCGAAACCAGGCGTGCCTCCGGACGAAGAACAGGATCAGTGGCATCACAAAGTAGTACTGTTCCTCCACCGCCAGCGACCAAAAATGCAGCAGTGGCTTGGTTTCGGCAGCGGCTTCAAAGTAGCCGGTTTGATCCCAAACGACGAAGTTGGCAATGAATAGTAACGATCCCCAAACCTGTTCTTGCAGGTCATCAAGGGCAAGCTCGGTCAATATGAAAGGTGAGACGACCACAACGGCGGCAATGACTGCAAATGCGGCGGGTAGTAGGCGTTTGGCCCGCCTGAAATAGAAGGTCAGAAAGTTGAACGTGCCGGCATCCAGGCCATCTCGGATGATGCCCGTAATCAGAAAGCCAGAAATGACAAAGAAAAGGTCAACGCCAAGAAAGCCCGCGTATTCCAGTCCGGGGAGGTTTGCGTGATAAAACAGCACTAGCAAAATGGCGACGCCTCGGAGTGCCTGGATGTCTGCGCGGAACTTGGACTTGGAGGCGCCCGTCGGGCTAAAGTTTGATGCCATGAGGAGTCTCTATTCTTCTTGCCTGGAAATCAGGTCGGGAAGATGTCACGGTTTGCGGCAGGTTTCAATTTTCTTTTGTGCGTTTCCTTAAGTTCATGCTGGATAAATAATGAAGTTTTCTTTGTTCAGTATTCGACATCACGGTGCCACCAATGGCGTTCCCTGCGCCTGCCACGAGTTAAACGCTGTCAGGAAAGATCAGTCCATCGGAGGGGGCATAGGCTGGGGCCTTTTCCAAGGCAAAGACGAAGGCGGAGGTGCCTCCGACGATGATCGTTCCAGCGACTTTACAATGGGTCATATCCGGGCCCTGGTCGTTTCCATGCTAGGGGGCTGCAACGATATGTTGTTAGTTGGCTACCAGACTGCCGGCACTCCGGAGCGGGATTTCCTGAATCACGGCCCTCGCGGTGGGTGGTTAGAACTCGATGGCGAGCGCTTCGTTGGGCCCGGATCCAACAGGTAGGTGGCTATTCGGCTAACGTCGAGCAAAGCGATCTGATGTGGTGTGTTGAAGACATTCCTGCTTCGCCCGGAGAGATCCGTATTGCCTACGGCGAACGGAGCGCCAAGGAAGTATTGAAAAGGTATTTTCAATCCCGTTTCAATGCAGACATAATTATCCCATCTTAAATAGAGCAAGCGTGCTCGAGCTTATTCCTGAAAAGGACGTTACATGAAGAAGATTGCAGTGATTGGTCTAGGTTATGTTGGTTTGCCACTGGCGGCAGCTTTTGGAGAAAAACGGGAAATCGTTGGTTTTGACATCAACACCAAGCGCATCTCCGAACTTAAAGAGGGGGTCGATTTTACTCGCGAGGTATCCGGCGAGGAACTGAGCGCTGCAAGCAAACTCTCTTTCACAGATAACGTAGACGGCATTTCGGATTGTCAGATTTACATTGTTACCGTCCCTACGCCTATCGATGAATACAAAACCCCGGACCTGACTCCGTTGGTCAAAGCCAGTGAAACCGTTGGCCGTGTCCTGAAGCAGGGCGACATCGTGATTTATGAGTCGACGGTTTTTCCCGGTGCTACGGAAGAAGTGTGCATTCCGGTGCTTGAGCGTGTGTCGGGGCTCAGCTTCAATAAGGACTTTTACGCCGGCTACAGCCCCGAACGTATTAACCCGGGGGATAAAGAGCACCGGGTGACGACCATCAAGAAGGTTACCTCTGGTTCAACCCCGGCAATCGCTGAGGAAGTGGATCGGCTCTATGCGGACATCATTACCGCCGGCACCCACAAAGCCAGCTCCATCAAGGTGGCCGAAGCGGCTAAGGTCATTGAGAATACCCAGCGCGATTTGAACATTGCCCTGATCAATGAGTTGTCGATGATTTTCTCGCGACTGAAGATCGATACTCACGAAGTGCTGGCTGCCGCCGGCACCAAGTGGAACTTCCTGCCGTTCAAGCCCGGCCTGGTTGGCGGCCATTGTATTGGTGTTGACCCGTATTATTTGACTCACAAGGCCCAGGCTATTGGCTATCATCCGGAGATCATTCTGGCCGGGCGCCGGGTGAACGATAATATGGGGCCCTATGCAGCCGCCGAATTGGTGAAGGCCATGATCAAATCAGGCCATACGGTTGCGAACTCCCGCGTATTAATCATGGGATTTGCGTTCAAGGAAAATTGTCCTGATTTGCGCAATACCCGTGTGATTGATGTGGTCGAGGAGCTGAAAGATTTCGGCTGCGAGGTCGATATCACGGACTGCTGGGCAGACTCTGAAGAAGCCCATCATGAATATGGTGTCACTCTGTTGGAGTCGCCGAAGCATGGCGATTATGACGCATTGCTTCTGGCAGTACCCCATCGCGAATATGCTGAAATGTCCGCCCAGGATTTGCGCGCCTTTCTGAAAGACGATGGTGTTCTTTTTGATTTGAAAGGCGTATTGCCACGGGGCGAGGCGGATTTACGCTTGTAATCTTGGGCTCGGATTTTTTTTTGATTAAAGTAAAGCCGGTCGACCAGATCGGCTTTTATTTATCTTTAGAGAAAATAATTTTGCCAAATTTCGTTAAATTTTTTATTATCTTTTACGACTTCCAGTCAACTCCTATTTATTTTTAAAACCATCATTCGAATAAGGTTTTAATTCCATGGCAAAGATTAACGACTATTACCAGAAAAAACAGCTTATGGAAAAGCTTGCTGCAGAGCTGGAAAAGCTTGAAGAAGATCAGGCTCTGAAAAGCGAACTGGAGTTTGAAAATAAAGTTCGTGGTTTGATGAAGGAATACAACAAATCACCGAAGGATGTCCTGCAGATTCTGGGCGCCATTGATCCGTCCATTGCCGGCGTAAAAACCGAGGCTGTTGCTGGCACCCGCGCCAAGCGCCCGCTGAAAACCTACAAGAACCCGCATTCTGGTGAAGTGGTGAAAACCCGTGGCGGTAACCACAAGACCCTGAACGAGTGGCGTGAGAAGTACGGTAAGGAAGCGGTGCAGAGCTGGCAGCAGAACTAAAGCCGGCACTTCGGAAAGAACAAAAAGCCCGGGGCATTCCCGGGCTTTTTTATGTCTGGTGTCCCGTCCTGAAATACGTTGTCACCTGGAGAATGAACAGATGGACAACGTTACTCCCTCCCGCAAGAAGCGCACACAGCGTGATTACAATCTGGGCTTTAAATTGGCCGTGGTTGATCAGGTCGAAAAAGGCGAATTAACCTACAAGCAGGCCCAGATGACGTATGGCATCCAGGGTCGCAGTACGGTTCTGGTCTGGCTCCGGAAACATGGTAAATTGGACTGGTCCCGGCCGAGGAACTCGCCCATGAACCCGTCAAAGGAAACGCCCGAGCAGAAAATCAAACGCCTGGAGCGCGAGCTGGAAGACGAGCGCCTGCGCAATCTACTGCTGAATGAGATGGTCGATATCATGGACCGTGAGCACGGAGCGGGCCTGCGAAAAAAGTATTTATCCAGGGAGCGCGCACTCTTCAAGTCCAGGGCAAAGTAAGCCTCAGCAGAAGCTGCGCACTCTTTGGGCTGTCCCGCCAGGGGATATACCAGCGCCTCCAGCGCCGTCGTGCACGTCAGGCTGAGCTGGCGCCGGTCAGGGGGCTCGTGCATCAAGTTCGAAAGCGCCTGCCAAGGCTTGGGACGCGTAAGCTCTATCACCTGCTGCACCAAGACTTCCGGGGACTGGGCATCAAACTCGGTCGAGACGGCCTGTTTGCTTATCTGCGGCAAGAACAGCTATTGATTCGCCCGAACAAGAGCTAAACCAAAACCACCAACAGCCGCCACTGGATGCGTAAACATCCGAACCAGTTTGCAAGCTGTGTGCTGCACCAGCCTGAACAGGCCTTTGTGAGCGACATCACCTATGTGGAAACCGACGAGGGCGTGCATTATCTGTCCTTGGTCACTGACGCCTTCTCTCGCAAAATTATGGGTCATCATCTCAGCCATGAGATGAAGGCCGAAGATACGGTTGTTGCCTTACAACAAGCGATTGCCAACCGAGTCAGCCATCAGCCCTTGATCCATCACTCCGACCGCGGAGTTCAATATTGCTCCTCCCTGTACCAAAGCGAGTTGCGCAAGCACCACATCCAGCCGTCCATGACGGACGGTTATGACTGCTATCAAAATGCCTTGGCAGAGCGGATCAACGGCATCCTCAAGCATGAGTTCTTGCTCATTAAATGCCGCACCTTCGAGGAGTTGAAGCGACTGGTCAGGGAATCGGTAGAAGCTTATAACACGCTGAGACCGCATCTCAGCTTGGGCATGAAAACACCTCAAGAGGTGCATGAAAAAGCCAGCGACCATGGGCCACTGGCTTCATCAAAAACTGTCAACGTATTTTAGGACGGGTCATGGTTGGAAATCACCACGCGGTTCCGGCCGCCTTCTTTGGCGGCGTAGAGCGCCTTGTCGGCCTGTTGCATCCATTGCATGTAGTTTTCCGGGCCATCACTGAGCTGGGCGATGCCCATGCTGATGGTGTACTCGATGGGAGCGACGGTGGTCTCGACCACGCTCTGGGCGATGGACTCCCGGATGCGCTCGCAAATAATGCGGGCGCCCTCGGCGTCGGTCTCCGGCAGGATGATGCCGAACTCTTCGCCGCCATAGCGGCCGGCGGTGTCGGACTGGCGCAGGTTGTTCTTGGTCACGGTGGCGGTGTGTTTGATGACCTCATCGCCGGCCAGGTGGCCGTGGGTGTCGTTCACCTTCTTGAAGTGGTCAATGTCGAACATCACCAGGGAGGTGGCCTGGCCGTAGCGGCGGTAACGCTCATACTCGGCATCGACCAGGTTTTCCCAGGTGCCGCGGTTGAGCAGGCCGGTCAGGCGGTCGGTCATGCTCAGCTTGGCCAGCTGCTCGTTCGCCCGCTCCAGGGCCCGCTTGCTGCTGGCGATATCGGTCACGTCGTACACCATCAGGCACACTTTCTCGACCTGGCCCGACGGCCCGGACAGGGGGCTGATGGTCAGGTTCTGGAACATGAACTCTTCGGTGCCGGTGATCGGGCGGGTATTGCGGAATTTGAACAGGTACGGGCGCTGCTCCCAGGAGGTAAACGCCCGGGTGTTCAGCAGTGCTACCGCATCCACCTTGCGGGCCAGCCAGGCCTGGGGGATGTCGGGGAAAACGTCGAAGATCACCTTGTCCCGGATGCGGCTGGCGGTGATGCCGCTGTGGTTTTCCATGAATCCGTTCCATGCCTGGACCCGGAAATCGAGGTCGAGCACGACCAGTCCGACTTCCACCGATTCCAGCATGTCGACTAGCCAATGGAAGGAGTCTACCTGTGGTTCTTTGAAGGCCATGGATCAGTCCACCAGATATTCGAGGCGTTGTTCGAGGAAGGGAACCGAGTCTTCGGTCAGCAGCACCAACACATCGCACTGGATGTCCCGGTCCTCCAGCACGTAGCTGATTTCGATGCACAGCAACCGTTCTTCCCGGGAGCTGTGGTGTTCCAGCAGCTCGGTGATTTGCCGGTGCTGGCCGAGCACGGTTGGGTGGCCCAGCCCGAGTTTCAGGTCGAGCTGATCCCCAATGCCCTTGAGGAACGCGCCGAACAGGATGCTGGACATGTCCATGAGCACCTCCACATTGACGGCTTCGCCCTCGAGCGCATCGTAGTGGAGCATCTCGGCCATCTCCCGGAAGCTGGCATCGGCAAACAGCAGCAGCGCCTCGCCGGCGACGCCCGCGCCGGTAAAACCCTGGCACACGGCTGAGTAGGTGTCGCTGTTCTGCGCCGCTGAGATCGCCATGTGCAGCTCGGAGTTGGCGATGAACTCGACCTTCGGGATGGGTTGTTTGACGAACACTCTTAGCAGGCGAGCCAGCAGGTCGGACGAGCGACCCATGGCGACATTGGCAATTTCCTGCAGGTAATCGCTCAGGGAGACGGAGATCTCGACCGAGGGCGGGGTGGGCGCGCCGGCTTTCAGGCTGCCGTCGTTGAGGGCAGTGTCTTCCAGCTCGCCCGGGCTGTAAAACCCGTACTCTCGCAGCAGGCCCAGCACCAGGCTGGACTCGGTCGGTTTCTTGATGAAGTCGATGGCGCCCAGTTTGCGGACCCGCTCCCGCGCCTCGGGCTGAATGTCCCCGGAGACCACGATGGTGAGAACAGGCAGGTCTTCCTTCAGGATGTGTTCCAGCACCTCGTAGCCGTCCATTTCCGGCATGTTGAGGTCCAGGAACAGCAGTTCGGCTTCGTGTCCCCGCAGTTTGTCCAGCGCTTCCTTGCCATTGGTGGCAAAGACAACGTCGGCTTCAAAGCTCTCTGGCAGCGCGCGGGCCATCTGTTTTCTGGCCAGGGCGGAATCGTCGCAGATTAAAACGCGGGTGGTCATGTTGGTCGCCGGGAATCGTTTTTTTGTGAGCGCGAGTATAGCAGGCCGCTACTTTGTGTACATATGCACGACAGCTGCATCGGGATGTGTGAATTGCATCAAGCTTGACCCGCCCTGAAAACCGTCGTTGCTGGTGATTGTGACGAAGCTCACTCTATTGGCCAATCGGCCTCGGCTATAGTGCTCTGGCGGCTGGTGAGAAGAACGAACAACGCGCCACCAGTCGCCTGTTTCCCGGACTATAACCAGAATCCTCGGGAGGCGGTAGAGCCGGGTGTCGGAACAGGTTCTCATCGATCAATCAGAGACGACAGCTATGACCAACAAGGCGTATGGATGCGCTGCTCTTGCCGTGTTTTGTCTGGGATTGGCGCCCGCTGCCCAGGCTGAACTGAAGCCCGTGTCTGACGAAGCACTGGGCGAGGTGACCGGGCAGGCGTTTATGCAAGTCCAGAATCTCTCCGATACGAGCCACGAGTTCACGCGCATGACCCTGGGCGTGGATGTCGAGACTCGGGTGAACGTGGACGACATCCGGATCGGCGAGATCAATGGCGGCACCGATTTTGCGGCCACACACCTGGCCCTTGGTCACATCGCCCGTCAGGATGGCACCCAGTACAACGGCAAGACCTACGCCAAAGACGAAGACGTGCCGTTCGAAGCCACCCAGCCCTATCTTGAGCTGGCGGAAGACGCCCAGGGCCTGGCCGGCTTCCGCATGGGCTTTACCCAGGCCCGCGGTTCCGTCTCCTCCCTGACCAGCAGTTTCAGCGGCGACATCGGCCTGAAACTCACCGACTCTACCGGCGCCGAATTCGACGCGGTCCTGTTTGATGCCGCGGGCCAGGCCACCAATCACCGGGCAACCCAGATTGGTATCCCGGACGACCCGGCCAATCCCACCAGCTGCCGCGAGTGTGTCTCGCTCGATAGGGTACAGTCGTTGTTGGTTGGCACCGAGAAGGCCGATGGCACCACCGGTTTTACCGACGAGTTCTTCATTGGCTTTCAGCGGGACGACGCGGGTGTGGCCTGGCAGAGCCCCAATGGCGCCAATGTCATCAACGCGGGCAAAGGCGTGTTCATCAATCTGCCGACCAGCATGACGGTGGAAATGAGCCAGTTGACCGGCACAACCGGATTGCCTCGCCTGCGCACCCACCAAGTGGATATGGGGGAACAGCTGTTTTAAGTGTTAAACTCCGGCCCTATCAATCCCCACAGGCAGGAGTTTTCCCTTGATTCGCTCGTTCTACTGGCACGACTACGAAACCTTCGGCGTCGACCCGGTCCATGACCGTCCCTCCCAGTTCGCCGGCGTAAGAACGGACGAGAACCTCAACATCATCGAGGACCCGCTGGTGATCTACTGCAAGCCGGCGGACGATTACCTGCCGTCACCGGAAGCCTGCCTGATTACCGGCATTACGCCCCAAAAGGCCCTGGAAGATGGCTTTCCGGAAGCGGAGTTCATTGCCCAGATCAACGAGGCCTTTAGTCAGCCTGGCACCTGTGTGGTTGGCTACAACAGCCTGCGTTTTGACGATGAAGTGACCCGCCACACCCTCTACCGCAATCTCCGGGACCCCTACGCCCGGGAATGGCAGAACGGCAATTCCCGCTGGGACATCATCGACATGGTCCGGCTGACCTACGCGTTGCGCCCGGAGGGCATCAACTGGCCCAAGAAAGAGGACGGCAGCCCCAGTTTCCGTCTGGAAGAGCTGACGGTGGCCAATGGCATTGCCCATGAGAGCGCCCACGACGCCATGTCGGATGTCCAGGCCACCATTGCCGTGGCCAAGCTGATCAAGGACAAGCAGCCCAAGCTGTTCGACTTTGTCCTGCAAAACAAGGACAAGCATTCGGCCCGGGCCATGCTGGACACCGGTACCATGAAGCCGGTGTTCCACATCTCCGCGAAGTACCCGGCCACGCGGGGTTGCTGTGCCATGGTGGCGCCGGTGGCGGAACACCCGACCAACAAGAACCTGGTGATCGTCTATGATCTGCGGGAAGATCCGGCGGATCTGATCAACGCCAGCCCGGAGCAGATCCGTGAGCGGGTATTTACTTCCCAAGCGGATCTGGGGGAGGGCGTCAGCCGCTTCCCGCTCAAGGGCGTGCAGTTGAACAAATGCCCGGTGTTGGCGCCGGCGACCATGTTATCCACCCTGTCGCCGGAACGGTTGGAAGAGTTGGAGCTGGACGGCGACGCGCTCCGGGCCAATCTTGCGAAGCTGAGGCAGGCGCCGGATCTGGCGAGGCGGATCGCCCAGGCGTTCGATCAACCCCACGAGGGGGATCTGACCGACCCGGACGAACAGCTTTACGCCGGTGGCTTTATCAGTAAGACCGATCGGGAGAAGCTGAATTGGCTGCTGCAGCAGCCGGTGGCCACGCTGGGTGAGCAGGAGATGCAGTTTGAGGATGGCCGGCTGCAGGAGATGCTGTTCCGCTATCGCGCCCGCAACTACCCGGATTCATTGATTGGCGAGGAAATGGAGCGCTGGGAGGAGTTCCGGTCCGCGCGGCTGATGCATCCCAAAAAAGGTTGGCGTTCGCTGGAGGCGTTTGCCGGCGAACTGCAGCGGCTGGCCGCCGATCCGGAACTCACGCCGGAACGACGGCACATCCTTGAGGACTTGCACCTGTATGGCGAGTCCTTGATCCCCTACATGTAGGCCAGCGCTGGCCAGGTTCAGCGGCGTCTGCTGAAGTAGACGCTCAGTCCCTGGCCGTACAGGCTTTGCACCTCACTGCCCAGCGCCTCGGCCTGGATTTGCTGCTGCACCGGCTGGGTCGCCAGGCTGTGGCCATCGGCATCCCGGGCCTTCACCAGTTTCCAGTCCACTTCGTTGCTCACCAGGGCCATCAGCTCGCGGAGTTGGGCGCTGTCCTGCGGACTGAACCAGCGATCACGGCAGCCGCCCAAGCTGAAAAAATTCTCGTCCTTCAACAGTTCTTGCCAGCTGGCTTGCGTGGGGTTCTCGAGCACCAGGCGGCGCAGCTGTCTCAGTGTCGCCCGGGTTGGTTCCAGGTCATGCTCGGCGATCAGTTCACGGATGTGGCGATCGCCCGGTGTCTGTTCGGTGATGGCGGTGTGCATGTGCACCACGGCACCGGCCGTCGTGGCGTCGGTCACCAGCGCCGCGAGGGAAACGTCGGTCATGGCCGGTGAGGGCAGGCGTCCGACCTCAATCCAGTGCACTTGGTGGCCGTCAGCCACGAACCGCCGGGCAATCGACCAGGGCCAGAACACGATGTTGGAAAGTTCCATCTCGTTGGCCATGCGGGTGCCCTTGGCGACGTTGGCCAAGGACTCGTCCACGGCAATGACTTCGACATCGCTCAGGTACTTGGCCAGCTCAAGGGCGCGCTGCCCGGACTGCGCGCCGCAGACCATGATCCGCAGGGTGTCTGGCAACTGCTCGGTGGGCAGTTTCAGCTCCGTGGCCATCAGGGTTTTCAGGCTGCTCTCTGCGCGGAATGCCAGTTGTGACCAGGCCGGCCAGGACTGCGCCACATCGAACTTCTCCAGGCACAATTCTGCGGCTTTCTCATCGAAATTCTGTTTGATCGCCTCCTCGTTGGCGCGATCGTAATAGCTGGCGGCCAGCACTGGCTGCAGCGCCAGCGGCCAGTCGGTCAGATTCCACTGACCGAGCTGAGTCGCGAATGACTGGTGGAAGAGTGCGCCGTACATGGCGCTGATCATCAGCGAGCCGATCATGCCGTCCTGCGGCTCGCCCATGGCGAGTTGGGCCTGAATGCTCTCGTTGATAGTGGCGACCAGACGTTCTTCATCGTCTTCGGCGGCGAGCGCGTAGCCGGTCCGCTCGGCGTATTGGCCGATGGCCAGGGTCAGTTGCTGCAGTGCATCCCGCAGTTCCACGGTTTGTGCCACTTCGGCGATGATGGCACGGCGCAGAAGCACCACCAGATTCTCGACCTCCGGGCTCGGCATCAGGGTTTTCTGCAGCGCCAGAATCAACAGTTCATCCTCGCTGGCCGCATCCAGAAAGATCTCCGCATGCGGGTTGGTCAAATCATACTGCTGGCTGATGATGGCGCCCACGAACCGCCCGAGTTCCTGATGGGGCAGGCCGTCCCGGCGCAGCAGGGCGATGGCGTCGAGCGCCAGGTCGCTGTCGGCCCGGTCTACCTGCAGGTGCTGGGCACACGCGAGCATGCCGCTGTAGACCGAGTCCCACTCGGCACCGGTGGCCAGCAGCTTGCGATAGTGCAAGTAGGCAACGTCAAACTCGCCCTGCAGGCGCTTGGCGTGGGCAACGCCGCAAAAAGCGGCGGCGGATTGCCGGTCGCAATCCAGGGCCTGCAGGAAATACTGTTCAGCCAGGGCAGGGCGTTCTGCCCGCAATGCCCAGTAGCCCAGGTTGGCGTACTGCTGGGCCTGATCCGGTTGGGCGTCCAGGCTGGCATTGAACAGCCGATGGGCCTCTTCAAGGCGACCGTCGTCCAGCTCCACACGACCCAGCAGACCCAGGGCGCCGGCGTTGTTCGGCTCCAGGTTCAGGGCCTCAGCCAGGTAGTTCCGGCATTCCTGGCGCGCCTGCAGCCGTTTGATGTGGCTGAGCTCACCGCTGTTGGACTCGCCGTACGCCAGGTTGGCCTGGAGCAGCGAGCGGGCAGCCTGGGCGTGCTGGCTGCCGGATTCCTGAATCTGATGCTGTGCGTGCATGGGACACCTCAACCTTCTTTTATATGGAGCTTATTAACCCTGGAGCAGCTGCAGCACCTGCTGTGGCCGGGCATTGGCCTGAGCCAGAACCGAGAGACCGGCCTGCTGGAGTACCTGGGTACGGGCCAATTCGGCGGATTCTGCGGCGAAATCGGCGTCTTGAATCCGGGAGCGCGCTGCGGTCAGGTTTTCTGAGGTGGTGCTCAGGTTGGCAATGGTGGATTCCAGGCGATTCTGGACAGCACCCAGGTCAGCACGAATGCCGCTGATGCTCTCCAATGCCGCATCAAGGATCGACAACGCGCTGGTGGCTCCATCGAAATTGCTGATGTCGACTTCTGCGACGGTTTCAGGAGTGGAGCCCACAGCGGTATTGGCTGCGGCATTGTTGAAGACGCTGCCGTTGGCTGCGTCGACCGACGATGAAACGGCGAAGCTCACGGCGGAGTCAAAGGTCAATTCACCACTTGTCCGGATGCTGTTATTGCCACCGCTGGTTAATGGGGTGGCCGCGGTATCCGAGCTGCCCTGGAAGTCGACGGTGTTGTCTGGGGCGGCGGCATTGGTGGTGAAGTCTTTTAGAACGATGTCTTTGCCGCTCTCTTGGATCAGAGTAAGCGTTCCGTTGTCCACTTCAGCGGTTATGCCGGTCTGTCCGCTTGCCGAATTGATTTCTCGAGCGAGCGGAGAGAGGTCAGTAACATCAGAAATCTGCGCGCTGATTGTTGATTCTTGGGTGCCGTTCACAAGGGTAAGTGAGACGGTTCCTGTTTCACCGAGATTTGCGAGTGTTGCAGTGGTTCGTGCCGAGGCCTTGACGCCGGTTGTGGCTGCTTCCTGATTGATTGCAGCCGCGATTTCCTCGGCCGAATCACCGGCCGCGACCGTCACAGATGCAGTGTCGAGTGAGCTGGAGACCGTTATGTTCTGAGAGGCGATTCCGTTTGCCGTTGGCGGAGTGGTACCGGCTGCAGTTGCGGAACCGGTACCCTGATTCGCTGTTGCGTTGGCTTCGCTAACGGTATTGTTCGCCAGAGAATCGGTGCGCGCGCCACTGATAGAAACCGAGATGGTCTGATTTTCGTTGGCGCCGGCCTGGAACTTCTGCGCTTGGAAAGTGCCATCAAGCAATTTCAGGCCGTTGAATTCGGTAGTGGTCGCGATTCGCTCCAGCTCTTCTTTTAACTGGTTCACTTCCGCCTGGAGGGCGTTGCGGTCAGAAGCGGAGTTGGTGGCGTTGGCGGATTGCACTGCAAGCTCGCGCATCCGCTGCAAGATGTTGCCGGCTTCTCCCAGCGCGCCTTCGGCGGTCTGGGCGAGGGAAATACCGTCGTTGGCGTTTCGAATCGCCTGGTTCAGGCCTTTGATCTGGGACGTGAATCGCTCACTGATGGCCAGGCCGGCGGCGTCGTCTTTCGCAGAGTTGATGCGCAGGCCGGAGGACAGGCGCTGAAGGGTGGTGTCGGCATCCCGCTGAGAAGCGTTCAGATTGCGCTGAGCGTTCAGCGAGGCTGTGTTGGTGTTGATGATCTGAGGCATATCCAATCTCCTAGCTCACAGATGCCGGTAACTTAGCGCTCGATCAAACTTGAGCCTCACGCCGGCCACATGTTCATTTAATTGCCGTTTTCGTGAGGAATGCGAAGGGTGTGCCATTTATGATTTTTGTGCCGCAACTACATGAAAAATGGGAGTTAAATCTATTATTTATGGTCTGGACTGGTGAGCTGGTTGCCAGTGAAATGTCGTTAGACAGGCAGTGTGTTGCCGCTAATTACATTCTTTTACAAAAACTTCCGTTTTTTTTCTAAAGGGTTCGGGAGGGGGGCCGTTAAGGAAAGCAACAGGGCGGCGCTTCCGAAAAAAACTGAGCGCCAGACCTTTTCCATGAAATGACTACATAAGTCGAAGGAGAAGCATTATGGCTCTCGGAATCAACACCAACGTCGCATCCCTGAGTGCTCAGAACAACCTGAACAAGTCCCAGTCGCTGTCTGACCAGGCGCTTGAGCGTCTGTCTTCCGGTCTTCGCATCAACTCTGCGAAAGACGACGCGGCGGGCTTGGCAATTTCTTCCCGGTTTGACTCTCAGATCCGCGGTCTGAACGTTGCCCAGCGTAACGCCAACGACGGTATCTCCCTGGCACAGACCGCTGAAGGTGCTCTGGGTCAGGCTGGCGATTTGCTGCAGCGTATCCGCGAGCTGTCTGTGCAGTCCGCCAACGACACCAACTCCGCTTCTGACCGCAAATCTCTGCAGGCGGAAGTTACCCAGTTGCAGTCTGAGCTGAACCGCATTGCAGACACAACGAATTTCAATGGCCGAACTCTGCTCAACGGTGATTTCACCAATGCCCAGTTCCAGGTCGGGGCTAATGCCAATCAGACAATCAACGTCTCCGTGAGCAGCGCTCGGGGTACCGACATCGGCAACTACACCACGCTCGCCGGCGGGTCTGAGACTGGTACTGCAACCGCGGGCGTGACAACTAACGCTATCGCCTCTCAAACTCTCACCATTTCTGGGAATGGCGAGTCCAAAGATGTTGGTGTGACATTGGGTGATTCGGCCCAGGTGATCGCGGAAAGCGTCAATGAATTTACCGCCAACACTGGCGTAACCGCAACAGCGCGCACAGAGTCAACGCTTTCAAATATCGACGCTGGTACCGTTAGCTTTACCCTGACAGGAGATGCTTCTGCAACAATCTCCGCAACGGTTTCGGCCACTGATAATTCATCGCTTATCGCTGCCATCAATGACAGTTCTGCCACAACCGGTATTACGGCGGTTGCGGGTGAAACAGCGGGTACCATCAAGCTTGTAAGCGAAAATGGCGCCGACATCGTTTTCGAGGATGTCGTTAACTCCAATGCCGCTGCAGATGGTTTCTCGGTGGCGGGCGCTGACGGAGTAGCCGTGGGCTTGGATTCCACGGGTGCTGCCACTGGTGACGCGGTCGTCTCCGGCACAGTTGAGTTCTCTTCATCCACCGGCTTCACTGCTGTGACTGATACTGGCACTACCCTGCTTTCAGCGGCAACAATTTCGGGTAGCCTTGATTCTGTTGCCGAAATTGACATCACCACTGCCAGTGGTGCCAATGACGCTCTCAAGACGATTGATGCGGCTCTGCAGACAATTAACAGTCAGAGAGCGGATCTGGGTGCGATTCAGAATCGCTTCACCTCTACGATCGATGCGATCGCAACTACTTCCGAGAACCTGTCTGCGGCCCAAAGCCGGATTCTGGACGCAGACTTCGCGGCAGAAACCGCCAAGCTGTCCAAGTCCCAGGTTCTGCAGCAGGCTGGCATCTCTGTTCTGGCACAGGCTAACGCCCGTCCTCAGCAGGTTCTGTCTCTCCTTCAGTAAGGGAATAGGGTTTCTGGCCGGGGTGGGAGCACCCCGGCCAGCGGCCGTTTGAGGATAGCGAGGTGAGCTATGAATGGCGTTAACCTGAATAGCCCGGATTTGAAGCTGGTGGCCACCAGTGCGCAAGCTCCGGCTCGGGCAATTTCGTCTCCTCAGTCCGAAGGCAGAAATGCCTCCGCTCAACTTGCACCGACGTCGGGATTGGCCGAATCTGCGCGCTCTGTTTCTTCTGCCGAACAAGCATCCAAGGCCGAACGGCTGAGGGAAGCTAGGGAAGGCCAGGCGGAGCAACTGGACGAAGCGATTTCTCAACTGAACGACTATGTTCAAAGCGTCCAGCGAGATCTTCAGTTCGAAGTGAACAACGATCTGGGGCAAACCGTGGTCCGGGTTGTGGACCAGCAGACGCAGCAAGTAGTTCGCCAGATTCCCGACGAGGTTGCGGTGAGGTTGGCAGAAAAATTGCAGCAGGATGAACCGCTGACGTTGTTCAACATCGAGGTGTAGGCATTCGGCCGAGCCCGAGTTGATCAACGGTATTTCAGCACCGCCGCACCCGAGAGGGTCCGGCGGTGTTCTGCGTTTTGGAGAGAGTGGGCTCAACGCTTACACTTGCTTACAAAATGTTGGGCATGCATGGCAAAGTTTTGCCGCAGTTTGCCGTTAAGCTAAATATTGATCAGGTATCTCCCTTGAGGGGGTGGATTTATGGCAGGGATTTCATCATTGGGTATTGGTTCCGGGGTCCTGAGTTCGGATCTCGTCGACCAGTTGGTGGCGGCTGAACGCCAGCCGACGGAAAACCGACTCAACTTCAATCAGCAGCGCACAGAAGCGTTGATCTCTGCCTATGGTACCTTGCGGGGTGCCATTACCGATCTGCGCCTACCCATGCGCCAGCTCAGTTCGCCGGATAACCTCAAGGCGTTTTCCGGTACGTCTTCGGCAGAAGGGGTGTCGGTCAGCGTTGATTCCAAGTCGGCAGCGCCAGGGAACTACTCCGTCCAGGTGGATAGCCTTGCCCAGGCGCAGTCACTCGCCACGGGCTCGTTTGGTGATCGCGACTCTACCGCGGTCGGCAGCGGGTCGCTGACCATTACCGTTGGTGACAAGGTCTCGACCATCAACATCGACAGTTCCAACAATACGCTTCAGGGGATTGCCAATGCCATCAACGAAGCGGACGTTGGAGCAAATGCCGGCGTCATTGATACCGGCAATGGTTTTCGCCTGGTTATGTCCGCTGATGACACGGGGCTTGAGAATGCCATATCCATTGCAGTGTCCGACTCCGATGGCAACGACACCGATGCGGCAGGTCTCTCCCAGTTCGCCTTCGATGGCACCACCAATAATCTGACCGAAACGGTCGCCGCCAAGGATGCGGTGGTGCAGGTAAACGGCATTACCATCAGCCGGCCGACGAACACTATCGAGAATGTAATCGATGGCGTTTCCCTGGAGGTGTCTCAGGAGGGGGTTACGTCCAACGTCAAGGTGACGCAGGACCTGAGCAAGGTTGCCGATCGAGTCGGTGCCTTTGTCGAAAAATTCAACGCGTTGCAGCAAACCATCAAAGGGCTCGCGGGCTACAACGCAGAAACCGGCCAAGGTGGCCTGTTGTCCGGTGATGCGACCATTCGCGGTATCCAGAGCCAGATGCGGCAAATCATTGGTCGGGTCGTGCCTGGTCTCGAGGATGCCTCGATCCGGACCCTGGCTGACGTCGGCATCACCACGAACTACGAAACCGGTGGGCTCGATTTTGATCGGGCCAAGTTCACCGAGAAGCTAAAGGCGAATCCCGATGACGTCACCGCGTTGTTCGCCGAACAGGGCAGGGCGTCAGACAGCCAGATCGAGTTCATCCGCAGTGGCGTGAACACCGAGCCTGGAGAGTATTCGGTAAACATCACCCAGCTTGCGACCCAGGGTTCTCTGACGGGGTCCAATGCCGGGACAGGAAGTGTGACCGTTGACGCCGATAACGATGACCTGTCGTTCAGAATCGATGGCGAGACTTCAGTTTCGATCACGCTCACTGCGGGAACCTACACCCGAACAGAGCTCGCGGCGGAGATTCAGGCGCAGTTGGATGCTAGTTCCTCGTTGGCTGCGAGTGGTCGTTCCCTCAATGTCGCGTTCGACGGAGCCTCAGGCTCGTTGGTGTTTACCTCTGACAGCTACGGCAGCGAGTCCAATGTCAGTCTGACGTCGGTTGATAACACCTCAGCCTCGACACTCGGTCTGAGCGTTGCCACCGGCACTGCCGGCCAGGATGTCGCCGGGACCATCAATGGTCAGCGGGCCACCGGCGAGGGTCAGAACTTGTTTGTTGAGGGTGTCGGTGAAGCCGCCGGCATGGAAGTGAGGGTTGCCGGTGGCGCCACCGGTAACCGGGGCAGCATCAATTTCATTCAGGGTGTCGGTGAACGGACCGTTGACCTGATTACCAATCTGGTCGGCATTGATGGCTCGCTTGAGGCGCGCACCGATGGTCTCCAGAAGGACCTTGGCCGTATCGAGGAAGAAAGGGCGCGGCTGGATCTTCGCATTGAGTCCTACCGCGAGCGATTGGTGTCGCAGTTCAGCGCGGCCGATTCTCTAATCGCGCAGCTCAACAGCACCCAGGATTACGTCAGCCAGCAACTGGCGGCGCTCGCGCCCCAGAACAACCGGAACAACAACTGATCGGCTCTGGGCCGGTTAGCGAACGAAGAGGTCTGATATGAACGGGTTACAGGCATACCAGCGCGTAAACACCCAAACCAGCATAACCGATGCGGATCCGCACAAGCTGATCCAGTTGCTGTACAACGGCGCCATTGAGCGGATCAACATGGCCAAGGCCCGCATGCAGGCCAAGGATTACGAAGGCAAAGGTAAGCTGATTACCAAGGCCATCGAGATCATCGGCGGGCTGCGCAGCTTCCTGGATTTCGAGAAAGGCGGTGATTTGGCCGAGCGTCTGGAAGCCTTGTACGAGTATATGGAGCGCACCCTGTTCGAGGCCAACGCCAAGAACGACGTCGCCAAGCTCGACGAAGTCTCCAGCCTCCTGCGCTCCATCAAGGAAGGCTGGGACGGCATCCGCGAAGAGGCGACCGCCCAACAGCAGGTCGGTTAACGCCGCCACTGCCCATCTCTCCTTCTCGCCCATCCGGCCCCGAGTCGGGCCTGATGGGCGGCCTTCCCGCGTTATGCCTTGGCCCAATAGCCATTCCCCCCGCTGTCCCGTACAATATGCGCCTTATTTTCGATACATCCATTCTGTTCAGTCTGGAGCAAGGGCATGTCTGATATTAAGAAGGTGGTGCTGGCCTATTCCGGTGGCCTGGATACTTCCGTCATCGTTCGGTGGTTGCAGGACACGTACGATTGTGAGGTGGTGACTTTCACCGCCGACATCGGTCAGGGCGAGGAAGTGGAGCCGGCGCGGGCGAAAGCCGAGGCGCTGGGTGTGAAGGAAATTTACATCGAGGACCTGCGCGAGGAGTTTGTGCGCGATTACGTGTTCCCGATGTTCCGCGCCAACACCGTCTACGAGGGCGAGTACCTGCTCGGTACCTCCATCGCCCGCCCGCTGATCTCCCGTCGACTGATCGAGATCGCCAACGAGACCGGCGCCGACGCCATCTCCCACGGCGCCACCGGCAAGGGCAACGATCAGGTTCGTTTCGAGCTGGGCGCCTACGCGCTGAAGCCGGGCGTGAAGGTGATTGCGCCCTGGCGTGAGTGGGATCTGAATTCCCGCGAGAAGCTGCTGGCTTACTGCGATGAGCGCAACATTCCGGTGGAGAAGAAGAAGGGCAAGTCCCCTTACTCCATGGATGCCAACCTGCTGCACATCTCTTACGAAGGCATCAACCTGGAAGACCCCTGGGCCGAGGCCGAAGAAGACATGTGGCGCTGGAGTGTGTCTCCGGAAGCCGCGCCGGATCAGCCGACCTACGTTGAGCTGACCTACCGCAAGGGTGACATCGTCGCCATCGATGGCGAAGAGATGAAGCCGCACGTGGTGCTCGAGACCCTGAACAAGCTGGCCGGCGCGAACGGCATTGGCCGCCTGGACATCGTCGAGAACCGCTACGTGGGCATGAAGTCCCGCGGCTGCTACGAAACCCCGGGTGGCACCATCATGCTGCGCGCGCACCGTGCGATTGAGTCCATCACCCTGGACCGCGAAGTGGCGCACCTGAAAGACAGCGTCATGCCGCGTTACGCCGAGGTGATTTACAACGGTTACTGGTGGTCCCCGGAGCGTGAAGCGCTGCAGGCGCTGATCGACCAGACCCAGACCTACGTCAACGGCACTGTCCGTCTGAAGCTCTACAAGGGCAACGTCGACGTGGTTGGCCGGAAGTCCGACGATTCCCTGTTCGACGAGAAGATCGCGACCTTCGAGGAAGATCAGGGTGCGTACGACCAGAAGGATGCCGAGGGCTTCATCAAGCTGAACGCCCTGCGTCTGCGCATTGCCGCTGGTAAGGGTCGCAAGCTTTAAGACCTGGCTCCGTGCCTGACCAAGGCCGGTGCCGGTTTCCAGAAATCGCCCGTAAATACATCCATGTAGGGCTCGGTCGCGCCATCCGTGGCGCTCCACGTTTCTGGAAACCGGCACCGGCCTTGGTCGTTCTGGCCTAGTTGTTTTGCTCGGCTTGCCGGAACTCCCCCGGTGTCATCCCCGCCACCGCCTTGAACTTCCGGTGAAACGATGTCGTTTCACTGAACCCCAGCCTCAGCGCAATATCCGGAATCGGTAAGTCACTGTTGCGCAGGTAATCCTCCGCCATAGTCTGGCGAACCTCATCCAGTAATTTCTGATACGACACCCCCTCCTGGCTCAGACGACGCTGCAGGGTGCGGCTGGTCATGCCCAGATCCTCGGCCACCATGTCCTGTCGGGTGATGCCGTGCATCAACTGCTGCTGGATGCTGCGTTTGACCTTGCTGGTCAGTCCGCTGTCGGCATCCAGCGAGGCCAGCTGGGTGAGGGCGTGGGCCTCCAGGGTTTTGCGCAGTAATGGGTCGGGTTGGCGCAAGCGGGTGTCGAGCAGGGTTTTCTTCAGCGAGACGCTGTCCTCCTCGGCGTCGAATTCGATCGGGCAGTGCCAGCGGCGCTGGTAGGCCTGTTCCAGCGCTGGATCGGGCAGGGTGCGGCGCAGGCGCACGCGAGTAGGCGCGGCCGACTGGTTGTCGGCCAGCCAGCGGGCGTAGTTGATCCAGGAGGAAAACACGTTGTCGACCAGGTGCGGGCGGACCACGGGGTCGTCGTAGTTGCAGTTCCAGGACAGGGTGATTTCGTCGCCGTGGACCCCGAGCTGGGTCGTGCCCATGTCGCCCACCAGTTTCTCGAACGGGGCAATGCGCGCGACGGCCTCGCCCAGGGTGGCGCAGCTCATGGTGATGTATCCCAGCACGCTGTACGAGCCCGGCTGGACGAAATCGCCGGTTTCCAGACCGAGCAGGGGGTTGCCGGTTTGCTCGGCGAGCCGGCGAATGAAGGCCTGGAATTGTTCGCCATCAATCCGGCCCTCGTCGCTGTCCAGCAGGGCGGGGTCGAGGTCGACGGTTTTCAGCAACGCGGGGAGATCAATGCCGGCGTATTCGACGGCGCGGGCATACTGCCGCAAGGCAGCAACGGAAGCGGTTCCCAGGGATTTCATGGCGACAACCCGATGTTCTTGTGGTTCGTTGTTGCCGCAGTATAACGGAACTGATTGAGAAGAGCCTGTTGGCTCAGCAGCGCGGGCGCGGGGATAAGCGAGGGCAAACAAAAAGGCCAGCGTGTCAGCTGGCCTCGAATAGTGGAAAGAACGAAAGTGCCTGAAAAATTCGTTAATCCGGTGGATTTCTCTCCAAGGGGTTGTGCCTCTCGGGGAGGTTTCCCCATATGGCGGCGGAGGTACTACTCGGCTCCTCCGCCATGGGGGATACTGCTTAAATCCACAATTGCAGAATAGGGTGTTTGGCTTCCGGTGTCTGTGTGTGATGTGTATCGCCGTGTTACGGACTGTTCGCTCCAGGTTCCCGGGCGTATCAGGCGTTCTCGGAGAACGCCGGGGCCGTCTCGGTGAACCGGCGGGTCTCATAGGCGTCCACCAGGCCCTGCACCGCAGTCCGTTCCATGTCCTGGACTGAGGGCGTGCCGTGTTCGGCGTCGGCGCGGCAGAGTACCATGCCGGCTTCCACGGAGATGTAACCGGCCGTGGTTTTCAGGGCCTTGTGGTTGATGCCATCGAACAGCCGGCGGAAGGCGGTGGTGGTGCAGTGATCGCTGGTCGGGAAATAGGCGATGATGGCGTACTGGTTGTCGCCGACCCGGCACAAGGCGTCGATGGGGCGAATCAAGGTGTTCAGCCGTCGGGAAATGCCCACCGCCAGTTCGCCCATAATGGAGGGCGGGTGTTTGCGCTTGAGCTCCTGCCAATTGCGAATACCGCACAGCACGTAGGCGCAGGCGCCGCCCCGGGATTCGGCGTGGCGCAACATCTCGTTGAGCCGCTCACGGCCGTATTTGTTGTTGCCCAGCCCGGTTTCCAGATCAACGATGTTGGTCGCTTCCAACTCCCGGTTGTTCTCGATCAGCAGGGCGTTGGCCCGCAGCAGGGTGTTCTGCCGGTCGGCCATGCGGTCGGCGGCGAAAATACGGGGGATCAACTGTTTGGTCATGTCCGACTTGTAGATGAAGTCGTCCACGCCCCGGTCAAAGGCCTGAGACAATGCCTGTACGCTCTCGCGCGCGGTGAGTAGGATCACGTAGGTGTAGTGGTTGTTCTGTTCGTCCTGCTGGCGCACCTGGTCGGTCAGCTCGAGGCCGTCCATCTCCGGCATCAGCCAGTCGGCAATCAGCACACTGACCGGGCGCTGTTCGATCAGCTCCAGTGCGGCGGTGGCGTTGTTGGCAACGCGTACGTCGCGATATCCGGCATTTCGCAGGGTGCGTCCGACCACCATACTGCTGAATTTGGCGTCGTCCACCACGAGAATGGGAAGGTCCAGGTTTGGCATTGTTAGCTACTTCTCACCAGTCCATTGCCAGATGCGGCGCCCTTCGCCTGATGCGGTCCAGCGTGGGTCTTGTTATGCTTTGGCACCTTGAACATCCGGGGTTTGATAAAGGCCACAGTATACCCCCCAGTGGCCGGTGGAGAATAACGACCATGCCTTCTTTTGACATTGTTTCTGAAATCGACATGCACGAAGTCACCAACGCGGTGGACCAGGCCAACCGGGAGCTCGGCAATCGCTGGGATTTCAAGAACGTCGACGCCAACATCGACAAGGACGACAAAGGCATCACCGTCAGTGCCGAACAGGAGTTCCAGCTCGAGCAGCTGCTGGAAATCCTGCGCATGGCCTTTGCCAAGCGCAACATCGATTCCCGCGCCCTCAGCGAGGACGGTGAAAGCAAGGCCGGCAAGCTGGTGAAGCAGCACCTGACGCTGAAGCAGGGCATCGAGACCGACATGGCTAAGAAGATCGTGAAAATGATCAAGGACGCCAAGATGAAGGTGCAGGCCAGCATTCAGGGCGACAAGGTGCGGGTTACCGGCAAGAAACGCGACGACCTGCAGGCGGTTATGGCCATGCTGCGCGAGGCCGACCTGGACATCCCGCTGCAGTTCAATAACTTCCGCGACTGAACCGGAGATTCCGCCATCCTAACCAGCAACCGCCGGGCGCTGTTCCGGGACACGCTCTACACCTACACCCGTTGGCAGGTGATTGCGCTGCTGTTTCTCGGGTTCTCGGCGGGCCTGCCGTTCCTGCTGGTGTTCTCGACCCTGAACGCCCGGCTCGCCGATGTCGGGGTGGAGACCGCGACCATCGGGTTCTTCAGTTGGCTTGGCATCACCTATTCCATCAAGGTGTTCTGGGCCCCGGTGGTGGACCGGCTGAAACTGCCGGTGCTGGATCGCCTTCTGGGCAAGCGCCGAAGCTGGATCCTCCTGGCTCAGGCTGGCATCGCCACCGGCCTCTACCTCATGGCTCAGGTCGACTCCACCACTGCGCCGGAAATGATGGCCCTGTGCGGCCTGCTGGTGGCCTTCTCCTCGGCCACCCAGGACGTTGCCATCGACGCCTACCGGATCGAAATCGCCGAAGAGCGGCTGCAGGCGGCGCTCGCGGCCACCTACATTTTTGGTTACCGGTTGGCGCTTCTGGTTGCTGGTGCGGGCGCGCTCTACCTGGCCGAATACTGGTCCTGGCAGGTCTCCTACGAAGTCATGGCGGCCCTGGTGGGCGTTGGCGTGCTCACCGTGCTGGTGGTGCGCGAGCCAACCGTCAATCACTTCGCCGCGGCGGAAGACATCGCCCAACGGGTCGAACAGGAAGTCGAAAAACGCGCCCACCTGAACCCCCGGCTGGCCCGACTGCTCGGCTGGTTCTCCGCCGCCGTGGCCGGCCCGTTCGTGGATTTCTTCCAGCGCTATCGGGAATTGGCGGCACTGATCCTGGTCATGGTTGCGGTCTACCGCATTTCCGACATCGCCATGGGCGTTATGGCCAACCCGTTCTACCTGGATTTCATGGGCTTCAGCAAAACCCAGGTTGCCGACGTCACCAAGATTTTCGGCTTCTTCATGACCATCGCCGGCTCCCTGGCGGGTGGTGTCATGGTGGTTCGCTACGGCGTGCGCAAGATCCTCCTGTTGGGTGCGGTCATGACCGCCGCCACCAACCTGCTGTTCGTCTTGCTGGCCCAGTACCCGCCCAACGTCATTACCCTGGCGGCCGTGGTCAGCGCCGACAACCTCAGCGGCGGCATCGCCAACGTGGCCCTCATCGCGTGGCTCAGCAGCATGACCAGCGCCTCGTTCACCGCCACCCAATACGCCCTGTTCAGCTCATTGATGACCCTGCCGGGCAAATTCATTGGTGGCTTCTCCGGCATCGTCGTCGCCGACTTCGGCTACGCCCAGTTCTTCCTGGTCGCCGGCATCATGGGTGTGCCCGCCATCCTCCTGGCCATGTACATGATCCGCCAAGGCGACCGACTGGACGCCCTGGCCCCCAGAAAAGAGGAAGCACTGGAGCCGGAGCCCAAACCGGCGCTCAGGGAGTCCTAGGCCATGGAAGCCACCAAGGATCAGAGAATCTGGCAGGTCGTCCTGGCCATCCCCAAAGGCAAAGTCGCCAGCTACGGCCAGGTCGCGGATATGGCCGGTTTGGGTCGGCAAGCCCGTTACATCGGTAGGGCCCTGGGCAAACTCCCGGAAGGCCACAAGGTGCCCTGGTACCGGGTTATCAGAAGCAACGGCCAGATCGCCTTCCCGGAAGGCTCCTCAACCTTCGAAAGGCAAAAATGCCTGCTGGAGCAAGAGGGTGTAGTGGTAGTAGAGGGGAGGGTAAAAATGAGCCAATTCCGCTGGCAACCCTAACCAGAGTCTTTTTCTTTTCTTTTTATTTCTTCCTACAGTCTATCTATAGGTTGTGTCGGGCAGGGGGTGGGGTGTCTTTTCTGCCGGAAAAAGCTGTCCGAGCAAAGCGAGTTCTTTTTCCAGAAGAAAAGACACCCCACCCCCTGACCAGCCCCCACAACCAACAGACTAGGGGGGCAAAGCACGGAGCCAACTAACTAGAGCCGAAGCGCCCCATCAACCTCAATCATCCGCCCAGACATATAGTCATTCTCAAAAATAAACGCCACCGCCGAAGCAATCTCCGCCGGCTGCCCCATCCGCTTCAGGGGAATGCCCGCGGTCATCTTCTCCAGTGCCTCCGGCTTCATCGACGCCGTCATCTCAGTCTCGATAAAGCCCGGTGCAATGCCCATGCAGCGAATGCCATAGCGCGCCAGCTCCTTGGCCCAGACCGGCACCAGTGCCGACACACCGGCTTTCGCCGCCGAATAGTTGCTCTGACCCATGTTGCCGGCCCGGGAGATCGACGCGATGTTCACGATCACGCCCCGGTCACCGTTCTTGATCATCTGGGTGGAGGCCTCGCGGCCGCACAGGAACACCCCGGTCAGGTTCACATCGATGACCGCCTGCCACTGGGCCAGCTCCATGCGCTTCTCAACCTGGCCGTCCTTAACCTTCACCATCAGCCCGTCACGCAGGATGCCGGCATTGTTCACCAGCCCGTTGAGCTGGCCGAAGTCCTCAACAATGGCCGCAAAGGTCTGTTCCACGTCTTCTTCTTTTGCCACGTTGCAGACGTAAGTCCGGGCGTCGCCACCGGCCTCTTTGCAGGCCTCGGCGGCTTCGGCCAGTTTCTCTGGCATCAGGTCGATGAGGGCGATCTTGGCGCCTCGGGCGGCAAGGTACTCGGCCATGGCGCGGCCAAGGCCCTGGCCGCCGCCGGTGATTGCGATAACGGAATCTTGAATTTTCATCACGTGCCCAAATTGAAGTTAGTTAAATGGAAAGCGTTAGATTTAGGTCGGCGAGTATACCAGACCTTCCAAAACCCACCCTCAGGCCCCGAGGTTCTGATGTCCGTATTTCTGTTTCTGTTCATTGTCATGCCGATCGCCGAGATGGCGGTGCTGATCAAAGTCGGTGGCCTGATCGGGGTGCTGAACACCGTCGGCCTGGTGCTGCTCACCGCCGTCATCGGTGCCTGGCTGCTGCGCCAGCAGGGCCTGGCGACCCTGCTCCGGGCCAATCAGCGCCTCAACAGCGGTGAGTTGCCGGCCAAAGAGGTGGCCGAGGGATTGATCCTGGCCGTCGGCGGCGCCCTGCTGCTGACCCCGGGGTTCATTACCGACACCGTCGGTTTCCTGTGCCTGCTGCCCGGCACCCGTCACTGGCTGGCCGCCCAGGCCCTCAAGCGCATGGTGGTGTCCGGCCAGAGCCGGGGTTTTCACTTGCGTGCCGGCGGGGGCACCGGCCCCTTCGGTCAGGATCCGTTCGGTGGCGAGAACCCCTTTGGCCAGCAGCGCCCGTTTGACCGTGACGGCGCCGGCAACACCTTCGAGGGCGAGTACCGGGACGAGACCGAATCCGACCGCGATCGCATCGAAAAAAAGTGAAAAAAAGTTGCACCGGGGGTGTTGAAAACACCTACGCCAACCCCACATAAGTTCCACAAGTTCGCCGCAGGCTGATAACGGCTGGAAAACAGCAGGTTAGGCAGCCGGGCAATCGGGTTGGGCACTGTTATGCAGGTCCGGCCTTTTTAAACAGCAAATGTCATTGCCACATTAATCTGACTATTGGAGAAACCGAGCAATGAAGATTCGTCCGCTCCACGATCGTGTTGTCGTGCGCCGTAAGGAAGAAGAAGAGAAAACTGCAGGCGGCATCGTGCTGCCGGGTAACGCCAAAGAGAAGCCTTCCCAGGGCGAAGTGGTTGCCGTGGGCAACGGTCGCATCCTGGACAACGGCGAAACCCGTGCACTGGCGGTCAAGGTGGGTGACACCGTGGTCTTTGGCCAGTACGCCGGCAACACTGTCAAAGTTGACGGTGAAGAGCTGCTCATCATGAGCGAGAACGACATTTACGGCGTGCTTGAGTGATCGCTGAGGCGATAGGCACCAAACCTCATTAATCCGATTGATTCAACGAATTCGGTTTAACGAACAGGAATAGAAGACATGGCAGCAAAAGACGTTAAATTCGGTGATAGCGCTCGCAAGCGCATGGTCGCAGGCGTCAACGTTCTGGCAGACGCGGTAAAAGTGACCCTCGGCCCGAAAGGCCGCAACGTGGTTCTGGAAAAATCTTTCGGTGCGCCGAACATCACCAAAGACGGTGTGTCCGTAGCCAAAGAAATCGAACTGGCTGACAAGTTCGAGAACATGGGCGCCCAGATGGTCAAGGAAGTTGCTTCCCAGGCCAACGACACCGCCGGTGACGGTACTACCACCGCAACCGTTCTGGCCCAGGCCATCGTCAACGAGGGCGTTAAGGCGGTAACCGCCGGCATGAACCCGATGGACCTGAAGCGCGGCATCGACAAGGCCACCACGGAAGCCGTCAAGGCTATCCGTGAGATGGCCAAGCCGTGCGACGACAGCAAGATGATCGCCCAGGTTGGCACCATCTCCGCCAACGGCGACGAAACCATCGGTAAGCTGATTGCCGACGCCATGGAGCGTGTGGGCAAGGAAGGCGTTATTACCGTTGAGGAAGGCCGTGGCCTGGAAGACGAGCTGGACGTGGTCGAAGGCATGCAGTTCGACCGTGGCTACCTGTCTCCGTACTTCATCAACAACCAGGACAACATGACTGCCGAGCTGGATGACCCGTACATCCTGCTGGTGGACAAGAAGATCTCCAACATCCGCGAACTGCTGCCGGTGCTGGAATCTGTTGCCAAGGCGGGCAAGCCGCTGATGATCATCGCTGAGGACATCGAAGGCGAAGCCCTGGCGACCCTGGTTGTGAACAACATGCGTGGCATCGTGAAAGTCGCCGCCGTCAAGGCGCCTGGCTTTGGTGACCGTCGCAAGGAAATGCTGCAGGACATCGCCATCCTGTCCGGCGGTACTGTGATTTCCGAGGAAGTGGGTCTGACCCTGGAAAACACCACTCTGGACGACCTGGGCACTGCCAAGCGCGTGAACATCACCAAGGAAAACACCACCATCATCGGCGGTGTGGGCGCGCAGGGCGACATCGAGGCCCGCGTTGAGCAGATCCGCAAGCAGATCGAAGACAGCTCTTCCGACTACGACAAGGAAAAGCTGCAGGAGCGTGTGGCCAAGCTGGCTGGCGGTGTTGCCGTCATCAAGGTGGGCGCCGGTTCCGAAGTGGAAATGAAAGAGAAGAAAGCCCGCGTTGAAGACGCGCTGCACTCTACCCGCGCTGCGGTGGAAGAGGGCATCGTTGCTGGCGGTGGGGTTACCCTGATCCGCGCCATCTCTGCGCTGGAGAACGTGGATGCGATCAACGAAGAGCAGAAGGCCGGCGTCAACATCCTGCGTCGCGCCATGGAAGCTCCGCTGCGCCAGATCGTGTACAACGCCGGTGGCGAGTCCTCCGTGGTTGTTGCCAAGGTGCGCGAAGGCGAAGGCTCCTACGGCTACAACGCCGCTTCCGAGCATTACGGCGACATGCTGGAAATGGGTATCCTGGATCCTGCCAAGGTCACCCGTTCCGCGCTGCAGGCCGCTGCTTCCGTGGCTTCCCTGATCATCACCACCGAGGCGATGGTTGCGGACGAGCCGGAAGAAGACAAGGCCGGCGGCGGTATGCCGGACATGGGTGGCATGGGCGGTATGGGAGGCATGGGCGGCATGATGTAATGCCGGCCTGATCCCGGTCACGCTCCCCTCGGGGAGCGTCGCCCGATCAACCCTGAAAACCCCGCATCGGTGCGAACCGTTGCGGGGTTTTTGTTTTTTCTCATGAAGTTGGCTCAGGCCTTTGCTAGACTCGGCTACCGGTCAATTGTCTGTGTGTAGCCGAATGAACGACGCCACCCCCAAACCTTTTCTCCGCCCCGGCAAGCTGATTCTGCTGACGCTGTTGGCGCTGGTGGTCTACGCCATCACGCTGCTGGTGTGGATTCCGGCGGGCTGGGTCTGGCAGCAGGTGGCCCCCCGCGTCTCCCTGCCGCAACAGTTGGAAGTCCGTCAGGTCTCCGGTCGGCTCTGGGACGGGGCTGCCGGCCTGGTGGTGGCGGGCTATCCGATTCGTGTGGACTGGCAGCTGGGCTGGCCGTCGCTGACCGGCCTGTCATTGCCGCTGGATCTGAACGTCGCCACTGCCCAGTCGCGCATTAATGGCAAGCTCAAGCTCAGCTGGCCGCAAAAGGCGGAGGTGAGCGCTACCGGCCAGATCGTCGTCAGTGAATTTGAGGAGCTGATCCGGCGCAGCGGTGGCGCCATGATCGAAGGCAATGTCACCATCGACCGCCTGAACCTGGTCTGGGAAGACAACCGCGTCACTCTCGCTGAGGGGCTTGGCCGCTGGGCCGGTGGCCAGGTCACCTGGCCCATGGGCAACCAGACCGGTCAGGCCCGTTTTCCGGCCATGCGTGCGGATCTGGATACCACGCAGGGCGGCATCGCGCTGGCCATCTCCGAACAGGGGGGCAGTGGGCCGGCCGCGGAGGCCAGCATCCTCTGGTCGGGTATGATGGAGCTTCGGGTGTTCAAACGCATGGTCGATCTGGCCGGTCAACCCTGGTCCGATTCGGCCAGCCCCGGCGATGTGATCTTCCGGGTCAGGCAGCCACTGCTGCCGGGAGCGCGATAACATGAAGGCTCCGAACGTGCAGACACAGCATCGACTGTCCCGGGTCCTGGCCAACCTGCTGCTGATCGGCCTGGTGATTTACCTCGGCATCGTGCTGGCCCAGCTGACCTGGCTGCTGGCCTGGGACGAGCGCCCGGTGCCCGAGGCGCCGGCAGCCGCCAGTACCAGTCTGGGGGCCTCCGGAGGCGGCCTGTCATTTCCAATGGCCAGTTTCGAATTCTTTGGTCGGCCTGCGGAGTCGTCCGGCGTGGCCGAGGTGGTCAAGCGCTCGGCCCCGGAAACCGGCCTGCGGCTACGGCTGGAGGGCGTCCTGGTAGGACAGCGCCCCGAGGACTCCGGTGCTATAGTTGCAGGAAGCAACGGTGAAACGGCGTACTACCGAGTCGGCGACATGTTGCCCGGCAATGCCGAGTTGGCGGAAGTCGAGGCGTCCCGCATCCTGATTCGTCGCGGTGGCCGTTATGAATCCCTGACCTTTGAGGAGTCCGAGTCCGAAGGCCTGGTTGCAGAAGCCCCGGAACAGCCGGCAGAATCGTCGCCGGACGCCTTCCTTGAGGACGCCCGGTCGCAGCTGGACGCGCAGGGCGCGGCAGCGCTCAACGCCTACGGGCTGAGTCCGGTGGAGGACGGGGCAGCGTCGGGCTACGTGTACGACGGCTCCAACGCCATGCTGAACGCCGTGAACCTGCAGGCCGGCGATGTGATTACCGCCATCAACGGACAGCGTCTGGGCGACATAGAACAGGATAAATCCCTGCTTGAGAGTTGGCGCGGCCAGCCTCAGGTGGACATAGAAATCGAACGTGATGGATCCATCCTCACCATAAGTTACGCCATACCCGAGCAGTGGCGCTGATCGGGTTCATCGAAACAGGACGAAATCGCCGCATGTACAACCATAAGACCAACCTGCTGCGGGCCCTGGCCCTGCTGATCCTCCTGCCACTGATGTCCCTGGCCCACGCCCAGGAAGAAACCTGGCGCCTGAACCTGAAAGATGCCGACATCCGGGCTTTCGTGACCCAGATCGCCGACATCACCGGCTACAGCTTTGTGGTGGATCCCCGGGTCAAGGGCAAGGTGACGGTGCTGTCCAGCGCCCCGATGAACAAGAACGAGATTTACGATCTGTTTCTGGCGGTGTTGAACGTCCACGGATTCACCGCCATTCCCGGAGAGGAAGTGATCAAGGTGGTTCAGCAGGTTGATGCCAAGCAGTCGGCCGAATCCATGTCGCGCTTTGAAGAAATTCCCTCGGAACAGCTGATTACCCGGGTCATCCAGATCAACAACGCCAACGCCCTGGAGCTGGTGCCGATCCTGCGTCCGCTGGTTGCCAAGTACGGTCACCTGGCCGGTGTCGCCGCCGCCAACGCCCTGATCGTGAGTGACCATTCCTCCAACATCCAGCGCATTGAGCAGATCGTGCGCGAGCTGGACAGCCCCTCCAAGTACGAAGTCGAAGTCATCCAGTTGAAAGAAGCCTGGGTGGGCGACATGGTGACCCTGCTGCAGGAGCTGGCCCCGGATGAGCTGGCCAAGAACGGCGGCGAGAATGTCGCACGCAAATACAGCGTCACCGCCGACGAGCGCAGCAACCGCCTGATCCTTCGTGGGGATGAGAGCTTCCGGGAGAAGATGCGGGGCCTGATCCGGCAACTGGATCAGCCGTCCGCCACCGGCGGTACCACCAAGGTGCTGCGACTGAAACACGCCGACGCCAAGAGCCTGGCTGAAATCCTGAAAGGGGTCATGGGCGAGCTGGTCAAGGAATCCTCAGGTGGCTCCAACGGCGCCTCCACCAGCAAGCCCAGCAGCACCTTTGCGGTGTTTGCGGACGAGGGTCTGAACGCGCTGGTGGTGCGCGGCGAGCCATCGCTGATGCAGGAAGCCGAACAGATCGTGTCCCATCTGGATGTGCGTCGGGCCCAGGTGCTGATCGAAGCCGCGATTGTCGAGATCAGTGACGACCTGGGTCAGGACCTGGGTGTGCAGTTTGCCGTCGGCGACCAGTCCGGCAATTCCACCCCCATTGCCGGTACCAACTTTGGTAACGTCGGCCGGAGCCTGAGCGAAGTCATCAACGCCATCGTCACCGACTCACCGATCGGGCCGGCCGCCGGCGGCCTGACCATCGGGGCCGGGGAAGACAACGAGGATGGCCTGACCTGGGGCATTCTGCTGCAGGCGCTGTCGACCTCGGCCGCGGCCAACCTGCTGTCGACACCGAGCATCATCACTCTGGACAACCAGGAGTCGGAGATCATCGTCGGCCAGAACGTCCCCTTCCGTACCGGTCAGTCCACGGTCACCGGTGACGGCACCACCAACCCCTTTACCACCATTGAGCGTCGTGACATCGGCCTGACCCTGAAAGTCACGCCCACCATCAGTGCCGACAGCCTGGTCCGGCTGGTGGTGGAGCAGACCACCGAGAACGTGGCCGACAGCATCGAGAACGCCTCGGACATCGTGACCAACAAGCGGGAGATCAAGACCACCGTACTGGCCGATGACGGCGAAACCATTGTCCTGGGTGGCCTGATCCGGGATGACTACCAGATCAACCGCAGCAAGGTGCCCCTGTTGGGTGACATCCCGTTCCTGGGCCGGCTGTTCTCGTCGGAGTCGGAGCGCCGGGTCAAGCGCAACCTGCTGGTGTTCCTGCGCCCAACCATCATGCTGGGCAAGTCCGAGGCGATCGCGGTCACCGACGACAAGTTCCACGAGCTGTGGGAAGTGAACCTCAACATCCGGGAGAAGCTGGATCTGCCCCGGCCGGAAGCCGACCCGGACATCGAAATCCTGTTCGACGGCCGACGGCGCGAGCGCCTGGGCAATCCTGAGGTCCAGTAAGGATTAGCCCAGGGGCGGCATGGGGCAGTCCATCTGGTCTGCCACCAGCCGCATCAGTTCGTACTCCCGGACATCGACCTTGCCATCGTGACTGATGCAATGGCCGCAGGCGTCGATCACCGCGGGCTTCAGCAGAGGTGAAAGTCCATTCAGGGTGGTCAGGGCCTCCCGCAGCTGGCGCATGGTCACCTTCTCCAGCACCGGCTGTTCCGAGCCCGGGACAAAGCCGGCGATGGCCTCCCGATACAGCACTTCAGCCTCAGCACCACCCGCCGTGCCCGCCCGGGCAAACAGGCTCACCAGTTTTTGGATCGCCGGCAACACCGGCCGGTACTTGCGGTAGCGGACCGGAATCTCACGACTGGCACCCGCGCCCAGGTGGCGTGACAGGAAGCTGGTCAATGCCAGCTCAAACAGGGTGACCCGGTTGTCGGCCGCCACCAGCTTCTGCACGTTGGTGATCAGCGCCTCACGCTCCTCCGGATCCAGTTTGCGCAGGGCCGGCATGGCCAACTCCAGGGCCGGGAATCGGACACCGTCTCCAATGGCTTTCAGGGTGGGGATCAGCTTCTCCAGCAGCTCGGTCTGCGCCCCCAGCAACGGGTGGGCAGGGACGAGCGCAAGGCGCTCGTGCTGCTGTGCCTTCGACAGGTCGTCGATCAACAGCGCGTAGCACAGCTGGACCGCTCCGGCGCGGGTGTACAGCAGGTTGCGGAAGGTGGCCGGCAGGCGCTGCAGAAACCGCACCGCGAAGTCCTCACCCTGCTCCGTCACCGTGCCCACCCGCTCGGACAGCCGTTGGCCCGGTGCCGGAGCGGCGGCCGCTTGGGCGGCCAGGGGCGAGGTGTTGGTGGTGCGAACCGGGCCGTACACGTCCTGGGCCAGGTCGGCAAACCCGGAAGCCTGGGCCGGTCCGGGTTGGGCGAAGGCGCGCAGGTCGGCGCTGGACTCGGTGTCCCTGAAACGGCTGCGCAGCCTGGCCAACAGGCCCGGCTGGATGCTGTTGATGCGCTCGTCGATGGGCGGGTGCGAGCCGAGCAGGGCGGCGAACTTCATGCGCGCGCTTTCGCCAAAGCACATGTGGTTCATGTCGCTGGCGTGGCTGGTGGTGTCCAGGTAGCCGCCCTTGAGGCCGATCTTGAACAGGGCACCGCCGATGCCCTCGGGATTGCGGGTGAACTGCACCGAGGAGGCGTCGGCCAGTCGTTCCCGCTCCCGGGACACCGCCGCCTGGATCAGGCGCCCGAAAAACACCCCGACGTAGCCGATCACCAGCAGCGCCAGGCCCACCAGTCCGAAGGCAATCTGGCCGCGGCTGTCGTCGGAAGAGCGGGAGCTGCGATGGCCACTGTAGAATGCGGCGCGTACCAGAAAGCTGCCAATCTGACCGATCAGCAGGATGCCGGCGAGCAGGGCGATGAGTCGGACGTTCAGCCGCATGTCGCCGTTGAAGATGTGGCTGTACTCGTGCCCGATCACCCCCTGCAGTTCGTCCCGGGTGAGCTGGGTCAGGGCGCCGTGGGTGACCACCAGCACGGCTTCGCCCGGGGTGTAGCCGGCCACGAAGGCGTTGATGCCGGTCTCCCGGTCCATGACGTACAGGTCGGGCACCGGGACGCCGCTGGCGATCGCCATTTCCTCGACGATGTTGCGCAGCATGCGCTCGTCGGTGTCGCGGGTGTCGGGATCGATGGGGCGGGCGCCGACCATTTTGGCCACGCGCTCGCCGCCACCGGCCAGGTCGACCCAGCGAACCAGGGAGCCAGTGCCAATCAGCGCTACCACCGACGCGGCGGTCAGCAGGCCGTGGGTCGACAGCAGCCAGTCCGTGAAAGCCAGGCTGGAGGTTTCACTGCGGGTGACGAAATAACCGACGAGGCTGACGGCGAGGGTGATCAGCACCACCGCCGACAGGAACAGCAGCACCAGCACGCTGGTGTTGCGCCGGGCGCTGGCCTGGCGCTGGAAAAAACCGGGATGAGCCATCGGTCAGCGGGTCAGAAGGCGACTTTCGGCGCCTGACGGGCTTCCGGGGACTCCAGTTCCAGCTGTGCGGTTTCTTTGAACGCGAACATGCCGGCGATGATGTTGTTGGGGAACTGCTCGCGGAAGATGTTGTAGCCCATGACACCGTCGTTGTAGGCCTGGCGGGCGAAGGCAACCCGGTTCTCGGTGCTGGACAGCTCTTCCATCAACTGCTGGATGGTTTCGTTGGCCTTCAGCTCGGGGTAATTCTCGGCCACGGCGTAGAAGTTGGCCAGGGCCTTGGTCAGCAGGTTTTCGGCGCTGCCCAGGCGCTGGATCTTGGTGCCGTCACCGGGATCCCGCGCTGCGTCCTTCTGGGCGCTGACGGCATTGTTACGGGCCTCCATGACTTGGGTCAGGGTCGATTTCTCATGGTCGAGGTAGGCCTTGGCCGACTCCACCAGGTTGGGAATCAGGTCATGCCGGCGCTGCAATTGCACGTCGATCTGGGCAAAGCCATTCTTGAACTGGTTCCTCAGAGACACCAGCTGGTTGTAGATGTACACCAGGTAAAGCACAACAGCGCCGATCACGATCAGGCCAATGACGGTAGTTCCCATGCCAACTCCTTCGGGGATTCAAATTAGACGTTACTTTCAACGAACTGTTGGTGGAAGTCTTGAACGAAGGTCTCAAAGTCGCGCGGTTGCAGGGGCTTGCTGAAGTAATAACCCTGGGCGAGTTTGCAGCCTCGCTGAGTCAGGTAGTACTCCTGTTCCGCGGTTTCGACCCCTTCTGCCACCACCGAGAGGTTCAGGCTCTTGCCCAGATCGATGATGGTGTTGGCGATCCGGGTGTCGTCCTCGTTGACCAGCAGGTCGCGAATGAACTGTTTGTCGATCTTCAGGTGCTGGACCGGCATCTGCTTCAGGTAGGTCAGGGACGAGTAGCCGGTGCCGAAATCGTCGACGGCGATGTTGATGCCCGCCTGGTTCAGCCGGTGCAGCTTGGCCACGGCGTCCGACAGGTTGGTCATGAAGCTGGTTTCGGTCACTTCCAGTTCCAGGCGACCGGCCGGGATGCTGTGCCGGCGCAGGGTGTCCAGAATGTCCGTGACGATGCTGTCCTGGCGCAGTTGCACCGCCGACAGGTTCACCGCGATGCGCAGGGGAGTGCCTTCGGCCGCCCAGTGCGCGGCCTGCGCACAGGCCTGCTCAAGCACCCACTGACCGATCTCGACAATGCTGCCATTGGCCTCGGCCACCGGGATGAAATCATCGGGTGGGACAAAACCGCGGCTCGGGTGTTCCCAGCGCAGCAGCGCTTCGGCGCCGATGACGCGCTTGCTTTCGAGGTTGATCTGGGGCTGGTACACAAGGTGGAATTCCCGGTTGACCAGGGCCTGGGTCAGATCCTTCTCCATTTGCTTGCGGTCCCGGATTTCCTGATCGATGCTGGCGACGTAGAACTGGAAATGAGCATGGCCAGTCTGCTTGGCCAGGGTCATGGTCTGTTCGGCACTCTGCAGCAGGCGGTCGGCCTTGTCGGTGTCCGAGGGAAACATGGCAATGCCGATGGTGGCGCTCATGGCCACACTCTGGTCCTCGACCACCATCGGCTCGCCCAGGCAGGCCAGCACGCGCTCGGCGGTGTCGGCCGCCTGAAAGCCGTCCCGCAGGCCCTTTTCCACCACCACGAACTGGTCACTGCCCAGTCGGGCGATGGTGAACCGGGTGCTGCCGAGTCGCGAGGTCAGTCGGTCGGCGACAGTCTGCAGGATCAGGTCGCCGGTGCGGAAGCCGCATTGCTCGTTGACCGATTTGAAATCGTCGATGCCGCACACCATCAGCGACAGCAGCCGGTTGCGCTTCTGGGATTCCCGGATGTCCCGCTCCAACAGCTCCATGAAGGTCTCTCGGCTGGGCAGGCCGGTCAGCTGGTCGTAGCGGGACAGCCGGCTGACCCGATCCTCGGCTTCCCGGTGCCGCTTCTGGCTATCCCCAATGGCCACCAGCAAATTGTTGGTGGCATTGACCCAGAGTCCCAGCTCGTCCCGGCCGTGACCGGCGGGAATGCCGACCAGACGGTCGTCCGGGTGGTCCGGGTCCACCTGCTTGACCGACTGGACGATGCGCAACAGGGGGCGGGTGAGCAGCAGGTGAAACACGAAGTAGAGCACCATGCCCAGGATCAGCGCGGTGGCGACCCCGGAGGCAAAGGTGACGGTGGCACGGTCCAGCCAGGTCCGGGCGGCGGGCGCGGTGTCGTAATGGACTTCCAGGTAGCCGTAGACGGTGCCGGTGTCGGTGTTGCGCACCAGATGGGTCCGGAAGGGGCGGTCGGACTCAAAGATGGGGTCGGTGACCGGTCGGAAAGCGGTCTCCTGGAGGGGGCGTTGGCGATGGCCCAGGGGTTCGCCGTCCGGGTGAACAATGCGGGCCAGGTGCACGGCCTCAATGGCAAACAGGCCGTCCACCACTTGTTGGGCCAGTTCCGAATCGATGCTGAAGACCGCCTGGGTGGCTGCGTCTTCCACCATGGCAATGGTTTGGGTGGCCTGGTAGTTCAGGTCGTTGGAGACCCGGCGGGCGTCCAGAATCACCTGAACGCTGCTGACAACAACGCCACTGATCAGGGCTATGGCGAGGATCCACCACAGAATGCGGTAGCCCAGGCGATGTTCAACCTCGAAAGAACTTTTCATTCAGGCCTGTACGTGTCCAGTTTGTCAGGAGGTCGTGTTGGCATTTCGGCGGGAATCCTGAGTGGGGGCCGCCACGCGTTGTTATTGTCAGGTCTGCCGTAGACGCCGCAACTGCGTTGAGTATCGACGATTTTTTCAGAAAATGCAGGGCAGGGTTGTATCAATTTGTAAGAGTTTCTTTTCCCCAGATACGCAAACGTCCGCGCGAGGCGGACGTTTGGGGGAGGCCGTTGCCGGCCTCGGTTCTGTCAGTCGGACTGACGCACTGATCAGGCCAGGTTTTCGTTAACGAAATCCCAGTTGACCAGGTTCCAGAACGCTTCCAGGTAGTTCGGGCGGGAGTTGCGGTAATCGATGTAGTACGCGTGCTCCCAGACATCCACGGTCAGTACCGGCTTGTCGGCACCGGTCAGCGGAGTCTCGGCGTTGCTGGTGTTGGTGATGGCGACGCTGCCGTCAGCCTTCTTTACCAGCCAGGTCCAGCCAGAACCGAAGTTGTTGGCGGCCTTGTCGTTGAACTCTTTCTTGAACGCGTCGAAGGAACCGAAGGCCTTCTCGATGGCGTCTTTGGCAGCGCCAGTGGGCTCGCCACCGCCGTTCGGGCTCAGGCAGTGCCAGTAGAAGGTGTGGTTCCAGACCTGCGCGGCGTTGTTGAACAGCGGGCCGCTGGCGCTCTTGATGATGTCTTCCAGGGACTTGTTGGCGTTGTCGGTGCCTTCCACCAGGCCATTCAGCTTGGTCACATAGGTGTTGTGGTGCTTGCCGTAATGGTACTCAAGCGTTTCCTGGGAGATGTGCGGTTCCAGAGCGTTCTTTTCGTAAGGTAGTGCGGGAAGTTCAAATGCCATGAGGTCGTTCTCCCTGTCTCTCTGAGTTATGTGGATGTACAAAGCACCAATATAGGGTCGAATGTGGGTATATCAACCCTTTGGTGTTAAAGAACTTTTAAACGCCGGGCTGCCGGGCAGGAACTGCGCGCAGTTGCGCACCCGCCAGACCAGTTCCTCGTAGCTGTCCGCCAGGATGTTGACGTGGCCAAGCTTACGGCCGGCCCGCTCCCCTTTATTATAGAGATGGACCTTGGCGTAGGGCAGTTCGAGAATGCGGTCGATGTCGCCGTGTTCGCCAATGATGTTGATCATGCAGCTGAGGCCTCGAGCCTCCACGCTGCCCAGGTGATGGCCGCTGACCGCCCGGATGTGGTTCTCGAACTGGCTGGTGACCGCGCCCTCGATGGTCCAGTGTCCGGAGTTGTGAACGCGGGGCGCCATCTCGTTGGCGACCAGGCCATCCTCGGTTTCGAACAACTCGAGGGTGAGTACGCCGACATAGTCCAGTTCGTTCAGTAGGGCCCGGATGTAGCGCTCGGCCGACTCCTGCACCGCCTTGTCCAGTTTCGGGGCCGGCGCGATGGAATAGCGCAGGATGCCCTCATGGTGGGTGTTTTCGGCCATGGGGTAGAAGGCAACGTCGCCGTCCTCGGCGCGCACGGCGATGATGGACACCTCGCGGGTGAACTCAACGAACTTTTCCACGATCAGGCGCGGATGGCCGATGTCGGCCCAGGCCTGCTCGGCGTCGTCCGGACTGCGCAGGACCGCCTGACCCTTGCCGTCGTAGCCTTCGGTGTTGGACTTGGCCACCACCGGGCAGCCCAGTTCCTCGGCGGCCGCCTTGAGCGACTCGGCGCTGTCGGCAATTTTCCAGGCCGGGGTCGGAATGCCGAGCTGGCCGAACAGGGTCTTTTCCAGTTCCCGGTTCTGGCACACCTGCAGGGCGCGAGGGCAGGGGTGTACCGGTTTTTCCTTGGCCAGCTTCTCCGCAACCTCGACCGGCAGGTGTTCGAACTCGTAGGTCACCCGATCCACTCGGGAGAGAAAATCGTCCTGGTACTGGCCTTCGCGGTCGATGATCACTTCGCCCAGGCCCGCGCTGGGGCTGCCGGACATGTCATAGAATACAAAGGTTTTTGCCAGGGGGTAGCCGGCCAGGGCCAGCATGCGTCCAAGTTGGCCTGCGCCAAGAACACCAATTCTCATCTCTGTTCTCCTGCCAGTCATGGGCATCTGAAGCGGTCAGTGTGAACGGGGTTACTGCTCTCGAGGGTCTGGATTGTCCAGGATGGTCTGGGTCTGGGTCGCCCGAAACTCATCCACGGCCTTGCGGACCGCGTCATCGGAGGTGCCGATGATCTGTGCCGCCAGCAGGCCGGCATTGGTGGCGCCGGCCTTGCCGATGGCCAGGGTGCCGACGGCAATGCCGCCGGGCATTTGCACGATGGACAGCAGCGAATCCAGACCGTTGAGCGCCTTGGACTGGACCGGCACGCCCAGTACCGGCAATGACGTCTGCGACGCCACCATGCCCGGCAGGTGCGCGGCGCCACCGGCTCCGGCGATGATGACCTTAAGGCCCCGGTCGGCGGCGGTCTTGGCGTAGTCGAACAGCAGGTCCGGCGTGCGATGGGCGGACACCACTTTGGTCTCGTACGCAACGCCCAGCTTTTCCAGCATCTGTGCGGCGTGTTCCATGGTGGGCCAGTCGGATTTCGAACCCATAATGAGTCCTACAAGCGGCTGCATAAGCAACAGTCCTGTGATGATGGGAAAGCCGGCCATTGTATGATTTGGTCAGTTGCCATGCAACAAAGCCCAGCCGGCCTCAGCGCCGGTTTCCGGGGTGTTGGCAAGGCTTTGGTTCACCCTGTTTGTAAGTGCATGTATTATCAAGGCTTGAGAACAAGCCGGTCCATAACCAGGAGTTGTAATGGAACCCATCCGTCCCGATGACGACGAACTCAGAAGCGACGTACCGACCATCAGCGCAGACCGCCGGCGCGCGGGCAGCAAGGCTGACCGGGGTGACGCCGGTGGCAGTGGTGCGTCGCCAAAGGCTGGTGGTGGTCGCCAGGGCGGTGGTGGCCGTGGGCGCGGTGCGCTGATGGCCTTGGCTCTGATGGTGGTCGCCGGGCTGGCCGGGGCCGGCTGGTACGCGCAGGAACAGCGCATCCAGGCGCTGGAGGGCCAGTTGGAGGAAGCCGATTACTGGGCGCGGCAAAGCAAGCTGGCACTGGCGCGTTTCGAGGGCGAGTTGTCGGAGACCGGGGAAAACCTGCAGGAACGCGGCGCCTCGCTGGCAGAGCAGATTGCGGCGAACAAGCAGGCCCTGGAGGTCGCCGACAGTGAAATCAGAAAGCTGTGGGTGGTTGCCAACGAGCGCAACAAGGCCCGACTGGACGACCATCAGGGTCGGCTGGCGGAGCTTGAGACCGGGGTGGCCGAGGGCGCCGAAGCGCTCACCGCGCTCAAGGCTTCGGTTGCGTCGGTGCAGTCGTCCCTGTCGGCCGATCTTGCCGCGCTGGAGGAGCAGACCCGAACTTCCATCGCCTCCCTGGAACGGTCGAACCAGCAGGCCACCGACCAGTTGGCCCGGCTCAGCCAGCAGATGGCCGATGTCGATCAGCTGGTTGAGCGCCGCCTGCGCCGCTTCGAGCAGGAACAGAAGCTGACCCTCAGTGGCATGGACGGCCGGATAGCCGCGCTGGAGAAAGCGTCGGATGGCCTTGCCGGCGAGGGCAGCGTGCAGGCGCTGCGCAATGAGCTGGCCAGCCTGAAGCGCACCGTGCAGGCCATCGACTCCTCTCGGGCGCAATTGACGTCCCGCCTGGTGCGGCTGTCCGAAGAGGTCAACAGCCTCAGGGCCCAGTCCACGCGCAATTGATCAGGCTGGGGCGGGCTGGTCAGCCGGTTTGAAACCGTTTGTAGTCAGCCCTTTGCGGTAGCTCTCATTTCTGCCCGCAGGCAGTTGTTATCATCGGTGCACTTGCGCAAGGAACAAGAGTGACCAACCATGATGACCTGCCTGCCCCCGTTCGTTTCGGCGATGATCCGGCCTGGCGCCCTGACGCTCCGGCTACTGACCCTGTCCGCCCTGTTGTTCAGCTCTGGCTGCACGGTCTATCAGTCCATCGGCAAGAGTGTCGGCGCCTTTCTGCACCCGGTATCCGGGCCGGATTTCGTGCACATTCCCAATGACCAGTGGGATCGGAAGAACGCGCTGTTGTATTTCTACCGCACCCACTCCCAGTGGGCGGCGGACGAAATCGAGTCCCCCAGCGTGTACATCGACGACAAGCACTACTTCAATATCCGCAACGACAGCTACACCTGGCTGGAAGTGAGCCCCGGCGAACGCCACATCGCCATGCGCCGTCCGCTGCTCGGCCTGGAGGGGCTCAACTCCTTCAGCTTGAGCCTGATTGCCGACGCCACGCTGACGGTTGAGCCCGGCCGCATCTATTACCTGCGCTACAACGAGCTGTCCGAGCCCGACCAGCCGCACCCGGATCTGGACCCGGAGCACCCCCTGGCCCAGGGCGACCTCCAGCTGGTGACCCGCAGCTACGCCATGCGCGCGGATCAGATCGTCAGCACCCGATTCCTGAACAGCGACCTGCTGGCACCGAATCACGCTGCCACGTCGATCGTCGAAATCAATGAGGACATGGACTACGAGCGTCGGCTGGTGCTGCTGGAAGAGGAGCGGGAGCTTGAAATCGAACGCCTGAAGGACGAGGGCAAATACCAGTCGACGTCCTGGTTTTGGCCCTTCGGTGGCGGGCCGACCGTGCCGCTGGAAACCGATCGCAAAATCGAGCAACTGGAGCAGGATTACGCCCGGCTTGAGTTGGAGCGAGAGCGCCGCCGGGCCGCGGAAGAGGGCGACGGCTGGTGGATCTTCTGACCGGTTGGCCAGGCTGCCCGTTCGGCGGCCATCCGGGACATTGTCGGGAGTGCGCTGGCTGACTACACTGACGACTGTTGCATTACAACGGACGTCAGAATCATGGCATTGAAGGAAATAGTGCGGGGGCAGCTGGAAAAATGGTCCCGCGAGCTGGAGCCGAGGTGGCGGGAAACCTGGACCGAGGTTCAGTATCGGCTGGATGAACTCAACTGCTCCCTGGCCAATCGCACCGTCCCGGACGAGCGTCGGGCCCGGGTCAGTGAGCTGTCGCTGCGCCAGAAGGCGGAAGAGGCTGGTCAGGGCAAGGCCAGGCTGAAGGTGGTCAAGGGGCGCAACCGGGCCTCGGCCGCGAAATAGATTTTGATCAGAAAGTGTACGCTTTTTAAGGGGTTGGAAGTTTTTTTGAGTTTTTTTCTGAAAAGGTTTGACACCGTCAGGGAAATGCTTAAAATGCGCGTCTCACTTGGTCGAGACAGCAACGCCTGACTCGGCAGCCAGCGCTCAGCGTTGCAAGTGAATGGCTTGAAAGTAAGTCGAAAGTGGGTGGTTAGCTCAGCTGGGAGAGCATCGCCCTTACAAGGCGAGGGTCACTGGTTCGATCCCAGTACCACCCACCACTTTCAAAGCGCATCGCCGGATCACCCCGTCCGGCTCTGGATTCAGGTCACAAGACCGGATCGATGCGGAGCGGTAGTTCAGTTGGTTAGAATACCGGCCTGTCACGCCGGGGGTCGCGGGTTCGAGTCCCGTCCGCTCCGCCACTTATTCCCGGGTGGTTAGCTCAGCTGGGAGAGCATCGCCCTTACAAGGCGAGGGTCGCAGGTTCGATCCCTGCACCACCCACCAGATTCGAAAAAGGCAGGCCCTCGGGCCTGCCTTTTTTATTCCTATTTGCCAATCAGCGATTGACCACAGACCCTCACGACGTTCCCGTTTACGCCGCTGGATGCCGGGCTGCAGTACCAGGCAATGGCCTCGGCCACATCCACCGGCAAGCCGCCCTGGGACAGGCTGTTCATGCGTCGACCGGCCTCGCGGATGGTGATCGGCATGGCCGCGGTCATCTGGGTTTCGATGAAGCCCGGGGCGATGGCGTTGATGGTGACACCATTCTTCAGTTGCTTGGCCATGGCCTCGACGTAGCCGATGACGCCGCTCTTGGCCGTGGAATAGTTGGTCTGGCCAAAGTTGCCGGCGATGCCGCTGATGGATGAGATGCACACGATGCGCCCGTTTTCCCGGAGCAGTGAACGGTGCGTCAGTTCCTCGTCAATCAGTTCCTCGGCGCTCAGGTTGACGGCAATGGTCATGTCCCAGAAATGCTCGGGCATGTTGCCCAGGGTCTTGTCGCGGGTGATGCCGGCGTTGTGGATGACCAGGTCAACGCCCTCGCAGTGTTCCTCAATGAAATCCCCGATCAGTTTGGGCGCCGCCTGGTCGGTGATGTCGCAGGCCATGGCCTTGCCATTCACCGAGTCCATCACCTTCTGCAGTTCGGCCATGGCCGGGGGAATATCCAGGCCAATGACGGTCGCGCCGTCCCGGGCCAGGGTCTCGGCGATGGCGGCGCCAATGCCGCGGGAAGCACCGGTCACCAGGGCGACCTTGCCGGTCAGCGGGGCCACCGGGTTGGTGGTGGGCGCAATGCTGCTCTTGCCGATACGAACCACCTGGCCGGAGACATAGGCGGAGCGCGGGGACAGGAAGAAGCGCACCGACGAATCCAGCTGCTTCTCGGCGCCGGGCGCCATCCAGATCAGGTTGGCGGTTGAGCCTTTCTTGCCGATTTCCTTGCCCACGCTGCGCACGAACCCTTCCAGGGCCTGCTGGGCGGCCGCCTGCGGCGCCTTGCGGCAGCTGGCCGGGTTCTGACCAATCACCAGAACCCGGGCATTGCCGCCCAGCTTCTTGATGGTGGGGTGAAAGAAGTCGTACACCGCCCGCAGGTCGTCCGGGCTCTTCAGGCCGGTGGCGTCGAACACCAGGGCCGAGAACCGCCGGTCAGCGAGCTGAGCCAGTTCCAGGGCCTTGGCCTTGTTGCCGGCCTTGGCCGAATCGTTCAGGGACTCGATGCCGCTGGCGTGGTACAGGCTGGCCGGACTGGCGCTGAGGATGCCGCCGACGGTGGCCACGGCTTTGGCGCCCGGCCCGGCGCCGATCAGGACGTCGCCTTCGATGAAGGGCTGGTCGGCGCGCTGCTGGCGCTTGAGCGTAACCGGGGAGGGCAGGCCCAGGGATTGTGCCGCGGTTTTACCCACCGGCGTGTTGACGAATTTCAGATAAAGGTCAGACATGGATTCTTCCTTGCGTTTTCAGTTGTGCCTTGGAACTGCAAATCGGTCTACAGGGTAAAGAATCGACCAGTTTTTGTATTGACTCAACGCCAGGTGCGCGTTGTCAGGCCTGCCAATGAGCGTCTAGTCTTTCCGGTTAGACTGCTCGCAAGTTCATCACTTCTTGAAAGGACGTCACCATGGCACAGGCAGCGAAAACCACCCAGCGCAAATCTCCGTCCCGGGCGAAAAAGCCGGCGGCAGGCGGCACCGGCATCCGGCGGGTGGCCATCATCGGCGGCAATCGCATTCCCTTTGCAAAGTCGAACACCGCCTACAGCAAGGTCAGCAATCAGGAGCTGCTGACTTCGGCGCTGCGGGGCCTGGTGGATCGCTACGACCTTCAGGGCCAGCGCCTGGGCGAGGTGGTTGCCGGCGCCGTGATCAAGCACTCCCGGGACTTCAATCTGACCCGGGAAGCGGCGCTCAGTTCCGGCCTGGCCCCGGAGACCCCGGCCTATGACATTCAGCAGGCCTGCGGTACCGGCCTGGAGGCGGCGATCCTGGTTGCCAACAAGATCGCTCTGGGGCAGATCGAGTGCGGCATCGCCGGCGGCACCGACACCACCTCGGACGCCCCCATCGGTGTCGGTGAAGGCCTGCGGGAAATCCTGCTGGACCTGAACCGGGCCAAGACCGTGAAGGATCGGCTGAAAATCCTGGGCCGGTTCCGGCCAGGTCACCTGGTGCCGGAAGTACCGGAGAACGGTGAGCCCCGCACCGGAATGTCCATGGGCGACCATGCCCAGGTCACCGCGCACGAGTGGGGCATTGCCCGGGAGGACCAGGACCAGCTGGCCTGGGAGAGTCACCAGAAGCTGGCCAAGGCCTACGAAGAGGGGTTCTTTGCCGATCTGATGACGCCGCTGGCGGGGCTGGAGCGGGACAACATCCTGCGCCCGGACACCACCCTGGAGAAGCTCGCGACTCTGAAGCCCTGTTTTGACCGGGAGCAGGGCACCATGACCGCCGCCAACAGCACGGCGCTGACCGACGGCGCCTCATGCGTGCTGCTGGCCAGCGAGGACTGGGCCAAGGCCAACAACCTCGAGGTCAAGGCCTGGCTGACCTTCTCGGAGGTCGCCGCGGTGGATTTTGTCGACCAGAAGGAAGGGCTGCTGATGGCGCCGGCGTACGCGGTGCCGCGCATGCTGGAGAAGGCCGGGCTCAGTCTGCAGGATTTCGACTTCTACGAAATCCACGAGGCCTTCGCCTCCCAGGTGCTGTCCACGTTGAAGGCCTGGGAGAGCCCGGAATTCTGCAAGCAGCGTCTGGGTCTCGAGCAGCCCCTGGGCAGCATCGACCGCGCCCGCCTGAACGTGAAAGGCAGCAGCCTGGCCGCCGGTCACCCGTTTGCCGCCACCGGTGGGCGCATCGTCGCCACCCTGGCGAAACTGCTGGAGCAGAAGGGCAGCGGTCGCGGTCTGATTTCCATTTGCGCCGCCGGCGGCCAGGGCGTCACCGCGATCCTCGAGCGCTAGAAGAAATAGTTGGTAAATTGGCTTTGACAGAGCCGGGGGCAAACCGTATCATGCGCGCCACGTTGATCGGGGAGGCCCCCGAGCGGCGCGTTATTGATGCGGGGTGGAGCAGTCTGGTAGCTCGTCGGGCTCATAACCCGAAGGTCGTTGGTTCGAATCCAGCCCCCGCTACCATTTCCTTCAGTTTTGGTGTTGGTCGCCCGATGTAATAGCCCTGGGCATAGGCCACACCCAGTTCCTCAAGCTTCCTCAGCGTTTCAGCATCTTCCACGAATTCGGCGATGGTTCGCATGCCGAACGCGTTCACCATTTTGTTCAGACTCTCCACAAACACCTGGTTGTCAGTGTTGCTTTCCAGATCCCGAATGTAGGATCCATCCAGTTTGACGTAACTCAAGGGCAGCTTCTTCAGGTAGCTGAACGACGAGAACCCGACCCCGAAATCGTCCAGGGCCACCAATATGCCGGCCTCGTGGATGCGCTCCAGGTTGTTCAGCACCATCTGGAAGTTCTCGATGTACGCGGTTTCAGTCAGCTCGATGATGATGTGGCTGGGATTCACCTCGTATTTCTGGATCAGGCCAATCAGGATCTCCGGGAAGCTGCTGGACTGGAGGGTAGGCGCGGAGATGTTGATGGACAGGCTGAACGGCCTCTCCGGGTCCGAGGTGATGGCCAGCTTCTGCAAGGCATGGTCCAGGACCCATTCATCCACCAGTCGGATCAGGCCCATGCGCTCCGCAGCCGGGATGAAATCGCTGGGGTAGACCGGATTGCCGTCGGTGTCCTTGAGCCGCAGCAGCACCTCGTAATGGCTGACGGTTTCGGTCTTGATGGAGAAGATCGGCTGGTAGTTAAGTTCGAACAGGTCCTTGCGCTTCAGGGCCTGCTTCAGCAAGGACGTCAGGTCGTGGTCGCGGCGGATGTCGGCGAGATCGTTGGTGTCCGGGTCGAAGATCTGCCATTGGCCGCCGCCTTTCTTCTTGGCCTGGTACATGGCCATGTCGGCATGCACGATCAGCTCCTGTTCGGTCCGGCCATGCTCCGGAATCAGGGCTGCGCCGATGCTGACGGTGTACTCGACCACCCGGTCCTCACCCGGCAGCGGGATCTGTCCGTTCAATTGCTGGGTCAGTTTCTGCAGGAAGCGTTCGAGTTGCTCGGCGTTGATGTCCACCAGCACCACGGTGAATTCGTCGCCCGCCAGTCGGCTGATGGAGTCGCTGCCACGGACACCGGCACGCAGGGCCCCAGCGATCTGGATCAGCACACCGTCGCCGACCGTGTGGCCGTAGACATCGTTGATCTGCTTGAAGCGGTTGACGTCAATGAAGATGATGGCGCCGGGCCGGCCTGAATCCAGGACTTTCTGGAGATCGTGCTGAAAACCGCGGCGGTTGCCGATGCCGGTCAATGGATCGTTGTTGGCCAGCCACTCCAGGGCTTCCTCGTCCCGCTTGCGCTGGGTCAGATCAATGCCGATGGTCAGGAGAATGTTCCGACCCTTTTCATCCTCCACGATCGAGCAGGTCCAGTCGACGTAGATCGCGTTGCCCTGATGATTGGCGAACTCCGCGTCCAGCTGGATCACCTCGCACTGCTTGGCTTTCAGGCGTTCAATCCGGCTCTCGAAGGTCTTGCGGCTGTCTTCGGACACGAACAGGTCGCCGAATCTGCCGATGGTGCGCTTGAACTCGTTTTCGAAGCGGGCATTGCAGGTCAGGATGGTGCCATCCATGCTTTGGGTGGCAATGAACAGGTGGGAGCTGTCGATCAGGCGCTCCAGGAATGCCCGGGACCGGGTTATCACGGCAATCTGCTCGCGCAGGGACTGGTTCTTGTCCTCCACCTCAATGTGCAGCGCTTCCAGTTCACGGGTCACATACCGGGTGCTTTTCTCCAGCAGGGACAGCTCGTCCTGCAGGAGGCCGGGCTGGCGTGGCAGGCTTTCCCGGGCAAGGCGGTACTCATGCTTGGGCAGCAGTTTCAGGGCGTCGACCACGGCAAACAGGCGCCGCAGAGGGTTGAGCATGATCAGGATCAAAATGAGTTCGGACACCAGCAGCGCCAGGGCGCCGATCAACACACTGATCTTGACCGAATTGACCAGGTTCTGGTGTTGCTGGGCCTGGTCGCTAATGGCCATCAGAATGGGCGTCTGACCATAGGCGGGGTATTTAGTTGGGATGAGCGGGTTCAGGTGTAGCCGCTGCGCCTGAAACTCGGCCGCGTCCGCGGGGTCCAGGCGGTCGAGCGGGGTCGATAGCTGAATGTGCCGGAGTTGCGTCAGGGTTTCCTTGAATTGGCTGGCGGCCCAGAGCCTGAGGTCCCACTGTTCCAGGGTGCGCCCGTCGTAGGCGTCCCGGGCGATGTCGTCCAGTGGCGGCAGCAACACTGCCAGATCGGTGTTGGAAACCTGCTGGTAGCGTTGGATGATGTCCGCGATATTCTGTCCGGTAACGATCAGGGCCTCTGAACCGTCAGACAGCACAAAAGGTTCGATGACGAACTGGGAGCAACCGAATCCACAAAACAGGAAGGACGTTGGGGTGCGTGGCGGCGCGGCGTCTACAGCGCTCAGCACCGCATCGTGCAGTTGATCGGGCTCGGGAAACAGCAGTTGGTTGTGGGCGGAACCCAGCCGGTCGCCCCAAATACTGTACAGGCCGATGTAGTCAATGCCGGTGTTGATATTGAGTTCAATCCATTCGTTTTCCAGGTAACTCTGAAGCGCCTCGTTGCTCTCGGATTGGCTGGCGCGCTGGATTTCCGGGGTTTCGGCGATGAGCTGGGACAGCTGGGACAGGCGCAGGAAGTTGTCGTCCAGCAGCTGATTCAGAATGGCCTGCTGGCGAACGTGCAGATCATCGATGCGGCTGTCGTAGGTGTGAATGGCCTTGTAAATGTGCTGGCCGACCCAGGTGCCGGTGAGCGCGATCAGGATGAAGCTCAGGAAGGCGACCGCCTTCCATTTGAGGCTGAGGTACATAGGTCAGCAACCGAAGGATCAGAATTGGAAGTTTAGCGACAGGACATAGTAGTTCCAGTATTTCTGGAGATCCTCGTTCTCTCGGCCTTCGTACACCGGCAGCCACGCAGTGCCTTCGTTGAAGCTGGCCTGGCCAATCAGCGACCAGGACGGTGCGAACTGCCATTTTCCGCCCAGGGTCCAGCCCTTGCCGTAGCCGCGATAGCGATTGTTCGGTCGGCCGATGCTGTTTCCGGAACGGTTGTCCTTATCCAGGTAGAGTTCCTCGTAGCGGGTGAACCAGGAGGTCTCCAGGGTTGCCAGCCATTCAAGCTGGAGGTAGTAGCCCTCGGTCGTGACACTGTCCGAGGTGGGTTGGCCAAGGATGTCGGCCTCAAATTCGCTGTCGAGATTGAGGTACTCGGCGGTAATCACCCAGTCGTCGAAGCTGTACTGGACCGAGAAAATGGCAAATAACGCGTCGAACTCGGCATCGGTGATGTAGGCCTGAGGGTTGGCCAGAATATCCCCGGGCGGGGCGGCAATCAGGGCGGCTTGAGCCTCCTGGAGGGACCGGATGCCATCGAGGTCCACCTCCAGGTCCACCAGGCTCAGAGCGATTCTGAGGTCACGCTCGAAGGCCGGCACCAGGTTCACATGTAGCAGCCAGAGTGGGATGTCTTCGGATTCCCGGTTGGAAATCCTTCCACCAAACGCGAACTGCTCGAATTCCTCGGAATCGACTTTTCGTTCGCCACCGGCCACCTCCCAGGACAGCTGACTGCCACCGAACAGCGCCGAACCATAGAGATTGGCGCCATCCACCGACAGCAGGGTATCCCGGAAGGCTTCGAAATAGATGGATTCTGGCACGTTGTAGCCGGGGCGGGCGGAGGGAATGTCCCGAATGGCGTTGTAGAAACCGATGTTGTTTTTGACCCGGCCGGCGCGAATGCCCAGGGTCGTGTCCTGATCGCTGAAAATCAGATAGTCGGCGAGCAGGAAGTCGACACGCACGTCGCCGTCGTCGGCTTCGTCCTGGCGCCGGCTCAGCACCTGGCCGGCCAGCCTGAATTCGGGGGACAGCTCGACAAACCCGTTGACGCCCACCTCGCGGAATTTCAGCGAGCCGTCGTCGGCGTCGGTGCCGGCGTAGGGGTTGTCCGGGCTGTACAGGTAGGCCTGGTTCAGGAATCCGTGGATCTGAGCGTTCTCGGTCACCTCAATGCCGAAGGCGGGTGAACTGAGCGCGAGCGTCGTCAGCAGGGCTGGCAAAATCGGTCTGTTCACGGCTGACTCCCTCCCAACTCCAGCACGCCCTCCGTCGGGAAATTCTCAGAGACGTAACCAATGGCGCCCGGTGTCGACCGGATCACATCCAACATCGCTTCCTCCGATTCGACCACGGTCGGGGCCCGGCCCGTGCCGGTGAACAACATACGGTTCCAGATCCGGTCCAGTTGATGGGCCTGGACCTTGAGCCGGTCGACGACGAACGTGCGATGGAGATCGCTGGTGCTGGGCATAACGAAGACCTGAATGGCCGTGCCGTTGGGCCAGCGTCGGACCTGCATGGCAAAGATCTGGTTGAGGTACAGGGAGTCCAGCGCCGTTGAGTCAATCTCCGGATTCAACAGAACCTTCGGGGCGGACAACGAGGGGAACGCCGCCAGCAGAAACAGGCTCATTATGAGGAATCGGCTGGAACGGAGGCAGTCCAATTGCCGGGCGTTTTCGATCATGCAATGGCGTCGCGTCGTGAAACTTAGGTTTATTTGTAGCTGAGTGTCTCCGAATCTGCACGGAAATTCTGTAAATTTTCCAGCTTCTTAGGTGAAAAACTGTAGTCTTTTTAGGCCATGCTTGGTGGCTGGAACCCGGCCAGGCCCGCCCGCTCAAGCAACTCCGCGAATCGAATGGTGGTCAGATCACGCCCCGGGGCGCCGATGACCTGGACGTTGTACGGCAGCCCGTCGTCGGTCAGGCCGACCGGCACCGAGGTGGCGGGCAGTCCGAGCAGGGTAGCCAGGGCAATCCAGCAGAACTGGTCCATGTAGGCCCGAGGTTGGCCGGCCACCAGGATGCGGCGCTTGAACACCGGTTGCGAATGATCGTGCCGGATGGCAGTGGTCGGGGTTACCGGGGTCAGCAGCACATCGAACTCCTCGAATAGGGGCTCGATCTCGCTGCGCATTTTTTCCCGGACCTCGTTCCACACCGCGCGCTGGTGGGCGGCCTGATTGACGCCCCGGCCGTACTCGGCGATGAACGGGGTAACCGGGCCAAACAGGTGCAGCCACTTGTCCAGGCGGGCAATCCATTTCATCTGCCGCCGTTGTGGCGGCGTGAGGGAGGCCGACAGCAGGCTGCCGAGCAGATTGAAGTAGGCCGGCAGGATGTGCTCCAAGTTCAGGAGGCGGTGCTGGGCGTTGGCCACCAGAGCCCCCTGTGCCTCCAGTTGCCGGCCGAGGGCGCGGTAGCCTTCACTCAGCTCCGCGTCGATGCCGCACAGGGGATCATCCAGCCACAGGCCGACCCGGGTCTGCTCGAGCCGGTCCAGTTGTGCCGGTTCCATGACCAGCTGCCAGCTCCGGGCGTCGGCCGGTCGAGGGCCGGCCACAACCTTCAGCAACAGTTCCAGATCCTGGCTGCAGCGGGCCATGGGGCCGCCCTCGGCCAGGTCCGGTTGCGACTGGGTGCCCGGTGGCCCCGGAATGTGGCCGCGCATGGACACCAGGTCGCGACTGGGCTTGTGGCCAAAGACCCCGCAGAAATGGGCGGGGGTGCGGATGGATCCGGCCAGGTCGCTGCCTACCTCCAGGGGCGTCAGGCCCCCGGCCAGCGCGGCCGCGGCGCCGCCGGAGGAGCCGCCCGGGGTCCGTTCCGGGTCGTAGGGGTTGCGGGTGACCCCGAACAGCTTGTTGTAGCTCTGCAGGTCGGTGGCGTAGAGCGGCACGTTGGTCTTGCCGAGAATGATGGCGCCGGCGGCCTCCAGTCGCTCGGCGACATCGGAGTGCCGGTCGGGCCGATGGCCGGCCAGGGCCGGGGCGCCAGCGGTGGTGGCCATGCCGGCTACTTCCCAGGTGTCCTTGAGCGTCAGGGGCAGGCCGTGCAGGGCCCCTGTGGCCTCGCCCGCGGCCCGTTGCCGATCCGCTGCGCGGGCCCGCTCCAGGGCCGCCGCCTTGTCCAGGGTCACGACGGCATTGATGGCGCTGTTGTGCTGGTCAATGCGAGCCAGAAGCTGCTCGGTCAGACGTTCGCTGGTCAGGCGACCGGCTTCCAGGTCAGCCAGCAGTTCGTGCGCCGGTCGGTAGTGCGTCGGGTCCATAGGGTATCGGCCTTGTTGTTGAAGGGCAGGGCGGTGGCAGCGGGCCTTAGGGTAGGTCTTCGCGCCAGTGTTTGACGCGCACCTGGGTCTTTACCGCATCGATGATCTCGGTGATCAGGTTGATCAGCGCCTCGTTCTGGGTCTCGTCTGCCTCGACCTGGTCCGGACTCGGCAGGAAGACGTTGACGATGTCCTCAATGAACGCGTGGTTGGAGGACGATGCCAGGTCTTCGAGTATCTGGTGAATCACGTTGGCCACGATGTCGCCCACCGCCTCTTCCAGGGTTTCCTGGATGGTCGGGCCGACCACGGGCAAATACTTGAGCCGGGACAATTCCAGGTTCTGCTTCAGCGCGGTATCGACCCGGTCCTCCAGGTAGCTGCGCAAGGCGCCGCGATTGGGCACGTAGCCTTCCCGGGCGGCCTCGGCCACCCGACCGGAGATCCAGTCGGCGAGCATGGCGCGCCGCGGGTACAGGATGTCCTGCTGGATCTTGTCGAACAGCGGCGAGCCGCGCTGGACCTCCTGCTGCATGCCGGTGAGCACCTTCAGCACAATGCGGTCGGACAGCTCCTCCATGAAGGCTTCGTAGTAGAAGTTGAAAAACCGGTAGGTCCGGGTGCTGGTAACGTCGATGATCTTGTACTGGTGCAGCCGGTAGATGATGGATATCACCCGCAGTATCCGCAGGAACCGGAGGCTGCCCACGGGAATGCAGCCGACCAGATCGTACCAGTGGATGAACGGATAAAAGTACCAGCGGTCATAGATCTTGGCCTTGATGGCATAGGCCCAGCGCAGGAAGAACTCGGTCAGGAAGATCGAGACAAAGATCAGGTCGTAGAAAATGAAGCGGTCGTGAATCGGGTGGTACAGGCTCTGCAGTGCCGGTGCGTATTGCTTGAGCAGGTCCTGGACGGCAACAAAACCATAGATGGAATCCCAGATGATGAACGCCAGGTTGATAATCAGCAGGGCCAGCATGAGGAAATCGATGATGAACCAGATGAGCTGGTGGCTGGACTTCAGATTTTCTCGGTTAATTTGGAGCATTCACGACTTCCGGTTGCCTGCAAGTACATATAAGCTTTTGACAGATTAGCGTATTTTGTTCGCAACGACGACTGCACCCGGATTAACTTGACCGCCTGGGGCTTAGCTTTCACGCTTGAAGTAACAGATTTTCTCTATGACCAACTTTGACACTGCCGGATGGGACTGAAAAACCGCGTTGTGACATCAGGCCGGGTCCGGCTGCTTGCGTGCCTGCTTGTGCTGGCCCCTTGGGCCTGGGCTCAGCAGGTGGAAGTGACGGTTGAGGGGGACTATCCCCAGCTCAAGGACAACGCCGAGGCCTTTATCGGCGAGGTGGAGGGGCGCAGTGCCAACAGTCTCCGACGCTACGCCGCCACCGCAGTGGGTCAGGCCAGTAAGGCCGTGCGGGCCCTGGGTTACTACGACCCCCAGATTGACTGGCGCGTGGAAGAGGAAGAGGGCGATGAGGGCGCCCGCCTGATTCTGACAATCCGGCCGGGAGAGCCGGTGCGGGTGACCTCGCGCACCGTCGAGATTCGAGGCGCAGCCAGCTCCGATGCCAAGTTTACCCGGGAGCTGCCGGACAAGCCGGCCGAAGGCGACGTTCTCAATCACGGCGAATACGCGACACTGCGGGACACCATCCAGACCCGTGCTCGGCAGCGGGGCTATTTTGATGGTCAATTCCTGGAGAAAAGCCTGCGGGTCAATCCCGAAACCCGAACCGCCGAGGTCACGCTGATTTACGAAAGTGGTGAGCGCTACCGCCTGGGTGCGGTCAGCTTCGAAGAGGGCCACTGGTTCGAGATTGGCTTGCTCGAGGATTTTGTCACCTTTGACCCCGGGATCCCGTACCACACCGATGAAATCGCCAAACTGAACCGGGACCTGTCCAGCAGTGGCTATTTTTCCGGGGTGGACATCGACGCCCGGCCGGCCAATGCCGTCGACCGGGTGATCCCGGTCAGCGTCGGGCTGACGCGGCGCCCGCCGCGGTCCCTCGGCGTGGGTGTCGGTTTCTCCACCGATGTGGGGCCGCGCTTCCGCGGTAACTGGCGGGAGCACTGGATCAACCCGATGGGGCACAAGCGGGGGGCCGAAACCGAACTCTCGGTGCCGCGCCAGAGCGTCAGCGGCTGGTACGAACTGCCCCTGGACCCGCCCATGACCGACCTGATCCGGCTGACCGCCGGTTACCAGCGTGAGGACATCGAGAACGTCGAATCCGAGCTTCTGACCTTCGGCCAGCAGTGGCAGCACCAGTTGGATAACGACTGGCTGCAGGTGCTGTCGTTCCGGTGGGAGGGCGAACGCTACAACATCGGCAACGACGAGACCGGCACCAGTAGCCTGTTTCTGCCCGGTCTCGGTTACTCCAAACGGTACGCCGACCAGGCCCTGGATCCGTCCCAGGGCTACCGGCTGCAATTCGATATCACCGGCGCCCACCGGGCGGTACTGTCAACGGTGGACGTCCTACATGCCAGCGCCCTGGCCAAGGGGCTTTATACTATCTTCGATAACCACCGCTTCCTCGGCCGGGTCCAGGTCGGCGGTGTCGCTACCAACAGGTTCGAGGACGTTCCGCCTTCCCTGCGCTTTTTCGCAGGCGGCGACCAGAGCGTCCGGGGCTACGGCTACGAGACCCTGTCTCCGGAAAACGAAAACGGCGTGCCGGTCGGTGGCCGTTTCCTGATGGTCGGTAGTGTCGAGTACCAGTACCAGTTCGCGCAGCAGTGGCGAGGGGCGCTGTTTGTCGACCACGGCAACGCCATCAATGACCCGCTCGATCCGCTGGCGACCGGCGCCGGCATTGGTGTGCGCTGGATCAGCCCGGTCGGGCCACTGCGCCTGGACGTCGCCAAGGGGTTGGACCCGGAATTCGGCGGCGGCTGGCGTGTACATTTTTCCATGGGACCTGAGCTGTGACCGATCACCAACCCTCGCAAGAGACACCCGAAGCGCCCGAGTCCGGCCGTCGCTCCCTGTGGTTCTGGGTACTCGTCGGCCTTGGGGTGCTGGTGTTGCTGCCAGTGCTGCTACTGGTGCTGATCCTGCTGGCCCTGAAATCCGAGACCGGTACCGCCTGGGTCATCGACCAGGTCCCGGGCCTGCAGGTCACCGACGGTCGAGGCTCCTTGCTGGATCAATGGCGGGCGGCCGATCTGGTCTGGCAGGGCTATGGTGCGGATGTCCGGGTGCAGGCCCCGGTGATCGCCTGGTCTCCATCCTGCCTGTTCAGCAAACAGGTGTGCCTGGATACCCTGAAAGCCGACACCATCGACGTGTCCGTGGAGCCATCGGCCGACCCGGGCGCGTCCGAAACTCCCTTGGCGCTGCCCGATGTGGACATCCCGATGGGCCTGCGCATCGGTGAGGTGGATCTGGGCCAGTTCACCTTCAACCAGAACCGCATCTGGGACCGTCTGGAATTGTCGGCCGGTGGCTCGGGCGCGGAGTGGCGGATCGATCGGGCCCAGTACCGGTTGGACGACTATGTCCTGGGCCTGTCCGGGCGGATTGAGACCCGCCGGGACTGGCCACTGGCGCTGGAGCTGACCGCGAGCCTGCCGCCACCCGCCGGTGACCGCTGGTCGCTGAATCTCGATCTGTCTGGCAGTGTCCGGGATCTGCGCCTGAGCGGGCGCAGTCAGGGCTACCTCGAGGCCCGACTGCAGGGGCAGGTGTCGCCCCTGGACGAGCGCCTGCCGGCGCGTTTGCGGGTCGACTCCAAAGAATTTCTCGCGCTGGCGGACTTGCCCGCCACCCTGACCCTCCAAGACTGGTTCCTGGAAGCCAGGGGCAGTCTGGCGCAGGGCTTCCGCACCCGAGCGCGGGCGACTCTGCCGGGCACCGAAGGTGCTATCAACCTGTCCCTCGACGGCAACGTGGGCACCGAGGCGGCCCGGGATCTGGAGCTACAGCTGCGCACCCAGAACGGGGATAAGCAGGGCCAGTTGCGGGTGACCGGCGCCGTCCGCTGGCTGGATGGCCTGCAAGCCAACGCCGATCTGCAACTCGACCGCTTTCCCTGGTATTCCTTGCTGCCGGACCTGGAGCCACCGCCGGTGCGCCTGAACCGGCTGGACGGCTCGGTCACCTGGGATGACGGCCAGTATCACGCCAAGCTCAAGGCCGACGTGGAAGGGCCCCAGGGCCAGGCGTCACTGTCATCAACCGTGGATGGCGATCTCACCGAGACCCGGTTGTCCGACCTGATGGTGACCACCGGCGCCGGCGCCCTGTCTGGTGACGGTAAGGTCAACTTCGCGGGCCCGCTGACCTGGCAGGCGGCGTTGCGCCTGGAGGATTTCAATCCCGGTTATTGGGTACCCGCACTGGAAGCCAGTCTCAGCGGGGATATCTCGACCGAGGGCCAGTTGCGGGAAGGCCGCCACCCTGCGGTCAAGGCCCAGTGGCAGTTGGCGGGTCAATGGCAGCAGCAGCCCGCCGAGGCCAGTGGCGCCCTGGACTCGTCGAGCGGTAGTTGGCAGTTGTCCGATCTGGCCGTCTCGGTGGGGGATAATCGCATCGAGGGTTCTGGAGCCTGGGGCGAGGAACTGGCCGGCAAGCTCCGGCTGGACCTGCCGGCACCGGAGCAACTGCTGGCCGGATTGGCCGGTCAGGTTCAAGCCGAGGTATCGGTGGCCGGCACCCTGGATAATCCCACCGGTGACCTGAGCCTGCGGGCCCGGGATCTGGCCTGGCAGGATACCCTGGAACTGGGGGGGCTGGAGCTCGACGCGGCGCTGAAGCCGGGCTGGCGATTGTCGAGCCGCATCGACGCCTCCGCCATCGAGTCGGCGGGCCAGCAACTGGAGTCCCTGAGGCTCACCGGCTCCGGAACCCGGGAGCAGCACCGTGTCGAAATCCTGGCGGAGCACGCCGAGGCCGCCATGGCCCTGGTCTTTGCCGGCGGCTTCCAGGGTGCCGCCTGGGACGCTTGGCAGGGCGCACTGGCCCAAGGCCGGATTGAGGTGCCGCAGCAGAATCAGCGCTGGGATCTGCAGGCGCCCGCGTCGCTGGCCTATCAGCACGGCCCGGGCAAACTCACCTTCGGCGCCCATTGCTGGCAGTGGCAGCAAAGCAGCGTCTGCGCCGACGATCAGGTGCTGCTGCCGACCCCAAGCATCGCCTACCGCATCCGCAACGTGCCGACCTCGGCCCTGGATCCGGTGATGCCGGAACGCCTGCGCTGGCTCGGCAGCCTCAATGGCGACATCGATGTGACCATGGCCGACGGTGGCCCGCGGGGGCAGATCCGGGTCGACGCGGGCAGCGGTCAGTTCGAGGTGCAGGTCGAGGGCGACGAGTGGGAGACGCTGGCCTACGAGCGCTTCACCGTGGCCCTGGGCCTCAAGCCTGAGCAGGCGGATCTGGAGCTGCGGCTGGCTGGCCCCAGCCTTGGTGAACTGGCGGTCGACGTCGGCGTGGATCCGAGATCGTCCGAGCGCCGGATTCAGGGTCAGTTCAGCCTGGAACGGCTCGACATTGCCCTGGCCGGGATCTTTGCCGGCCTGGACGAGGTCGCCGGCCAGATCCAGGGGCGCGGTACCCTGTCCGGTCCGCTGTTGAAACCGGCGGTGGAGGGCGAGCTGTCGCTCACCGGCGGCCGCATCGTGGATCCACGCCTGCCCATCCCCGTGGAGGAAGTGGTCGCGACCCTGACGCTGAACGGCTATGCCGCCGACCTCAGCGGGCGGATCCAGAGCAGCGAGCGCGGCCAGACCCGCCTGGACGGCCGCGTGAGCTGGGAGGGCGCGCCGGAGGGCGAGATTGCGATCAAGGGCGAACGCGTGCCCTTCAGTCTGGAGCCATACGCCCAGCTGGAGTTGGCGCCGGACCTGGTCGTCGCCTTTGGTCAGGGCGATCTGAAGGTTACCGGCCAGTTGGCGGTGCCGCGCGGCAGCATCGAGATCAAGGGGCTGCCGCCCCAGGCCATTTCCGTGACTGAGGACGAGGTCATCGTGGGGGTGGAGCCGGAACAGCCGGTCATCCGCAGCATCAATATGGACGTCACGGTGGTGGTCGGTGAGGACGAGGTGAGTTTCGTCGCCTTCGGCGTGACCGGAAACCTCGAGGGCACCCTGCGCATTGGCAACGATATGGACACCCGCGGCACCCTGCAGCTGGTCGATGGCCAGTACGAGAAATTTGGTCAGGAACTGGAGCTGCGAACCGCCCGTATCCTGTTCGTCGGTAATCTGACCCAGCCCTATCTGGATATCGAGGCCATTCGCCGGGTGGACACGGTGGTTGCCGGTATCCGATTGAGCGGGCCGGTACAGGCGCCGGAGACCGAAATTTTCTCCAGCCCCGACATGCCCCAGACCGATGCGCTGTCGTACCTGGTGCTCGGTCGACCGCCGCAAAGCCAGGGCGATCAGGGCCAGATGAGTGGGGCGGCCATATCCCTCGGCCTGACCCAGGCCAACAAGGTGACCGGCAAACTGGGCGAGGAGATCGGCATCCAGCAGTTGATGCTGGAAACCGAAGGCAGCGGCGAGCAGACCTCGGTGGTCGCCAGCGGCTATCTGACCGATGAGCTGAGCGTGCGCTACGGGGTGGGGGTGTTCGAGCCTATCACGACGGTGGCGTTGCGCTACGACCTGACCCGCAACATCTACGTCGAGGCGGCCAGTGGCCTGGCCGCCTCGCTGGACATCTTCTACACCCGGGACTTCTAGGGTCAGTCCAGCTCGAAGGTGGCGTTGACGGTGGCGTGTACTTCCCGGACACCGACGCTGGAAACGGTGTCGGACCGGCCCTTGGCCTCTGCCATCATGACCGGCACGGGCCGAAAGCCGCCGTTGACGTTGATCGAGACCACATCGCCACAGGAGGACTGCAATTCCCGGGCAACAAACTCACAGCGGGCGCGCGCGTCGGCAATGGCCTTGGCCAGCGCCTGCTGCTCCAGTCCCGCCTCGTCTGAGTGGAAGAATTGGCCCGCGCCCAGGTGGTAGTTCATGCCGATCGTCTGCGCCTGCTCCAGCAAGGGGTTGAGCAGGGACAGATCACTGATTTCAAAACTGACCGTCTGTGATGCCACCGCCCGCTGGCGTGGCTCCTCGCCCCGTTCACTGCCCGGCAGGGTACGGGAGTAAAGGTTGACCATGGCGTCGGTGTAATCCTGCAACTGGGGCTGGTACTCGGCGATGCCCTCGCGCCACTGGTCCATCATCTCTGCCACCTGTTCGGTGGCCCGCTGGGGCAGTTCGTGCTCGGCGCTGGCGGTGAACTGCAGGCGCGCGCTGTCCGGCTGGTAGCGCACGCTGCCTTCGCCGCTCAGGGATACTTCGCCGGCGACGGCCAGGGCCGGGCCCAGGGTCATGGCCAGCAGCAGGCCAGACAGTGAAAGCGAACGGTTCATGGCGACTCCTCCTCTGAATGCGAATGGCGATCTGGCTCCGCGGGTTCCGGTTCCAGTCGGCTAAGCTTGAAGTCCAGGGCGGCCTGGACGAACTCCTTGAAGATCCGGCGGTGTCCGCCGTGGTAAAGCAGGTATTCCGGGTGCCATTGCACTCCCATCAACCACTGCTCGTGGGTGTTCTCGATCGCCTGCACGAACAGATCGTTATCCACCGCCACCACCCGCAGGTTATTGCCCAGGCGCTTGATGGCCTGGCTGTGGATGCGGTTGGCGCCAATGACGGCCGATTGCATCAGTCGGCCCAGCCGGCTGGTTTTCACCAGTCGCACCGTCTGCATGGGCAGGAGCAGGGGCCGGTGCCGGGTATTGACCCGAAGCGGGGTCACGTTCTGGCACAGGGAGCCACCGTGGAACACGTTGATGAACTGAGCGCCCCGACAGATGCCGAGCACCGGAATGCCGATGCGCTCGGCCTCCTGCAGGAGCCGGCGATCGGTGGCATCGCGTTTGCGGTCGTAACGGGCCGTCACCTGTGGCTGCTGGTCGTAGCATTCCGGGTGCACATGGGTACCTCCGGACAGCACCAGCCCGTCCAGCAGGGCGACATCGGTGCGGGAACCGGGACGAATGTAGTGGGTGCGGGCGCCGTGCATCCGTAGCCCCAGGCTGATCAGCCGATGGGCGGTGCTGCGACGGGCGGGCCCGCTGATGCCGATGGTTAGTCCGGGCAGCTCGTCGCCGGTTTCCGTTGCCTCAGACATACCCTTTGCTTTGCAGCCAGTCCGTGGTGGTTTCCAGCCAACTGTGGGTGAGGTTGTGCAGGTTCAGCTTGCTCCGTTCCCGGTACAGGCTGCGCAACTCGGCCAGCTGGTCGGCATCGGCCGCAATCCGCTCCAGGATCACCCAGTCGTTCCAGACACTGGCCAGGTCCCAGTCGTCGTTGTCGATGTCGCAGTCGGGCAGCCGGTAGTGCAGGGTCGGCCGGCTCTTGATCCGCGGGTCGTCGACGTGCTCGGCCAGCAGGTCCGCGTCCAGATGGGCGAACAGCGGCAGCAGGTCCAGGGCGCGATTGCGGGTCGGGTTGTACTTCAGGTAATCCCGCATCAACTGGGCCTGGTCCGGAGCGTAGTCGTCGTCCATCAGCAGGTCGACGTACCTGCTGCTCCAGGGTTCGATGTAGGTGGTGAATTTCCGGCTGATGTCGAGCTGGTGCCGGGATTTCAGCCAGTCGTACAGCGCAGCAAACGCCTGGAAATAGCGAACCAGGGTGGCTGGTTCCAGGTCCGGCAATTCCGGGTTCAGCTGCAGGCCGAAGGCGTAGTAGATCGCCTCGCGGCTGCCCAGTGCGCCGGCGTCGCGCAGCTTTTCCATCATCGCCTGGATTCGCGGCACGGCCGAGAAGGGCACCGGCGGACTGACAATTTCCAGAGGAACGATGCGCTCCGCGGCGGCATCAATGACTTCCATGGCCTGTCCACCCAATTCCCGGATCGATTCAGGCAGCCGATCGTCGGTCAGATCCAGATCCTTGATGGGGTCGGAATCCAGCTCGATGGTGAAGTCCCCGAGGTCGGTTGCCAGCCGGGACACGTAACGGGAGGTCAGCTCCGGTTCTGCCTCAAGGAAACGCGCCACCAGTTGCACCAGTTCGTCGTAACCGAGTCCCGATAACTCGATCTCGATGCCAACTCGGCGTTCCTTGCCCTCCGCAGTGTGGAGGTTGTCGGGCATGTTGCACTCGCTGGAATGACTCATAGAACTCCCTAACCGGTCGTTTCAGGTGGAATCACCATATCACAATCCTTGCAGGACATATGGTTACGCCGGTGACACAAAAATCCGGGGGCGAGGGTTTACACTGGATAAAACACTGTATATAGTCAGTTCACTGTATAAAAAAACAGGCCGGAGACTTCGCTTCGTATGCGACGGAGTGGGGCCTACCACGGAACCCAGATGGAGTAGCTCAATGAAGCTGACAGCAAGGCAAGCTCAGGTGCTGGACATCATCCGGCGGTATCTGGACGAAACCGGGTACCCGCCCACCCGCGCGGAGATCGCCGCTGAGCTCGGGTTTCGCTCGGCCAACGCCGCCGAAGAGCACTTGCGGGCCCTGGCGCGCAAGGGTGCCATTGAGATGGTGCCAGGCGCCAGCCGCGGAATCCGGCTGCCGGAAGCGGAAGAGGACCTGGGGCTTCCAGTCATCGGTCAGGTGGCGGCAGGCAGCCCGATCCTCGCCCAGGAACACATTGAGGATCACGTCACCCTGGCGCCTGAGTTCTTCTCGCCGTCCGCCGATTACCTGCTGCGGGTGCGTGGCATGAGTATGAAGGACATCGGCATTCTCGATGGCGATCTGCTGGCGGTGCACCGCACCCAAGATGTTCACAACGGTCAGGTGGTGGTTGCGCGAGTCGGTGAGGAAGAGGTGACGGTCAAGCGCTTCCGCAAGGAAGGCTCCAAGGTTTATCTGATTGCCGAGAACGACGAGTTCGCGCCGATCGAGGTGGATCTGACCGAGCAGCAACTCTTTATTGAAGGATTGGGGGTAGGGGTCATTCGGCGCTCGGATCTTCATTGATCGCGCGGGTGAGTCACGGACAGTCAGGGGGCAGGTGAATCATGGAACAAATGAGCTTCAATCAGAATCTGGCGTACCAGCAGAGTGCTTTGTCGCGGGCGGTGCCGGTGTCGGCCGGTGGTGAACGTCGATCCGTGATTCGTACCCGCCCGAAGCCGGCCCAGCGCGAACCGGCGGTCGCTGGCAACGTTACCGAGATCATTTTGCCGGAAGGGCAGGTGGAGAATTTTCAGTTGCTGCTGCCGATGCTGACCCAGCTCAATCAGGAAAAGCGCTGGCTGGCATGGATTGATCCGCCCCAGGCCCTGGTCAGTAAATGGCAGAAAATGCATGGCATTGTTGCCGGCGAATTGCTGGTGCTGCGTTCGACGCCGGATCACTCCGCCCAGGAGTTGGCCGAGCGCGCCTTGAGTGCCGGCACCTGTCACGCGGTGGTGATGTGGACCCGTAAGCTGGGTCGGCCCGCTTTCGACGCGTTGCAGCGGGCATCAGCGGCGGGCAACAGTCACGGTGTGATTCTGCGCCAGCGCTGAGCTGTTGGGGCGCCGCCGTCTGCCCACCCGGGCGCGGCGCCTTGCATCAGTGCAGGGTGTAGGAGGGGTGAGCGTCGGTCGCCTCGGGTTCCTCGTCTTCCAGTTCAATATCGTGAGCTACGTTACCCACGGCTTCGATACCGGCCGCGATCATCGCCTTGGCGACATTCATGTCGCGGTCTTCCATCATCTCCCGCGCTTCGTCGGAAAAGGAAATCTTCACAAGCGGCGCACTGTCGTCGTCGATGCGGCGCAGCGCGTAATCTCCGTTACTCAGTTGTACGATTTCAAAAAAAGATGGTGACATTCGTTAAACCTTTTCTGTGATTCGACCCGGGCTACCTGCGGCTTGCGCGGTTACCACTCGCTGTGCCGCTCTTCCAGGTCGTCGGCAAATTTCTTCATGGCGTCCAGCGTGGCTCGTAGGCCCGCGCTGGAGCGATCTGGCCCGGCGGCGGCTGACACCGCGATGATGTTGTCGGCGCTGACCGTCTTTTTGGTCGCTGGCGGGCGGCTCTGTACCGCCTCGAGTTGTTCCAGGTGGTTCCACCAGCTGCTGCCTTGCCTGGCCAGCTCCTGCAACAGCCCCAGCTCGCTGGCCTCGGTGCCGACCAGGTCCGCCAGCGCCTCCAGGTTGTCCGGCTCGCCGCTGCGATGCTGGTACAGGCGGGCGACCATCACGAGCAACAGGCGCCGGGCCCGCAGCAACAGCTCGGTGGCCCCCTGCAGTGCCGCCTCCTGCCTCAGGGCGCTGTGGGGGGCGTCAGCGGGCGTGCCAGAGTCGTCCAGCAGCGTCCGGGCCAGGAACAGTTTCTGTGAAACCAGTGAATGCCATTGTGAGGCCATAAGATACCTGTAAACAGCCGGTGGTCCGACCCACCGCAAAGTCAATCCGCCATCCTACCATTTCGACGGCGCAATTTCCTCCCCTCGCTCTGTCACCGTCTGTGTCACAAGAAAATACACATCATCACTTGAAACGGTCGTTTGAATTTGGCAAAAAGGCCGCCGGTTGCGCCAGGGCCAGCCAGACACACTGCATGATATTCGGGAGGAGAAAGGGAATGCGGAACCAGGTTATCGCAGGCGTTGCAGCAATCCTGTTCGGGGCTTCAGGGACGGCCGTATCGAAGGTCTCGCCAAAGCAGGCGGATCGGCTCGATGGGGAATTAACCCCGGTAGGCGCAGAGCGGGCCGGTAATCCGTCCGGTACCATTCCCGACTGGACCGGTGGGCTGAAGACACCACCCGAGGGTTGGCGCAAAGGCCAGGTGGAAATCAATCCCTTCCCGGAGGATGAGCCCCTGTTCGTGATTACCGGGGACAACTACACGCTGTATCGGGATCGGCTGTCTGACGGCCACCTAAGGATGTTGGAGCAGTACGGCGCGGATTTCTTCATGCCGGTGTATCAGACCCGCCGCACCGCGGCCTTCCCGGACCATGTTTACGACAAATCCCGTGACAACGCGGTGCAGTCCGAATTGCTGGATAACGGCAACGGCGTTCGCAACACGATCATGACCAGCCCGTTTCCGATTCCAAAGAACGGTCTGGAAGTCATCTGGAATCACATCCTGCGCTACCGCGGCAACGAGGTGGCGTTCCGCAGTGCCTCCGCCACGCCCCAGACCGATGGCGCCTTCAATCCGGTGGTCAATGACTACGAGTATTTCTTCGCCTACAGCAAGAAGGGGGCGGAACTGGAGGAGATCGACAACAAGATCTTCTACCTGAAAACCGACACCATCGCTCCGTCGTCGCTGGCCGGTACCATCACCCTGGTGCATGAAACCCTGGATCAGATTCGGTCGCCCCGGCTGGCCTGGCGCTACGACGCCGGCTCCCGTCGCCTGCGTCGATCGCCCAATCTGGCCTACGAAACCGATCTGCCGAACTCCTCCTCCCTGCGTTCGGTCGACCAGAAGGACATGTATAACGGCGCGCCCAACCAGTACGATTGGACTCTGAAGGGCAAGCGCGAGCTGTATGTGCCGTACAACGCCTACGCGTTGCACGCTGGCGACGTCACCGCCGACGACGTGATCCGCCCCCGTCACATCAATCAGGCCCTGGCACGCTACGAGCTGCACCGGGTCTGGGTGGTCGAGGCCAAGCGCCGCACGGGCATCGGCCACATCTACGATCGTCGGGTGTTCTACGTTGACGAGGACAGCTGGCAGATCCTGGCGTCCGAGGAGTACGACGAGGATGGCCAGCTTTGGCGGGTGTCCGAAGCCCACAACATCAGCTATTACAGTGTGCCGGTGTTCTGGACTACCATGGAAATGACGTACGATCTCAAGGCCGAACGCTATTATATCGATGGCCTGGATGACGGTTTCCCGGCGTATGATTTCAGCCCGGGGTTCCGTGGGTCCGACTTCACCGCGTCCGCGGCGCGGCGGGCCGCCCGTCGGTAATTGATGGGGCCGGTGGCCACAATTAATCACAGGAATCTGACAGGAGACCGGGCATGGCGGACAACCAGGCGCATCTGACTCACCTGGATCAACTGATGGCCCGCTTCGGGCGCGCACTGGCCGATCAGGACTGGGACGCACTGGCGAGTCGCAATGGCGAGGTCAGGCCGGCGGTCGAGCCGCTGATGCGCGCCATGGAGTCGGGTGAGCTGGACGCGAGCGAGGTGCGGACCCGCCTCGAGGAGCTGCAGCAACTGGTGGATGCGGCCAGTCAGGGCGCCAATCGGGCGCGCCAGGAAGCCCAGTCGGCGCTCAAGGGCGTGAACCAGAATCGTAATGCTGCCAAGGCCTATCAGAACATTTCCTCAAATCGTCCCAAATAGCGTCATAAAATTGACTCGAGCTTCCCGACAGTCTTAAATACCGCTCAAATCCACCGAGAGATTTTTGTGAATGTCCAATAACAATAAGGTGCTGGTGCTGAGTGACGACGAGTCAAGACGCCGGGACATGGTCACGATTCTTGAGTTTATCGGCGAAGAGCAGATCCTCCAGGCAGACGAAGCCGCGGCATTCCTCGCATCCGCGGATGATGGCGCCGCCGCCGAGCTGTCCGTGGCGGTGGTCAATGGCGAGGATGCCGGCGTCACTGACACGGTGGCCAGAATCTGCGCCCTGGCCCAGGGCGTGCCCATCCTGATGGTCGGCGATCCTGACCTGAAAGGCCTGGCCGGCGACGATGCCGCTCGGGTCATCGCCCGCATGGAGTGGCCGCTGAACTACACCAAGTTTGTGGATTCGCTGTATCGGGCGCAGATTTTCCGGGATCAGTTCGGTCGCTCCCAGCAGCGTGGCCAGCAGCGCAGTCTGCAGCTGTTCCGCAGCCTGGTGGGCACGTCCCGCAAGGTGCACCAGGTTCGCCAGCTCATGGAGCAGGTGGCCGACAAGGACGTCAGCGTACTCATTACCGGTGAGTCCGGTACCGGTAAGGAAGTGGTCGCCCGCAACCTGCACTACCATTCCGCCCGTCGCGACAAGCCGTTTGTACCGGTGAACTGCGGCGCCATCCCGGCGGAGCTGCTGGAAAGCGAGCTGTTCGGCCACGAGAAGGGCGCCTTCACCGGCGCCATCACCGCCCGTGTCGGCCGTTTCGAGATGGCCGAGGGTGGCACCCTGTTCCTGGATGAAATCGGCGACATGCCGCTCAACATGCAGGTCAAGATCCTGCGCGTCCTGCAGGAGCGCACCTTCGAGCGGGTCGGCAGCAATCGCACCCAGTCCGCCGATGTCCGCATCATCGCGGCGACCCACAAGAACCTGGAAGACATGATCGAAACCGGTGAATTCCGGGAAGATCTGTACTACCGCCTGAACGTGTTCCCGATTGAAATGCCGTCGCTGCGGGAGCGGGTGGAGGACATCCCGCTGCTGATCAACGAGCTGATCTCCCGAATGGAAAAGGAAAAACGCGGCTCCCTGCGGATGAATTCCGCGGCGATCATGAGTCTGTGCCGGCACAACTGGCCAGGCAACGTGCGCGAGCTCGCCAACCTGGTGGAGCGCCTGGCGATCATGCACCCTTACGGTGTGATCGGCGTGCAGGAGCTGCCCAAGAAATTCCGCTACGTCGACGACTACGACGAAAACCGGCCGGTGGAAGACTCCGGTATGCCGTCCGGCGTGCCCGGTCTGGTCGGCCTGGATGCGCCGGCCCTGCTGCCGGTCAATGGCATCGACCTGAAGGACTACCTGTCCAACCTGGAAAAGCAGTTGATCCAGCAGGCACTGGACGAGGCCGGTGGGGTGGTGGCCCGGGCCGCCGAGAAGCTGCGCATCCGCCGGACCACGCTGGTGGAAAAGGTGCGCAAGTACGGACTGCGCGAGGAGGAATCGGAAGACTCCTGACCGGTCCCAGGCCTCGGCCTATTCCCTCCAGACGCGGCGTCAAAGGTTTGTAACCTGCGGCGCCGCGGCTCGTTCAGCCCGACGTAAAACCGTCGTTCGCCCCGATCTTAAATTTCCTTCCTATTGATATAAAAGCAAAAATTCAAGTTGGCACGGTGCTGGCTTAACAGACCCCAAACGAATAATCCGAATGGTACGGCCCGTCGATGGGTCGGTCAGGGGGCGAAGTTATGAGTCAGGCACAGTTTGTGGTCCGGTCCGAGGCTGAACAGGCCCAGGCCAACGCGGCGGCGGACGTCAACGACAAGGTTACGGCGCTGTTTCCACAGCAGGAAGACGAAGCGGTGGACTCGGCGCTGGAGTTGTTCAACCGCATGTCCCGTCAGATCACTGACTCCTACCGCACCCTGGAGTCCCGGGTGAACCAGTTGTCCGGGGAGCTGAGCCAGGAATCCATGCAGCGTCAGCAGGAGCTGGAGGAAAAGGAGCAGCTGGCGGATCGACTGTCGACCCTGCTCACGGCTCTGCCCGCCGGTGTGGTGGTGCTGGACAGCCAGGGTGTGGTCACCCAGACCAACCCGGCGGCGATTGCGCTGCTGGGCGAGCCGCTCGATGGCGAACGCTGGATCGATGTCATCCAACGCTGTTTCGCGCCTCGCCGGGACGACGGCCACGAAGTGTCCCTGAAAGACGGACGCCGGGTCAGCATCGAGATTCGGACCATGGAAAACCAGCCCGGCCAGCTGATCCTGCTCACCGACCTGACCGAAACCCGGCAACTGCAGTCTCAGCTCGCTCACGCTCAACGCCTGTCCGCCATGGGCAAGATGGTGGCGTCGCTGGCGCACCAGATCCGCACGCCGCTGTCGGCCGCCATTCTCTACGGCGGGCATCTCAGTCAGGACGAGCTGGACGAAGAAATGCGTCAGCGTTGCGCCTCTCGACTAATGTCCCGTCTGACCCATCTGGAGCAGCAGGTCCGCGACATGCTGATCTTCGCCCGCGGCGAAACCCGCCTGGCGGAAGAGCTGTCGGCGGGGACCCTGGTCTCGGCCCTGCGCTCGGCGGTCGAGGGCATCACCCTGAATCCGGGGGCCGAGGTCACGGTGGTGGACGAGGTTCCGGCCGAGTGCCGGCTGATGTGCAACCGGGACGCCCTGGTCGGCGCCTGCACCAACCTGGTCAACAATGGCCTGGAGGCCGGTGCCTCGCGGGTGGCGGTGCAGATTGTGCCCGCCGGCCACGAGCTGGTGATCCGCGTGATCGACAACGGCCCGGGCTTCGACCGGTCCGAGACCGGCCGTCTGATGGAGGCCTTCTACACCACCAAGTCCCACGGCACCGGCCTCGGTCTGGCGGTGGTGCAGGCGGTGGTCAAGGCCCATCAGGGCCAGTTCACCATTGAATCGCCGGAGCAGGGCGGGGCGGTTGCCACCCTGCGTCTGCCGCAATTGAAGAATTCCCAGTAAACGGAGGCAATCATGGCCAAGGCCCAGATTCTGATTGTTGAGGACGACCACGACCTGCGCGAAGCCCTGGTCACCACCCTGGAGCTCGCCAAATTCCGGGTGCGGGAAGCCGCCAATGCCCGGGAAGCCCTGGCGCGCCTGGCGGAAGCGCCGGTGGACATGGTGGTCAGCGACGTCAACATGCCGGGCCAGTCCGGGCACGAGCTGCTGGCCGAGGTTCAGCGCCTGTACCCGGGGCTGCCGATGATGCTGATCACCGCCTACGGCCAGATCAGTCACGCGGTGTCGGCGATGCAGGCGGGCGCCATCGATTACCTGGTCAAGCCCTTCGAGCCCCAGGTGCTGGTGGAGGCCGTCAGCAAGGTGGTCGGTGGTGTCCGTCAAAAATCCACCGACGCGCCGGTGGCCGAAGATCCGGTCAGCAAGCGCATGTTCCAGCTGGCGACCAAGGTGGCCGGCAGTGACTCCACGGTGATGATCTCGGGCGAAAGCGGTACTGGCAAGGAGGTGCTGGCCCGGTTCATTCACCAGCAGTCCCCCCGCGCCGACCAGCCCTTTGTCGCCATCAACTGTGCCGCGATTCCGGAAAACATGCTGGAAGCCATCCTGTTCGGCCACGAAAAGGGCGCCTTCACCGGGGCGGTGGCCTCGTCCCCCGGCAAGTTCGAGCAGGCCAACGGCGGCACCATCCTGCTGGATGAAATCTCGGAAATGGACCTGGGCCTGCAGTCAAAACTGCTGCGGGTGCTGCAGGAGCGGGAAGTGGAGCGGGTCGGTGGCCGCAAGACCATTGCCCTGGATGTCCGTGTGGTCGCCACCACCAACCGCGACCTCGGCGACTATGTCCGCGAGGGCAAGTTCCGGGAAGATCTCTATTACCGGCTGACGGTGTTCCCCATGCACTGGCAGCCCCTGCGCGAGCGCCCGCTGGACATCATGCCGCTGGCCGCCTCGCTGCTGAAAAAGCATTGCCACAAGATGAAGCTGACCGGCATCACCTTTGCTGCCGATGCCCGGGACGCGCTGATGGGTCATCGCTGGCCCGGCAACGTCCGGGAACTGGATAACGCCGTGCAGCGGGCTCTGGTGCTGCAGCAGGGCAATGTCATTCACGCCGGTGACCTGTGCCTGGAACTGGGCATTACCGGCAGTTCGGCCGCCGCCGATCCGGTCAGCTCGCTGGGGGCAATGTCGGCAGAGCCCCAGGCGCCGGCCACCAGCGAGCCCGATTCGGTCGGCTATGACCGGCCGACCCCATCCGGCGCCGATGATCTGGCCGGGGCCGGGTCCCTCGGCAATGATCTCCGGCAGCAGGAGTTCCGTATCATCATTCAGACGCTCAAGCAGGAGCGTGGGCGTCGAAATCGTGCCGCCGAGCAGCTGGGCATCAGCCCGAGAACCCTGCGGTACAAACTGGCCCAGATGCGCGATGCGGGTATCGATCTCGATTCCGAATTGGCCATGGCCTGACCTCTGGTTAAGACTCCTTCACTGGGCACTCATTTGAGTGCCCTTTTTTTCGCCCTCCCGAAACCGGTGTGCTCCTGTCAAAACTCCGTCGCGGCGGTGACTTAGCTCTGAGTTTGTAGTAATAAGCTGCTGATAAATAAAGGTTAAGGTTAGTTGGCCTGGTCATTGCTAACACGTTGGTAACAGAGTTCCATGAGTAGGTCCGCCGTTGCCCGCGGTGGAATCGGGAGAGAGTTATGGTCCAACGTGCCGACATCAACAGCGTGCTGTCCGACATTCGCTCGCTGCGTGCCCAGATGATGCAGAACCAGCGGATTGACCAGGATCAGTCGGTGCGAGGCCGTGTGGATGGCCCGCGCCAGGTGCAGCAAACCCAGGAGACCCAGGAAGCGCCGAGCTTCAGTGATATGCTCGGCAAGGCGGTCAACAACGTGAACGAGCTCCAGCAGAGCACCAGCGAGCTGCGGACCGCCTACGAAATGGGCGACCCGAACGTCGACATCACCCAGGTCATGATCGCGTCCCAGAAGTCCTCTGTTTCCTTCGAAGCCCTGACCCAGGTTCGCAACCGGGTCGTCCGGGCTTACGAAGACATCATGAACATGCCGATCTGATAACGGAGCAGAGACATGGCCAGCGTTCCTGCAGAATCCTCATCCGCCAACATGCCGGCGTCCCGCTCCTCCGATGCGCCTGAGAGCGGCAACGACATGTTTCTCGGTTTCAATCGGCTGAACCTGTTGCGCCAGGTCGGGCTGATGGTCGGCCTGGCCGCCAGCGTGGCGCTGGGGGTGGCCGTGGTGCTTTGGGCCCAGGAGCCGAACTACCAGCCGGTGGTGGGTGATCTGTCCTCGTACAACCCCCAGGACGTCACCACCATCCTCGACAGCAACGGCATAGACTACAAGATGGACCCCCGCAGCGGCGCGCTCCTGGTGCCTTCCGACCAGGTCTACAACGCCCGGCTGAAACTCGCGGCCGAGGGCGTGACCGACCAGAAAACCATGGGCTACGAACTGCTCGACCAGGACCGGGGCCTGGGCACGTCCCAATTCATGGAAACCATCAGTTATCGACGGGGCCTGGAGGGCGAGCTGGCCCGCACCATCGGCGCCATGCGCGGCGTGCGCAGCGCCCGGGTGCACCTGGCGATTCCCGAGCGCTCGGTGTTTGTTCGGGACGCCCGCGAGCCATCGGCCTCGGTCTTCCTCGAAGTCTTCGCCGGCCGTCGCCCGGAGCAGGAACAGATCAACGCGGTGGTGAACCTGGTGGCCGGCAGCATCCCGATGATGAAAAAGGCCAACGTGACCGTGGTCGACCAGAACGGCAATTTGCTCACCGGGAAGGAAGGGCGCGGCGACACCGACCGCATGCAGGACCAGTACGAATACACCTCCAAGGTCGAGGAGCGACTGACCCGTAGGGTGGCCTCGCTGATTGCCCCGATCGTGGGCGAGGGCCGCTACCGGGCCGAGGTCTCGGCGGACCTGGATTTCTCCTCGGTGGAGCAGGCGGAAGAGCTGTTCAATCCCGAGCAGCAGGCGGTTCGCAGCGAGCGGGAAATGTCTGAACAGCGGGTACCGGGTGGCGGCCCCCTGGGCATCCCGGGCGCCCTGTCGAACCAGCCGCCGGCCGGTGCCGCGGTGCCCGAGCAGGCCAACGCCCAGGCCGGGGAAGACGACGAAGAGGGGCAGGCCGCCCAGCCGGTGGACGTGCGCCGGGAATCGACCCGCAATTACGAGATGGATCGCACCGTCAGCTACGTGCGCCAGGAACTTGGCCGGGTCAAGCGGGTGACCGTGGCGCTGGCGGTGGACGACATGAAAGTGGTGGACCCGCAGACCGGTGAGGTCAGCTACCAGCCGTGGCCGGAGCAGGAACTGCAGCGTCTGAGCATGCTGGTGCGCGATGCGGTGGGCTATTCGGCGGCCCGGGGTGACAGCGTGACGGTGATGAACACCGCGTTTGCCCCCGAGGAAGCCATTGAATTCGAAGCGCCGGCGTTCTGGGAGCAGCCCTGGTTCTGGGATCTGATGAAGCAGGTGCTGGCCGGACTGGTGATTCTGGTGCTGGTGCTGGGCCTGCTGCGGCCGACGCTGAAAAGCCTGTCCGGCAGTGGCCAGCGCGAGCGCGAAGGCGGTGGCGATCACGGCTATCGCGATCTGGATGCCATCGAGGGCGGCGACGAGCTGCGACAGGCCATGACCGCCCAGGACGACCTGCTTTTGCCCGGCGCAACAGACGGCTATGATAGGCAGCTCAATGCATTGAAAGGCCTGATCGCCGAAGACCCCGCCCGGGTGGCCCAGGTCATGCGCCAGTGGGTGAATGTCGATGACTGATCAAGACAACCAGCAGAGCGGTGCTGCGCCCCAGAAGCCGCAGCGCAAGATTCCCCGGGTTGAACAGGCCGCGATCCTGCTGATGTCGCTGGGGGAGGCCGACGCGGCCCAGATCCTCAAGCACATGGGGCCCAAGGAAGTGCAGCGCGTGGGCGTGGCCATGGCCCAGATGAAAGACGTCAGCAAGGACGACGTCAACTTCGTGCTGAACCAGTTTGTGGACGCCGTCGGCGGCCAGACCGGTCTCGGGGTCGGCAATGACGATTACATCCGTGCCATGCTGACCCAGGCCCTGGGTGACGACAAGGCCGCGAGCCTGATCGACCGGATCCTGATCGGCGGCAACACCACCGGCCTGGATACCCTGAAATGGATGGAACCCCGGGCCGTGGGTGACATCATCCGTTACGAGCACCCGCAGATCCAGGCCATCGTCATCTCCTATCTGGACCCGGACCAGGCCGCGGAAATCCTTGCGACCCTGGACGACAAGGTCCGTCTAGACGTCATGATGCGGGTGGCCTCCCTGGAAAGCATCCAGCCCCAGGCCCTGCAGGAGCTGAACGACATCCTGGAGAAGCAGTTCTCCGGCGGCTCCGCGGCACAGACCAGCCGGATTGGCGGCATCAAGCGCGCGGCCGACATCATGAACTTCATGGACCGGAGCATCGAGGGCAACCTGATGGACTCGATCAAGGACATGGATCCGGATCTGGCGTCCACCATCGAAGACCTGATGTTCGTGTTCGACAACCTCAAGGACATCGACGACCGAGGCATCCAGGCGCTGCTGCGGGAAGTGTCGTCGGAAGTGCTGGTGGTGGCGCTCAAGGGTGCCGACGATGCGGTCAAGGACAAGGTCTTCAGCAACATGTCCAAGCGTGCTGCCGAGTTGCTGCAGGATGACCTGGAGGCCAAGGGGCCGGTCAAGGTCAGCGAAGTTGAAGCCGCCCAGAAGGACATCATTACCGTGGCCCGGCGCATGGCCGAAGCCGGTGAGATTTCCCTCGGCGGTGCCGGCGAAGAAATGATGTGATGAAAGACGCCCCGAAGGATCTCAACCGCATACCCAAGGAGCAGCTGACCGCCTACGAGCGGTGGGAGCTGCCCCTGCTGGACGCCAGCGGCAACGAGGTGGCCCGGGAGGAAGAGCGGGACGTCAAACCGCTGACGGCGGGAGATCTCAGCGAGATCCGCAAGGCCGCCCGGGAAGACGGTTACCGCGAGGGCCGGGACGAAGGCTACCAGGCCGGCCTGGAAGAAGGCCGGGCCCAGGGCCGCGAGGAAGGCTTGCAGGCCGGTCTGGCCGAGGGCCGGGAACAGGGCCAGCAGCAGGGGCATGAGGAAACCCGCCAGGACATGGACGCCAAACTCGAGCGCCTGGAACAGCTGATGGGAGCGCTGGTACAGCCGATCCGCCGCCATGAGGACGAGGTCGAGAGCGCCTTGCTGAACCTCACCACCGCGCTGGCCCGGGCCGTGCTCTATCGCGAACTGACCATCGACTCGTCCCAGATCCAGCGGGTGGTCCGCGCCGCGCTGGCCGCCTTGCCCTCGACCGCCGACAACCTCCGTATCCACGTACACCCCAACGACTGCGACTCCGTGCGCGAGGTGGCGGCACGCCTGGAGGCCCAGGCCTCGGTCATCGAGGACGACAAGGTATTGCCGGGTGGGTGCAAGGTCGAAAGCCGGCACAGCCTGGTGGATTTCACCGTTGAGAAACGGTTCCAGCGCACCGTGCAGAACATGCTGGAGCAGCAGGCCGGCGAGGTGGACGCCAACGAGGCCGACGAGCTGGACGCGGTGATGGGGGATCTGACCGATTTCCAGCGCGATGTGCTGGACACCCCCGAACCCGGCGACCAGAAAGGCGAAGAGAAAGGCAAGGAGGACGGCGAGAACGATGACCGCGCCCCTGGCTGACCGTCTCAATCGGTTCCGGGATGCCCTGGACACCGAGCCGGAACCGGAGCTGTCCGGGCGCCTGACCCGGATGGTGGGCCTCACCCTTGAATGCGTCGGCTGCCCGATGGTGGTCGGCGACCGCTGTGTCATCCAGAGCCAGGGCGCCGGTACCGTCGAGGCCGAGGTGGTCGGTTTCGAGGACGACCGGGTCTACCTGATGCCGCTGACCGCCATCGAAGGCCTGAAACCGGGCGCCCGGGTGGTGCCGGTGTCGGCCGCCAGTCGGGTGCCGGTCGGGCCCCAGATGCTGGGCCGGGTGCTGGATGGCAGCGGCGAACCCCTGGATGGCAAAGGCCCGCTGCAGGCCGAATCCCGGGTCGCCCTGACCGGGGACATCATCAACCCGCTGCATCGGGCGCCGGTGCGCCAGTCCATGGACGTGGGCATCCGCGCCATCAATTCCCTGCTGACCGTGGGGCAGGGCCAACGGCTCGGCCTGTTCGCCGGCAGTGGTGTGGGTAAGAGTATGTTGCTGGGCATGATGACCCGGTTCACCGACGCCGACATCACCATCGTCGGACTGATCGGCGAGCGGGGCCGCGAGGTCAAGGAGTTCATCGAGGACATCCTTGGCGACGAAGGCCTGGCCCGGTCCGTGGTGGTGGCCTCGCCCGCGGACGATTCCCCCCTGATGCGCCTGCGCGCCGCCATGCTCACCACCCGCATTGCCGAATACTACCGGGACCAGGGCAAGCGGGTGCTGCTGCTGATGGATTCCCTGACCCGGTACGCCCAGGCCCAGCGGGAAATCGCCCTGGCCGTGGGCGAGCCGCCGGCCACCAAGGGCTACCCGCCCTCGGTGTTTGCCAAGCTGCCGCAGCTGGTGGAACGCACCGGCAACGGCCGGCCCGGCGGCGGCTCCATTACCGCCTTCTACACGGTACTGACCGAGGGTGACGATCAGCAGGATCCCATCGCCGATGCCGCCCGGGCCATCCTTGACGGCCACATCGTCCTGTCCCGGCGCTTGGCCGAGGAAGGTCATTACCCCGCCATTGATGTCGAGGCCTCAATCAGCCGGGTCATGCCCCAGGTGACCAAGACCGAACACTTTGCCCGGGCCCAGCGTTTCAAGCAGGTCTACTCCCGTTACCAGCAGGCCCGGGATCTGATCAGCGTCGGTGCCTACGTCAAGGGCTCCGACCCGGAAACCGATTTTGCCATCACCCACATTGCCAACATGCGTCAGTTCCTGCAGCAGGGCCTGAACGAGAGTGCGCCGCTGCAAGAGAGCATCGAGCAGCTGCTGGCGGTGGTGCCCGAGCGCCGGTCGCCGGAACGGGTCAAGTCCGCCGCGCTGAATGCCCAGTCGGGTGCCGGCGGAGGTAACGGTTGATGCTTCGGTCGCAACGACTGGCGGTGGTGCTGTCCCTGGAGGAGCGCAAGGAGCAGGAAGCCCTGGAACGCATGGGCGAGGCCCGTACGGCGGTGGAGCAGCAGCGGGCGCAGGTCGACAACCTCAACCGCTACCAGCAGGAGTACCGCGACCAGATCCGCGGCAGCCATCAGGGCGTGGTGCCGGTCAGCCGGTTACAGGCCTGGCAGGCGTTCATTGCCCAACTGGACCAGGTCATCCTGCAGCAGCAGAAGCAGCTGGAACAGGCCGAGAAGGTGTTCGAGGCGCGCCGCAGCGAATGGCAGCAGGCCTGGGAACGCAAGCGCGGCATGGAGAAGTACATCGAGACCTGTCGCCAGCAGGAGCAGCGCGTGCGCGACCTGAAAGAGCAGAAACTCGCCGACGAAGCAGCCGGCCGGGCCTTTGCCCGGCGCCAGCGCTGACCCTTCCCCGACAGGCCTGCGTTAACAGATGCATTTTATGGCCGGTGGGCTATCCTTACCCGAAGAAGAACCGCGTACAATAGGGCGGTTTATGCGGCACAGAACAGAAGCTTCGGAGGTTGTGGAATGCCGATTCAGACCCGTCGTGGCGAGGACAGCCAGACCCTGATCATCAGTATCGAGGGTCGTTTTGACTTCAGCTCTCACCAGGCTTTCCGGGATGCGTATGAGCACGGCGACGACAAGGTTCGCTACTACATCGTCGACCTGTCCGAAACCACCTACCTCGACAGCTCCGCCCTGGGCATGTTGCTCCTGCTCCGGGACTACGCCGGCGGTGACGGCGCCCGCATCTCGATAGAGAACTGCAACAACGACGTCCGCCGTATCCTGTCGATTTCCAATTTCGAGCAGCTTTTCGCCATCCGCTGATTCACGCGCACTGCCCGAGGCTCCCGTGGACGACACCGTTGCTGACAACCGGCCGCTGAAGATTCTGATCGCCGACGACAGCGACACCGATCGCCTGATCCTCCGGGCACTGGTCAAACGGCTGGGGCACGAGGTCTACGACGTCGGCAATGGCCAGGAAGCGGTGGCAATGTTCCAGCAGGCGGCACCGGACATCGTACTGCTGGATGCGCTCATGCCGGTGCTGGATGGCATGGAGGCAGCGCGCCAGATCAAGGACCTGGCCGGCGAGCGCATGGTTCCGGTTATCTTCCTGACCTCCCTGTCCGAAGCCGGCGAACTGGCCCAGTGCCTGGAAGCCGGCGGCGACGACTTCCTCAGCAAACCCTACAACCGGGTCATCATCGAGGCCAAGATCAAGGCCTTCAACCGGATGCGGTTGATGCACCAGACCCTGTCGGACCAGCGTGACCTGATACATGGCCGCAACCAGTTGCTGATGCGGGAGCAGGAAACCGCCAAGCGGGTGTTCGACAACGTCGCGCACACCGGCTGCCTCGACGCCTTCAACCTCCGACACCATGCCTCCCCCCTGGCCATTTTCAACGGTGACGTGCTGTTTGCCGCGCCGCGCCCGGCCGGCGGCATGCTGGTGTTCATCGGCGACTTCACCGGTCACGGTCTGCCAGCCGCCATTGGTGCCATGCCGGTGGCGGAAATTTTCTACGGCATGACCCGCAAGGGCTTCAAGGGCACCGACGTGCTGCAGGAGATCAACCAGAAGCTGAAGCAGATCCTGCCTGCCGGCATGTTCTGTTGCGGCGGCATGATCGAGGCCGACTTCAAGCAGAACCAGGTGCGGGTGTGGAACGGCGGCCTGCCGGATGGCTGGCTGGTGCCGACCAACGGCGACTGCCAGGCGCTGCCGTCCCGGCATCTGCCCCTGGGCATTCTGCGGCCGGAGCAGTTTCAGCCCGAGATGGACCTGTTGACCACCGCCCCCGGCGATCAGGTGCTGATGATGACCGACGGCGTGCTTGAGGCCCGCAATGCCCGGGGTGAGATGTTCGGCGAGGTTGGCGTGCTCCGGGCGCTGCAGCAGAGCCAGGGCAATGGCAGCCAGCCGGTGGATGCGGTCATGACCGCGGTGCGCGCGTTCACCGGTGATCAGGAGGATGATTCGACCCTGCTGGGGCTGGAAATGGTCGACGAGGCCGGTATCTCCGAACTTCAGGACCGGTCCATCCCGTCGGTGCTGTCCGGGCCCACGGAATGGCGGTGCGTGTACGAGGTTCGCGAGCGCACCCTGGGTGATTTCAGTCCGCTGCCCTTGCTGCTGCACATCTGCATGGAGGTGCCCGGCCTGCGGCGCCGGAGCGGTGAGATCTACACGCTGCTGGCGGAACTGTACAATAACGCCCTCGAGCACGGCGTGTTGGAGTTGCCGTCGGACTGGAAGCATTCGTCCGAGGGCTTTGGCCGCTACTATGAGGAACGCCGGCGCCGGCTTGGCCGGGTCGAGGGGCACTTCATCCGCTTCAGTCTCAACCACACCATGACCGACACCGGCGGTCGCCTGCGGGTGGTCTGTGAGGACAGCGGTCCGGGGTTTGATTTTCACAACCACCCGGCGCTGGTCTCGGGCGACCCGCCCGCGGCGACCTCCGGCTACGCCGGTCGAGGCTTGATGTTATTGAAACGGCTGGCAGAATCGGTCACCTTCCACCAGCAAGGTAACCAGGTTGAAATTGTTTACGACTGGGACGCCGTCTCCGGCTCGCTGGAGCCGGAGACGGCGTCCCAGTGACCACAAAGAGAGATACACAATGGGGTTGGTATGAACACGAAGCCACACCTGGACGAAGAGGCTCTGGCTGAGCTTCAGGACGTCATGGAAGATGAATTTGAAATCCTGATCCACACCTTTATCAACGACTCCCGGGAGCGCGTGGCCGGCCTGCGGCACGCCATTGAAAGCCGGGACACCACCGCGGTCGCGCACACGGCCCACAGCTTCAAGGGCAGTTGCATCAACATCGGCGCGCCCCAGCTGGGTGAGCTGTGTCGTCAGGTCGAGGCCGCTGGCAAGGCCGAGGACCTGACCGAAACACCGGCGTTGCTCCAGGCCATCGAATCCGAATTCCACACCGTTTGCGGCTTGCTGGAAGGTTTGCTGGTCCGCTGATCCTGTTTTCACCCCGCTGGCATCGCTTTTGCAAAAGCTCTGAAAACCGCCCGTCATGCCAATGAAAACCGGCAACTGAGGGGTGTTCACGAGATCAAAGCGGCAAGAGGTTGCCATGTCCCAGATGGTTCTTCCCCAGACTCCCGCCCCCGGGATGCAGAACGACGCCAACCCCGTAAAGTCCGGCTCCACCCGCGAGTCGGACGGCGAAAGCCGGTACGAGGCCGTGTCCCGCGCCGAGCAAAAGCGCCTGGACCGGCAGCAATCGGAGCGACCGGATGAGCGTCGGGCCAAGGAGCCGGCCCGGGCGGAAGACCAGCCCCGGAACAGCGACAAGGCGGATCAGCCCAACGGGCAATCCCGGGTCGATGCCGAGTCGCGTGCGGCCAAGGCCGAGAAGGCCGGTGCCGGTGAGGACGGTGAAGTCATTGCCGCCGAGACCGCCGGCGAGCTGGAGGAGGTGTCTGCACCGCTGACCTTCGCCGAATTGCAGGCCTTGTTGGTGCCGGCAAATCCGGCCGGCAACCCGGCGGCGACGTCGGTCGCTGCCGGCACCAACGGAGCGTCCTCCGCTCTGGCCGCGATGATGCCGGGGCAGGGCGGCAGCGCCGGAGCCGTGGCGGGCAAACCCGGCCAGGGCCAGACGGCCGCGCCGGGCATGACCGCCGGCCTGCAGCTGACCGAAGCCCTGGCCTCGACTCTCGGTTCGGAAACCGCGCGCCCGGCCGATCCGACCAATCTGATCGCCTCCGGTCGATTCCAGTCGGCCCTGGAGGTGGCGGGACAGCAGGCGGCCAGCGCCAACGCCGCCAAAGTTCCGACGGAGGCGGCGGTACCGCTGCGCAGTTACGCCACCTCCATCGATATCCCTGTGGGCCAGGCCGAGTGGGGCGACAAGGTGGTGGGCAAGCTCAGCTGGCTGACCGCCAGAAATATGTCGGTGGCCGAGATCCACCTGACGCCGCCGGACATGGGGCCCATGGAGGTCAAGGTGCGGGTCCAGAACGAGCAGGCCAACATCACCGTGCACGCCGCCAATCCAGTGGTCCGGGATCAGCTGGAACAGAACGCCCATCGACTGCGGGACATGCTCGGAGAGCAGGGCCTGAACCTGTCGCGGTTCGACGTCTCGGATTCGCCCCAGCAGCGCAGTGGCGAGCAGGGCCCGGGTGAGGGCCAGGATGGCGGCGCCGGCGGCCGGTCCGAGTCTGCCGGTCTGGCGGAGGTTGACGACGCCGAGGCGCAGGCGGCCCAACTGGATCTCAGCTGGAAGGGCGAAGTCGACGTGTTTGCCTGAGTGTCCGGGCAGACGTCGCAAGCCATTATCTCCTCGGGAATTTCTCCTCAAACTGCTTTGCCCATCCCTCCGCGCAGCGCTAAACTGCGGTTTTGAATTGGCGGGATGGGCGTTCTGGCCCACCCTTTGCTTACATACACATAAAGTCGCGGATTTACCCTCCGTCTGACGGTTTTCTGGCGAAGCGGACACTATGGCTGAAAACAGCGCGGCCGAAGAGGCCCCGGCAAAGAAAGGCAAGCTCAAACTGATCATCATGCTGGTGCTGGTGGTCGTTCTGGCCATCGTGCTGTCGGTGGTCGGTACCCTCTGGTTCCTGGGTGGCAGCCTGCCGGGCATGGCCGGTGACGACGACCCGTCTGCCGAAGAGACTGCAGAGGAAGTCTTCGTGCCCAGTACCTATGTGGAACTGGATAAGGCACTGGTCACCACGGTCCAGGCTGGTGGCCGCCAGCGCTACGCCCAGGTTCACCTGTCACTGGAAGCCAAGGATCCGCAGGCGCTGGCCGCCGCCGAGCTGCACATGCCCCTGATCCGCAGCCAGCTGGTGACCGTGCTTGGTAGCAGCCAGTTCAACGAGCTGCAGACGCCGGAGGGTCGACGCGCCCTGGCCGAGCAAATGTCCAGTACCGTCAACCAGGTGCTGGAGCAGGAGGGCGAGCCCGCCATCGAGCGGGTGTTGTTCAGAAATTTTGTGGTGCAATAGGCCCCGACGTGGGTAAGGCAATTCAGCGGCAGGACTAGTTATGCAGGACTTGTTGTCACAGGACGAAATCGATGCCCTCCTCCACGGGGTGGACGATGGCGACATCGATACCTACGAGGAGACCGACGATACCGGTGTAAAGTCCTACGACCTCGCCAGTCAGGACCGCATCGTTCGCGGTCGCATGCCGACCCTGGAGATGATCAACGAGCGTTTTGCCCGTTACACCCGGATCAGCCTGTTTAACCTGATGCGCCGCAACGCCGACGTCTCCACCGGGGGCGTGCAGATCATGAAGTTCGGCGAGTATATCCACACCCTGTACGTCCCCACCAGTCTCAACCTGTGCAAGGTCCGCCCCCTGCGCGGCACCTCCCTGTTCGTGCTCGACGCCAAGCTGGTGTTCAAGCTGGTGGACAACTTCTTCGGTGGCGAAGGGCGTCACGCCAAGATCGAGGGCCGGGAATTCACCCCGACTGAAACCCGGATCGTGCAGATGGTGCTGGATCAGGTGTTCAAGGACATGAAGGAAGCCTGGCACGCGGTCCTGAAGGTGGATTTCGAGTACCTGAGTTCGGAAGTGAATCCGGCCATGGCGAACATCGTCAGCCCGAGCGAGGTGGTGGTGGTCAGCACCTTCCACATCGAACTCGATGGCGGCGGCGGTGAGCTGCATTTCGCGCTGCCGTACTCGATGATCGAACCGATCCGGGACGTGCTCGATGCCGGAGTCCAGAGCGACATCGACGACGTCGACGAGCGCTGGGTCAACGCCCTGCAGGAAGACATCAAGGACGTGGACGTGCCGGTGAACACCACCGTGTGTCGCCGCCGCATCTCGCTCCGGGACATCGCCAAGATGAAGGCCGGGGACATTATCCCGGTGGAAATCCCCGAGCACCTGACGGTCACCGCCAATGGCATTCCGATCTACAAGGCCACCATGGGCACTCGGGACGGAAAGCTGGCACTGAGAATTCAAGAACGGGCATCCCTGCCCAAGGTCAAGAAACAATTGAAGGTGGGACGCAATGGCTGACGACAAGAACGAGCAGCAGCTCAGCGAAGACGAGAAGCTGGCGGCCGAGTGGGAAGCGGCCATGGAAGAATCCGGGGACGACGCCGGTTCCACCGAGGACGAGTGGGCTGCGGCCATGGAGGAGGCGGGTGAGACCGGCAAGGGCGACGACGTCCAGACCGCGCCCATGGAAGAATTCGACCACGCCCAGCCGAGCCAGGGCTCGGGCACGGCGCCGGACATGGACGTGATCCTGGACATTCCGGTGACCATCTCCATGGAGGTGGGCAACACCCAGATCCCGATTCGCAACCTGCTGCAGCTGAACCAGGGGTCGGTGATCGAACTCGATCGTCTGGCCGGTGAGCCGCTGGATGTGCTGGTCAATGGCACCCTGATTGCCCACGGCGAGGTGGTCATGGTGAACGAGAAGTTCGGCATTCGCCTGACCGACGTGATCAGCCCGGGCGAGCGCATCAAGCGCCTGCAGAAATAACATGCGGGCCAAGCTACTGACCCTGGTCGCCCTGGCCATCCTGGTTCTGTCCCATCCGGCCCTGGCCCAGGACGGTGAAGCGCCGGCCCAGGCCGCGCAGGCGGCCAAGGCGGCAACCGAAAGCCAGGTGCGGGCGCCGGATACCATGGGCACCCTGGTCAGCCTGGGTATCGGGCTGCTGGCGGTGATCGCCATCATCTACGGCTGCGCCTGGATCATCCGCCGCATGAACGGGATGACCGGCATGAACAACCAGGCCATCAAGGTGGTGTCGGTGATGGCCCTGGGTGCCCGCGAACGCATTGCCCTGATCGAGGTGGGTGGCCAGCAGATCCTGGTGGGCATCACCCCCTCCGCCATTCGCACCCTGCACGTCTTCGACGAACCCGTGGTGGACGCCAGCAATCCGCCGTCCGGGGATTTTGCCCGGCGCCTGCAGGGCATGATCGGTCGATCCTGGAACGCGCCAACGAGGAACGATTGATCTCATGCCTGCCCTGATGACACAGCGACTGCTGCCGCTCCTGGTTTTGCTGCTCGGGCTTGTCTTTGCGCCCGTGTCGCTGGCCCAGGAGTCCGGTGGCATTCCCGGCATCCCCGCATTCACGGTGGAGCCCGGCGAAGGCGAGGGGGTCCAGGAGTACTCGGTAACCCTGCAGATCCTGGCGCTGATGACCGCGCTGACCTTCCTGCCGGCGATGCTGATGATGATGACCTCGTTCACCCGCATCATCGTGGTGTTCGCCATCCTGCGCCAGGCCCTGGGGCTGCAGGCCACGCCTTCGAACCAGATCCTGCTTGGGCTGGCGCTGTTCCTGAGCATCTTCATCATGAAACCGGTGATCGAGGAAGCCAACCGGGTCGGGCTCCAGCCCTACCTGCAGGAAGAGGTCACCTCCCTGGAGGCGGTCGAGCGCGCCAGCGTGCCGTTCAAGAAATTCATGCTCGAACAGACCCGAGAAAGCGACCTGGCGCTGTTCATGCGCATGGCCGACGAGCAATACGAGACGCCGGACGACGTATCCTTCTGGGTGCTGATGCCGGCGTTTGTCACCAGTGAGCTGAAAACGGCGTTCCAGATCGGCTTCATCCTGTTCATACCCTTCCTGATCATCGACATGGTGGTGGCCAGCGTGCTCATGGCCATGGGTATGATGATGCTGTCGCCGATCATCATCTCGCTGCCGTTCAAGATCATGTTGTTCGTGCTGGTGGATGGCTGGGCCCTGATCATGGGCACCCTGGCCGCCAGTTACGGGATATAGGGGGCGTTATGACTCCGGAAACCGTCATCGACATTCTGCGGGAAGCGCTCTGGATGATCGTGCTGCTGTCGGCGGTCATCATCGGCCCGGGCCTGGTGATCGGCCTGGTGGTCAGTACCTTCCAGGCCGCCACCCAGATCAACGAGCAGACCCTCAGCTTCCTGCCGCGACTGCTGGTCACCCTGATCGTGATCATCGTCGCCGGTCCCTGGATGCTGACCCAGCTGCTGGATCACGCCAACCGCCTGATCTCTAGCATTCCCTACCTGATCGGCTGACGGATGCTACCGGCGGAATTCAGTGCGGATCTGATTGGCCAGTGGGTGGGCCAGCATCTCTGGCCCCTGTTCCGGTTGGCCAGCTTCCTGATGGTCATCCCCATCTTCGGCACCCAGCTGGTGCCGGCAAGAATCCGTCTGGGCCTGGCCCTGCTCATGACCATTCTGATTGTCCCGATGCTGCCGCCGGTGCCCCAGGTCGAAGCCCTGAGCGCCGACGCGGTGGTGATCACCCTGCAGCAGATCCTGATCGGCGTCGGCATGGGCTTTGCGCTCACTGCCCTGTGGCAGTTGTTCGTGGTGGCAGGCCAGATGATCGCCATGCAGATGGGCCTGGGCTTCGCTTCCATGGTGGATCCGGCCAACGGCGTCAACGTGCCGGTGCTGTCGCAGATCTACACCATCACCATCACCCTGCTGTTCCTGGCCATGAACGGGCATCTGGCGGCGTTCGAGGTCTTCATCGAGAGCTTCCGGACCATGCCTATCGGTCTGGACGGCCTGGGGCAGGGCGGTGTCTGGGAGTTGGCGCACCGGATCAGCTGGATGTTCGCCTCGGCCATGCTGCTGGCGCTGCCGGCGGTGACCGCGGTGCTGATCGTGACCCTGTCCTTCGGCGTGATGACCCGGGCGGCGCCGCAGATGAACATCTTCGCCCTGGGCTTCCCGATTGGCCTGATTTTTGGATTGTTTGCTATCTGGGTGCTGCACGCCAACTTTCTGCCGCACTTTGACCAGTACACCCGGGCAAGCTTTGAATTCATGCGCCAGTTGCAGGGGCAACCCTGAGCGCCCACTGACCTCCAGACGTTGAGCCATGGCCGAAGAGAACGACAACAGTCAGGAAAAAACGGAAGAGGCCACGCCCCGACGACTTGAAAAGGCGCGGGAGGAGGGCCAGACGGCGCGGTCCAAAGAGTTGGCGACCATGGCCGTGCTCATGGCCGGCGCCGGCAGCCTGATGATCTTCGGGGCCAGCCTGGGCGGTACCCTGGAAGCCATCATGCGCGACAGCTTCGTGCTCGAGCGAACCGCGATCTTCGACACCCGGCACATGAGCGTCCAGCTCATTGCCTCCGCCAAGGAGGCGGCCTGGGCCCTGGCCCCCATCCTGGTGGTCTTGCTGGTGGCGGCCATCGCCGGCTCCATCGGCATCGGCGGCTTGCTGTTCAGCGGCAAGGCCATCGCGCCAAAATTCAGTCGCATGAACCCGATCAAAGGCCTGGGGCGCATGTTCTCGGCCCGGTCCCTGGTCGAACTGGTCAAGGCCATCGCCAAGGTCGGATTGGTGATGGCGGTGGCGATCCTGATCCTGAACCTGCGCACCGAAGACCTGCTCAGCATCGCCGAGGAACCGGTGGTACCGGCCATGGAACACGTGCTCTGGACCCTGGGCTGGAGCTTCTTCCTGTTGTCCTGCGCCACCATCGTCATCGCCCTGATCGATGTGCCTTTCCAGATCTACGACCACCAGAAAAAGCTGCGCATGACCAAGCAGGAGGTCAAGGACGAGTTCAAGGACACCGAGGGCAAGCCCGAGGTCAAAGGCAAGATCCGCCAGCTCCAGCGGGAAATGGCCCAGCGCCGCATGATGCAGGACGTGCCCTCGGCCGACGTGGTCATCACCAACCCGACCCATTACGCGGTGGCGCTGAAGTACGACCAGAACGCCATGGGCGCGCCGGTGGTGGTGGCCAAGGGCGCCGACGAGGTGGCCTTCAAGATCATGGAGATTGCCCGCGAGCACAAGGTGGAAGTGCTGCGCACGCCGCCGCTGACCCGGGCGGTTTACCACAACACCGACCTCGGGGAGGAGATCCCCGACGGCCTCTACATGGCCATCGCCCAGGTGTTGGCCTATGTCTTCCAGCTACGCCAGTTCCGCAAAGGGCGCGGTCCCAAGCCCGGTATGCCTGAGTTCCCGATACCGTCGGATTTGCGTCGGGACGTATGATTTCATGGATCCCAGCCTGCTCGATTTCGGGAAGGGCGTTTGTGGGTGGCCCTCCCAAAAACCGCTACGAGCACGTCCATGTGCGCTTGTGTCCGGCCATCCATGGCCTCCCACATTTTTGGGAGGGCCACCCACAAACACCCCCGAATCGTGAGAAAGGCTGAGCCTGAAAGGACTGCCACGAGTATTCGACGGGTTGATGCAATCGCAGATCTATTGCCGCAAGTTGCGGTGGCTGTGGGGAATGGCTTTCCAAAACTGTGCGGAGCCATGGATGGCGGAGCTCAAGCGCCACATGGACGTGCTTGAGCGGGTTTTGGAAAGCCATTCCTCGCAGCCACCTGCGCCAATCCCATCAGGCTGGGAAACTAGGTCGCCCCCTTATCACTAAGGCCCGATTCAATCACCCGAACCATCGGCTCACCGCGACTCTCGGGAATGGCCAGGCGGTCGTACCAGTTACGTGGGTCGTGGACCACAGCGGAGTGGAAGCCGCAGTCGAGGAAATGGCGACGGGCCTCGTCGTCGGTCTGGAAGTGGAACGAGACCTGGCTGCGGGTGGCGGCGCCCAGGAGTTTGCCCAGGGCGTTGAGGGAGCCGTTCAGCAGTGGCGGTCGGGGGCGGTAATAGCTTTCGGTCAGGTAGACCGAGCCGGGGCGCTGGGCCAGGGCGGCGGCGAGTCGTTGCCAGAAGGTGGTGATCACGTCCAGCGAGAAATAGCTGGTCAGGCCTTCGGTAACCACGATCACCGGTTTGCGGTTATCGAATACCCGGTCGAGGACCTGTTCCAGCTGGTGTTCGCCGTGGTCGGCCAGGATGTCGATGGGGGTCACCTGGTGGTTGCTTCCCAGGCGGTCGGCGGCCAGCAGTCGCAACGCCTTGCGGCCGGCCATGTCTGGCAGGTCGGCCTCGACCATGTGGATGTCGGGGTGGCGTTGGCGCAGTCGGATGCCCCGGGGCGACATGCCGCAGGCGATTTCCAGCACCTGGGTGATGCCCTGGCTGGTGATGGCCTGGTCGATCAGTTCATCGATGATCAGGTGGCGTTGCAGCAGGAAGGTTCTGATGTTGCCGCCGATGGCCAGCTGGCTGGCGGACTCGAACGGGGTCATCAGGTGGTAGAGCCAGCGCCCCTGGCGGGTGGCGAGGCAATCGTCGGAGAGTCCATACCGGTGCCAGACGGCACCGGTATAGAGGGCGGTAAAGCTGATGCCCGAGCTGTCAGTTGGTTTGCTGCTCATAGACCGCTTTACCCCAGGCCTCACGGCGGCCAGGCAGGATCAGGTTCAGGATGATGGCGGCCACGGCACACAGGGCAATGCCTTCCAGGTGCCCCAGCACCATGCCACCGATACCGAACACCAGAGTGACGCCCACAATCACCAGGTTGCGGGACTCAGCCAGATCCACCTGGTGGCGAATCAGGGTGTTCAGGCCAACCACGGCGATGGAGCCGAACAGCAGGCACAGGATGCCGCCCATGACCGGAACCGGGATGGTCTGCAGCGCCGCACCGAACTTGCCGACGAAGGCCAGCACGATGGCGGTCACGGCGGCCCACCACATCACTTTCGGGTTGAAGTTCTTGGTCAGCATGACCGCGCCGGTTACCTCCGAGTAGGTGGTGTTGGGCGGTCCGCCCAGGGCCGCGGCGGCGCTGGTGGCCAGGCCGTCGCCGAGCAGGGTGCGGTGCAGGCCGGGCTTTTCCAGGTAGTTCTTGCGGGTCACGTTGCCGATGGCCAGCACGTCACCGATGTGCTCGATGGCCGGGGCGATGGCGACCGGGATCATGAACAGGATGGCGCCCCAGCTGAATTCCGGGGCCACGAAGTTCGGCACCGCCAGCCAGGGGGCTTCCTGGATCGGGGTGGTGTCGACGATGCCGGCAAAGGCCGAGAGGACGTAGCCGGTCACTACGCCAAACATGATCGGAATCAGTCGGAAGATGCCTTTGGCAAACACCGACATGACGATAGTCACGGCCAGGGAGATCATGGCGATCCAGATGGCGGTGTCATAAGGAATCAGTTGGGTGGCGCCATCACCGGTGCGACCGGACGCCATGTGCACCGCCACCGGTGCCAGCCCCAGGCCAATGGTCATGATCACCGGGCCAATCACCACCGGTGGCAGCAGGGCGCGCACGAAGCCGGTGCCGCGCAGGCGCACCAGGCCGGACAGGAAGATATAGAGGATGCCGGCGGCCATCAGGCCACCCAGGGTCTCCTCCATGCCGAATCGGCCCTTGGAGGCGATCACCGGTGCGATGAAGGCAAAGGATGACGCCAGGAAAATCGGGATCTGGCCGCCGGTCACCACGTGAAAGATCAGGGTGCCGATACCGGCGGTGAACAGGGCTACGTTCGGGTCAAGGCCGGTAATCAGGGGCATCAGCACCAGCGCGCCGAAGGCCACCAGCAGCATCTGCGACCCCGCGATGGCCTGTTTCCAGACCGGATCTTTGGTGTGGTCCTGCATGATCAGACGTCCTTCTGCTTGGTACCGAAGATCTTGTCACCGGCGTCACCCAGGCCGGGCAGGATGTAGCCTTTCTCGTTCAGGCGCTCGTCCACCGACGCGGTGTAGATGGACACGTCCGGGTGTGCCTCCAGAACCTTCTCCACCCCTTCCGGCGCGGCCACCAGGACCAGGGCACGGATCTCGGTGCTGCCGGCTTTCTTGAGCAGGTCGATGGTGGAAATCATGGAGCCACCGGTGGCCAGCATCGGGTCGACGATCAGCGCCATGCGCTGGTCCAGTTCGCCCACCAGCTTTTCCAGGTAGGTGCTGGCTTCCAGGGTTTCCTCGTTGCGGATCTGGCCGACGACGCTCACCCGGGCGACCGGAATCAGGCTCAGCACGCCGTCCAGCATGCCCAGGCCGGCGCGCAGGATCGGTACGATGGTGATCTTCTTGCCGTGAATCTGCTCCACGTTGACCGGGCCGGCCCAGCCGTCGATGGTCTGCTCCTGCAGGGAAAAGTCCTTGGTGGCTTCGTAGGTCAGCAGGGCGCCGACTTCCTGTGCCAGTTCACGAAAATTCTTGGTGCTGATGTCCGCCCGGCGCATCAGGCCAAGTTTGTGTCGGATCAGGGGGTGTTTAACCTCGTGGATTGGCATAGGTCACCTGTGTCGTTATCTGTAGGGTTTTGCAGCGCGTTAAATGGCGCAAGGATACCGTATCTGGTCGGGTACGTCAGGCGGCGCTGGGAGAAAGGTGGGGGAAATTGAGTAAGGAGTGGTACGGATCTTGCCACACTGCCATCAGATGACGCCGTTGCGTCAGGTTTTCGACCCCGAGAGCCCAGTAACGAACCGCCAATCGGAGAAATGCCCGGCATGGACAGAGCTTTGGTCCTCAACAACGTCAAATCCCTGACGCGGGGAAATCTTGGCATTCCCATCATGCTGATGGGCCTGCTCGGCATGATGATCCTGCCGATGCCGGCGTTCCTGCTGGATGTGTTCTTCACCTTCAACATCACCCTGTCCATCGTCATCCTGCTGGTGTGCGTGTACGCCATGCGGCCGATGGAGTTCGCTTCCTTCCCCACGGTCCTGCTGGTGGCCACCCTGCTGCGGCTGGCCCTGAACGTGGCGTCGACCCGGATTGTACTGCTCGAAGGTCATGAAGGCGGTGACGCCGCCGGTAAGGTCATCGAGTCCTTTGGTGAGGTGCTGATCGGCGGTAACTACGCCGTTGGCCTGGTGGTGTTTGCGATTCTCATGATCATCAACTTCCTGGTGGTTACCAAGGGTGCCGGCCGGGTCTCGGAAGTCAGCGCCCGCTTCACCCTTGACGCCATGCCGGGTAAGCAGATGGCGATCGATGCCGATCTCAACGCCGGCCTGATCAATCAGGACGAGGCCAAGCATCGCCGCTCGGAGATTGCTCAGGAGGCCGACTTCTACGGCTCCATGGACGGTGCCTCGAAATTCGTCAAGGGCGATGCGGTCGCGGGTCTGCTGATTCTGGCCATCAACATCATCGGCGGCGTGGCCATCGGCATGCTCCAGCACGACCTGACCTTTGGTCTGGCCATGCAGCGCTACGCCCTGCTCACCATCGGTGACGGCCTGGTGGCACAGATCCCGTCGCTGCTGCTGTCCACCTCCGCCGCCATCATGGTGACCCGGGTGACCTCCAGCCAGGACATGGGCGGCCAGATTCTCAGCCAGATGTTCAGCGCGCCCAAGGCGCTGGCCATCGCCGCCGCCATCCTGATCATCCTCGGCCTGATCCCGGGTATGCCGCACGTGGCGTTCCTGGGTCTGGGCACCCTGGCCGGCGCCGCCGCCTGGTACATCTGGAAGCACGACCGCCAGACCGTGGAAGAGGAGGGCGTCTTTGCCGGGCGCGGAGGCTCGGCTGGCATGCCCTGGACCACCGGTCAGGATCTGCCGGCCGGTGCCGACAGCGAGACCGGTCGGCAATTGCCGGCGCCGTCGGAAACCAAGGAACTGGGCTGGGACGACGTGGCCACCGTCGATATTGTCGGGCTGGAAGTGGGCTACCGGCTGATCCCGCTGGTGGACAAGTCCCAGGGTGGACAGCTGCTGAGCCGGATCAAGGGCGTGCGCAAGAAGCTGTCCCAGGATCTGGGCTTCCTGATGCCGTCGGTGCACATCCGCGACAACCTCGACCTGATGCCCAACGTCTACCGCATTACCCTGATGGGGGTCACCATCGCCGAGGCCGAGATCCACCCGGAGCGCGAGCTCGCCATCGATCCCGGGCAGGTGTTCGGCAAGGTGGAGGGGATCGAAGGCAAGGACCCGGCCTTCGGTCTGGAGGCCATCTGGATCGAGCCGGACAAGAAAGACCAGGCCCAGACCCTGGGCTACACCGTGGTCGATGCCAGCACCGTGGTCGCCACCCACCTGAATCAGGTGCTGCAGAAGCACGCCCACGAACTGCTCGGCCATGAGGAGGTGCAGAAGTGGCTGGACCAGCTCGAGAAGGTGTCGCCCAAGCTGGCCGAGGAGCTGGTGCCCACTACCGTGTCCATCAGTTTGCTGCTCAAGGTGCTGCAGAATCTGTTGAAGGAAGAAGTGCCGATCCGGGACATGCGTTCCATCGCCGAGGCCATCGTCAACGTCCACCCCAAGAGCCAGGACCCGAAACTGCTGACCACCGTGGCCCGTCAGGCCCTGCGGCGGATGATCGTGCAAAGCATCTGTGGCAATGAGGCCGAGATCCCGGTCATCACCCTGGATCCAGACTTGGAACAGTTATTGCTGAAGTCTGTTCAGCAGAGTCAACAATCCGGCGGTCAGGACGACATCGGACTGGTTCTGGAGCCGAACATGGTGGAGAAGCTGCAGCGTTCCCTGCAGGAAAGTGTTCAGCGCCAGGAGATGCTCGGCAAACCGGCGATTCTGCTGGTATCCGGCCCGCTGCGGCCGGTGCTGGCAAGGTTTGCCAGCTACGGGGTCGAGCGCCTGCACGTGCTCTCCTACCAGGAAATCCCGGATAACAAACAGATCACGATCGTGGCGTCCGTTGGCCAGTAACGGAACCGAACATAACGCGACCGGCGCCCGAGCGGCACCGCCGGTGGAGGAAGAGGCAAGATGAAAGTAAAACGGTTTTTTGCTCAGAGCATGGCGGAGGCCCTGAAGCAGGTCAGTGAGCAGATGGGACCCGATGCCGTGATTCTTTCCAATCGTCGGGTGGACGGCGGCGTCGAAATCGTGACGGCCCTGGACTACGACGAGAACATGGCGCGCCAGCGTCTGGGTGAGCAGGCCGAAACCGCCACCAATGGCTCCCGCCTGGCTGAGATGCAGGCCGACCAGCATCGCCGGCTCGAGGACGAGCTTAGCCGGTCCCGGGATCGTATCCGCGAAGTGCGGGAGAAGCGGGCAAGCCAGGGCGCGAGCTACGCCGAGGCCTCGTTTGCCGAGCTCCATGAGGCCGCCGTGACCGAGGCCGTTGAGCCGGCGCCCGCGCCCGTAACCAAGGGCTATTCCGATGAACTGGCCCAGATGCGGGCGGAGATCAGTTCGCTGCGTGACTTGATGAGCGCCCAGGGTGCCGAGGCCGCCAAGCCCGCCGGCTCCGCCGTACAGCAACGCCTGGCCGAACGGCTGCAGGAGTTTGGTCTGAGCAGCGACCTGGCCGGCTCACTGTCCCGTCGGCATCAGGGCGGGCGGCTGGAGGACGGCTGGAAACAGGCTTTGAAGATGCTCGCCACCGGGGTTCGCACCTCGCGCCAGGAATGGCTGGATGAGGGCGGCGTCTACGCCCTGGTGGGCCCGACCGGCTCCGGCAAGACCACCACCATCGGCAAGCTGGCGGCCCGGTACGTGCTCAAGCACGGCGCCGACTCCCTGGCCCTGGTGACCACCGACCGCTACCGGGTCGCCGCCCACGAGCAGTTGTTCGTGTTCGGTCGCATCCTGAATGTGCCGGTGCGGGTGGTGGACGAGAGCCACACCCTGGACGACATCCTGGACGAGCTGTCCGACCGGCACCTGGTACTGATCGACACCGCCGGCCTGACCAGCTCCGACCGTGGCTACCAGGAGCAATTGTCCGAGCTGGCGCGCAGTCACCACCAGATCCGGACCCACCTGGTGGTGTCCGCCACCAGCCAGCCGCGCATCATGAAATCCGTGTGGCATTGCTATAAGATGGCTAATCTTTCGGGCTGCGTGATGACAAAGATTGACGAAGCCCTGACACTTGGCGAATCCTTGGGGTTTGTGATGGAAACCGCGTTGCCGGTGGCCTACTACACGGACGGTCAGAAAATCCCCGAGGACCTGCATCACGCAGACGCAGTTCCCCTGGTACGGTTGGCGGTTGAGCGCCTGAAGAGCCTGCAGCAACAGCAATCGGTTGCCGAGGGGGCCTGAGCTGGACACACCCGTACCGGATGATGGAGTATCCGGCGTGCACAACCGGCGCCGTTAATAATAAGACGAGCCCTCGGAACAATTGGCGAGAGACACGAATTAACATGAGCAGAGCAAATCCGGTACAGGTGATTGCGGTTTCCGGCGGTAAAGGTGGGGTCGGCAAAAGTAACGTGTCGGTCAACCTGGGCATCGCCCTGGCGCAGAAAGGTCGGCGCGTGGTGATCCTGGACGCCGACCTTGGGCTGGCCAACATCGATGTTCTGCTCGGCATAACCGCCAACCGCAACATTTCCGATGTGCTCTCGGGCGAGTGCGACCTGAAAGACGTTCTGGTCGACGGCCCGGGTGGCATCAAGATTGTGCCGGCGTCGTCCGGTACCCAGCGCATGACCCATCTGAGCGCCATGGAACACGCCGGCCTGATCAACGCCTTCAGTGAGCTGGGCGACCAGATTGACGTGCTCATCGTCGATACCGCCGCCGGCATCTCGGAATCGGTGGTCAGCTTCCTGCGCGCCTCCCAGGAGTTGCTGTTCGTGGTCTGTGACGAGCCGACTTCGATCACCGACGCCTACGCCCTGATCAAGCTGATGAACCGCGAGTACGGCACCAACCGTTTTCGCATCCTGGCCAACCAGGTGCGCAACGAGCAGGAGGGGCGGCACCTGTTCGAGAAGCTGGCCCGGGTCACCGAGCGCTTTTTGGACGTGGCCCTGCAGTACGTGGGCATGGTGCCCTACGACGAAGCCGTCAAGAAATCCGTGCAGCGCCAGCGCGCCGTGCTCGATGCCTACCCCCGGGCCAAGGCATCGCTGGCAATCAAGGCGCTGGCGGACAAAGTGGACAACTGGCCGCTGCCTTCCTCGCCTCGCGGGCATCTCGAATTCTTCGTGGAGCGGCTCGTCGAAGTCTGAATCTGATCCAGTCAAAACAACACCGGATACATGACATTGGCGAAAAATCTGGGAATCTACCAGCAATCTGGCACGACCGGCGCTGCTCAGCTGATTGAGGAGCACGCCCCGCTGGTCAAGAAAATAGCCCTCCATCTGATGGCCCGGCTGCCGGCCTCCGTGCAGCTGGAAGACCTGATGCAGGCCGGCATGATCGGTCTGCTCGAGGCGGCCCAACGCTACAGCTCCACCAAGGGTGCCACCTTCGAAACCTACGCCGGTATCCGCATCCGCGGCGCCATGGTCGATGAAATCCGCAAGGGCGACTGGGTGCCCAGGTCGGTTCACCGCAACGCCCGCCGCATCTCCCAGGCCATCAAGGCGGTCGAGGATCGTCTCGGCCGTGAAGCCCAGGACCACGAGGTGGCCGAGGAGCTGGGCATAGAGCTGTCCGAGTACCACGCCTCCCTGTCCGATGCCAACAGCGGACGACTTTTTAGCCTCGATGAGCTTAATGAATCCGGAGAGCTGCCGATAGAAGAGGCAGAGGCCAGTGATAATCCGCTCGATGGCCTGGCGTCTGACGCCTTCCGGCGCAATCTGGCCGAGGCGATCGAAGACCTGCCGGAGCGGGAAAAACTGGTGCTGAGCCTGTACTACCAGGAAGAACTGAACCTGAAAGAAATCGGGGCGGTGCTTGGGGTGAGTGAAAGCAGGGTCAGCCAGATTCACAGTCAGGCGGCATTACGGTTGCGGGGGCGACTGGCCGGCTGGCGCCAGGACACCGACGACTAGGTTTGCCGCCCGTGTGTCCCGTTCATGGAGCTCTGTAGTTTTTGGTAACCGATGCTTTACATGGACAGCAAAGAACAGACAATAAGTGGTCAAAACCGCGGCCTGCTAGATGTTGTGCTTAAAGGTCAAACGAATTCCGGGTGTTACTAACTGGAGGTCCCATTGGACAAGAACATGAAAATCCTCATCGTGGACGACTTTTCCACGATGCGACGGATCATCAAGAACCTGCTGCGTGATCTGGGTTTCAGCAACACCGATGAGGCGGATGACGGCAACACCGCACTGCCGATGCTGAAGAGCGGCAAGTACGATTTTCTGGTCACCGACTGGAACATGCCGGGGATGTCCGGGTTCGACCTGCTCAAGGCCGTGCGTGCCGACGAGAGCCTGAAGACCCTGCCGGTTCTGATGGTGACCGCGGAAGCCAAGCGTGACCAGATCGTGGCGGCCGCCCAGGCCGGCGTCAACGGCTACGTGGTCAAGCCGTTCACCGCCGCCGTGCTCAAGGAAAAGATCGAGAAAATCTTCGAACGCATCCAGTAACCAGAGGTCGGATGGCTCTCATGAGCGATACCAGCAAGAACCATCGAAGCCTCGATCCGGAGGTGACGGAAAAGCTCCAGCGTCAGAGTGCGGAGCTGGCCGATAGTGTCCAGGCCGGGGACTTTGCCCAGGCCATGACCGTGATCAACGAACTGAGTGAGGTCAGGGACCAGAGTCTCTACCGCGAAGTGGGGCGTCTGACCCGGAGCCTCCACGAAGCCATTCGCAACTTCCAGATTGACCCGCGCAGCGCCGAACAGCAGGAAGCCCTGTCGAAAATGAGCGACGCCTCGGATCGTCTGGAGTACGTGGTGCAGATGACCAGCCAGGCCGCCAACCGCACCATGGATCTGGTGGAAGAGACCATGCCGGTGGCGCACGAGGTCCGGGACGAGGCAACCGCCCTGCGGGACGAGTGGCACCGGCTGCGCCGACGCGAAATGCAGCCGGCCGAGTTCCGCGAACTGTACGGTCGCATCGATCGCTTCTTCGAGTCCCTGTCGACCGATGCGGGCACCATGTACAACAACCTGTCCGAGATCTTGTTGGCCCAGGATTTCCAGGACCTCACCGGCCAGGTGATCCAGAAGGTCACGGCCCTGGTGAAAGAGGTGGAGGAGCAGATGCTCAGCCTCGTGGTGATGGCCAGTCATGTCGACCAGCTCACCGGCACGGTGCACCAGATCGAAGAGTCCGAGGTATCGGCCGAGCAGGGCGTCGGGCCACAGATCAAGGCCAACGAACGTGAAGATGTAGTCTCGGGACAGGACGATGTCGACGACCTGTTGTCCAGTCTCGGTTTCTGAATAAATGAGGATGACGCATGGCGTTTGATGCTGATGAAGAGATTCTGCAGGACTTCGTGGTCGAAGCAGGCGAGATTCTCGAAAAGCTGTCCGAACAGCTGGTAGATCTTGAGCAAAATCCGGACGACAGCGATCTGCTCAACGCCATCTTCCGGGGTTTCCATACGGTCAAGGGGGGCGCCGGCTTCCTGCAGCTGGAAGCCCTGGTGAACTGCTGCCATTCCGCGGAAAACGTGTTCGACACCCTGCGCAACCACAAGCGCAAGGTGGACTCGGAACTGATGGACGTGGTGCTTGAGGCCCTGGACCACGTCAACGCCATGTTTGATCAGGTCCGCAACCGGGAGGAACTGACTCCCGCCCCGGACTCCCTGATTGTCTCTCTGGATGCCCTGGCGGAACCGGCCAGCGAGTCCCCGGTGGCCCAGCCCGCGGCACCCGTCAGTGCCGAGCCGGTGGCCGACGGCGACGACGGGGGTTACATCACCGACGACGAATTTGAACAGTTGCTGGACGCCCTGCACGACGGCGCACCCGGCGCCGGCCCTGCCCAGACCGAATCATCCTCCGAGCCGGCCCCGACCGGTGCCGACCAGGGCGCGGACGCCGGGGCGGGCGACGACATCACCGACGACGAATTCGAAGCGCTGCTTGACCAGCTGCACGGCAAAGGCCAGTTTGCTGGCGCGCCTGCGTCCGAGGACGCGGCCGGATCCAGCGCCAGTGCGCCCGAGTCGGTCCCGGCCAGCGCCGGCCAGCCGGCCCAGGCCGGCGGCGATGACCTGATCACCGACGACGAATTTGAGAAGCTGCTGGACGAGCTGCACGGCAAGGGCGGTGGCCCCACGGGCGCCGACACGGCCAAGGCCGAGCCCGAGCCCGCCGCCAGCGCACCGGCACCGGAACCCAAGCAGCCCGAGCCGAAAAAAGCCGAGCCGGCGACACCGGCGCCCGAGCCCAAGCCCGCTGCCAAGTCGGCGGCACCGGCCCGGGACGCGGCGCCGGCCGCCGAAACCACCGTGCGGGTCGACACCAAGCGCCTGGACGACATCATGAACATGGTCGGCGAGCTGGTGCTGGTGCGGAACCGGCTGCAGCGTCTGGGTGCGGACAGCGAAGACGAACACATGCACAAGGCGGTGTCCAACCTGGACGTGGTTACCACCGACCTGCAGGCCGCGGTCATGCAGACCCGGATGCAGCCGATCAAGAAGGTCTTTGGTCGCTTCCCCCGGGTGGTCCGGGATCTGGCCCGCAGCCTGAAAAAAGAAGTGAACCTGGTGATGCACGGGGAGGAGACCGACCTCGACAAGAACCTGGTTGAGGCGCTGTCCGATCCGCTGGTGCACCTGGTGCGCAACTCGGTGGACCACGGCATTGAAGCGCCCGAGGTCCGGGAGAAAGCCGGCAAACCGCGTCAGGGCACCGTGACCCTGTCGGCGGAACAGGAAGGCGATCACATCCTGCTGGCCATCGAGGACGACGGCGCCGGTATGGATCCGGAGGTGCTGCGGCGCAAGGCGGTCGAGAAGGGCATCTACGAGCAGGACGCCGCCGATCGGCTGACTGACAACGAATGCTTCAACCTGATCTTCGCGGCCGGTTTCTCCACCAAGGAGCAGATCTCCGACGTGTCCGGCCGGGGCGTCGGCATGGACGTGGTCAAGACCAAGATTGGCCAGCTCAACGGCCAGATCAGCATCGTCTCGGAGCTGGGCAAGGGCTCGCGGATCATCATCAAGGTGCCGCTCACCCTGGCCATCATGCCGACCCTGATGATCATGCTGGGCGAGCAGTCGTTTGCGCTGCCGCTGGTGAACGTGGTGGAGATCTTCCACCTGGACCTGACCAAGACCAACATCGTCGATGGCCGCGAATGCATCGTGGTCCGGGACAAGGTTTTCCCCCTGTTCCACATCAAGCGCTGGCTGGTGAAAGGCGCCGCCGGCAACGCCGAGCCGGAGAACGCCCACGTGGTGATCGTTGCCATGGGTACCAAGCAGGTGGGCTTCGTGGTGGACCAACTGGTCGGCCAGGAAGAAGTGGTCATCAAGCCCCTGGGCCGGGCCCTGCAGGGCACGCCGGGCATGGCCGGAGCGACCATCACCGGCGACGGTCGGATCGCCCTCATCATTGATGTTCCCAGCCTGCTGCAGCACTACAGCTGACGTCGTTCGGGACCGGAATTGGGTAGGAGAAAGGGATGACAGTTTCTGTCCTGGTCGTCGATGACTCGGGCTTCTTTCGCAAGCGGCTGACGGAAATCCTGACCGGGTCTGGCCAGATCAAGGTGGTCGGTGCCGCCACCAACGGCCGCGAAGGGGTCGAGCTGGCCCAACGGCTGCGCCCGGACGTGATCACCATGGATTACGAGATGCCGGTGATGGACGGCATTTCCGCGGTCCGGGAGATCATGCAGAAACACCCGGTGCCAGTGCTGATGTTCTCCTCGCTGACCTACGAAGGCGCCCGGGTGACCCTGGACGCCCTGGAAGCCGGTGCGGTGGATTTTCTGCCCAAGAATTTCGAGGAGATCGCCCGGGACACCAGTCAGCTGCAGAAGATCCTGATCGATCGCATCCTGGACGTCGCCGGCAGCCGGCCGGGTGCCCGACCCAGCCCCGCGCCGACCAGCGCGCCGGTGGCCCGTCCGGCAGAACCGACCCGGCCCCGGCCGCATTCCCCGAGTCCTCGTACAACCCCGCCCGCGCGCCCGGCCGCCTCGGCCCCGGCGCCCGAGCCGGAAGCGCCCCGCCGGTCGGCCCGGCGAGGGGCCGCCAAACACTACAGCGTGGTTGGCATTGGTACCTCCACCGGCGGCCCGGTCGCGCTGCAGCGGGTCCTGACCGCTCTGCCGGCATCGTTCCCGGCACCCATTGTCCTGGTCCAGCACATGCCGGCCAGTTTCACGCCGGCCTTTGCTGAGCGCCTGAACAAGCTGTGCCAGATCCAGGTTCGCCAGGCCGAAGACGGCGACATCCTGAAACCCGGCCTGGCCCTGCTGGCCCCGGGTGGCAAGCAGATGATGATCGAGAACCGCGGCGGTCAGGGCCGGGTGCGCATCCTGCCCGGCGACGAGCGCCTGAACTACAAGCCCTGTGTCGACGTCACCTTCGGTTCCCTGGCCCGCAGCTTTCCGGGCAAGACCCTGGGGGTGATCCTGACCGGCATGGGCGCGGACGGGCGCGACGGCTGCCGGATGATGAAGCAGAGTGGCTCGGACGTCTGGTCCCAGGACGAGAAGACCTCGGTCATCTACGGCATGCCGATGGCGGTGGCCAAGGCAGGGCTGAGCGACGAGGTGCTGCCCTTGGGTGACATTGGCCCGCGCCTGGTGGAAGGGGTCGGCTGATGGATATCCTGAGCCTGCTGGGAATCATCCTCGCGTTCGCCGCCATTCTCGGTGGCAACCTGCTCGAAGGCGGTGCCCTGAGCTCATTGTTCAATGGGCCGGCGGCGCTGATCGTCATCGGCGGGACCCTGGCGGCCACCATCCTGCAGACCTCTTGGCCGATCCTGAAGCGCGCCTTCCTGCAGGTGCGCTGGGTGTTCGTGCCGCCGTTCATCAGCATGGAAGACGGCATTGGCAAGGTCATCGACTGGAGCGTCAAGGCCCGCAAACAGGGTTTGCTGGGTCTCGAAGGCCTGGCCGATCGTGAGCCGGAAGTCTTCGCCCGCAAGGGCCTGCAGTTGCTGGTCGATGGCGCCGAGACCGAAAGCATTCGCAGCATTCTGGAGGTCGACCTGGAGTCCCGGGAGCAGCGCGACCTGGAATCGGCCAAGGTGTTCGAAGCCATGGGCGGTTACTCGCCCACCATCGGCATCATTGGCGCGGTCATGGGGCTGATCCAGGTCATGACCAATCTGGAAGACCCCCAGTCCCTGGGCGGTGGCATTGCCACCGCGTTCGTCGCCACCATTTACGGGGTCGCCCTGGCCAACCTGCTGTTCTTCCCCATTGCCAACAAACTGCGGGGCATCGTCCGGGTTCGCACCCGGTACCAGGACATGATGATTGACGGCATCATTGCCATCGCCGAGGGTGAAAATCCGAAATCCATCGAAATGCGACTGCGGGGTTTCCTGCACTAGCCATGGTCGGGGCATCGTATGCGGCGCCGTAGACAATCCCAAGAGGACCTCCACAACAAGGAGCGCTGGCTGATCTCCTACGCGGACTTCATTACCCTGCTGTTCGCGTTTTTTGTGGTCATGTACTCGGTGTCCTCGGTCAACCAGGGCAAATACAAGGTCCTGTCCGAAACCCTGACCGGGGTGTTCAATGCGCCCCAGCGTTCGATCAATCCCATCGAGGTCGGGGAGCAGCCGGAGCCGGCGGTGGCGGCCCCCTCGGACGACGTCATCCCGCCGCCGGTGGCGGAAGCCCCCAGCGGCCCCCAGCAGGATGCCGAGTCGCGCTCAGAGGCGCTGCGGGCCATGGCCGACCAGCTGGCCCTGGAGTTTGACGACCTGATCAACCGGGGCGTGGTCACCCTGGAAACCAACGATCGCTGGCTCGCCCTCAATCTGCCCAACAGCCTGCTGTTCAGCAGCGGCGACGCCGAGCCTCACTACGACGCGTTCGACGTCATCCGGAAAATCGCCAGCGTGCTGCGTGACCGGGACAACGCGGTCAAGGTCGAGGGCTTTACCGACAACCAGCCCATCAGCACCAGCCGGTTCCCGTCCAACTGGGAACTGTCGTCGGCCCGGGCGGCGGCCGTGGTGCGCATGCTGACCATGGAAGGCGTGGAACCGGAACGCTTGGCCGCGGTCGGTTACGGCCGGTTCCAGCCGGTGGCCCGCAACGACACCGACGAGGGCCGCCGTCGTAACCGTAGGGTGGTGCTGCTGATTTCCCGTGACGCCAGCGTGCGTGGCGCCATGCGCTGAGGCGAGGGCAGGTGGCAGGTGCGTATGGCTGGGCTGGCACGGTTCCTGTATTACTCCCTGGTAATCAAACAACCCCGGCAAGCGGTTGCCGTTTTCCTGCCGATTGGGCCCCGGGCGGGTTCAAGTTACGGTACGGGTGGCCGATAAACCGGAAAGCAGCGGGCCCGGGCCCCGCGGCCAAGATCTGTTCTCTGGAGAAACAAGCGTGCGAATCTGGGCGGTAGCCAATCAAAAAGGTGGTGTGGGCAAAACCACGTCCGTGGTGACCCTGGCCGGTCTGCTGGCTGGGCGCGGTAAACGTGTGCTGGTGGTGGATCTGGATCCCCACGGCTCGCTCACCAGCTGGTTCGGGTACGACCCGGACACCATCGCCCACAGCGTGTTCGATCTGTTCCAGCACCAGGGCAAGGTGCCGGAGGGCTTGCCCGCACAACTGATCACCGAAACCAGTTGCCGGGGCGTGTCCCTGCTGCCGGCCAGTGCCGCCCTGGCCACGCTGGAGCGTCGGATGGTGGGTGTCGAGGGCATGGGGCTGATCATTTCCCGGGCCCTGGCCCAGTTGTGGGACGACTTCGACTACGTGATTCTGGACAACACCCCGTCGCTGGGGGTGTTGATGGTCAACGCCCTGGCGGCGGCCCAGCACCTGGTGATTCCGGTGCAGACCGAGTTTCTCGCGATCAAGGGGCTCGAGCGCATGCTACACACCCTGCAAATGATCATGCGCTCCCAGCGCAACGAGCTGCCGTACACCATTGTGCCCACCCTCTACGACCGCCGTACCCAGGCCTCGGTCAAGAGTCTCAACCTGCTGCGCAAAACCTATCCCGACACCCTGTGGCGCTACGCGGTTCCGGTCGACACCAAATTCCGCGACGCCAGTCAGGCCGGTGTGGTGCCTTCGGCCGTGGATACCGACACCCACGGCGTGCGCGCCTACACGCACCTGCTGGACGATCTGCTGGCCCGCACCGGGTCGGTGAAGGAGCGCTAGCATGGCCGACGAAAAATTGACAAGGCTGGCGGACCCGGCCAGCGCCATTGCCAGCTACCTGGACGACCTGCTGCACACGGCGACCGACACCGCGCTCCAGGAGGAGCGGTCGGAACCCGAGCCGGCCCCGACCCGGACGGAGGTCAAGGTCGAGCCCGCGCCGGTGGAGGCGCCAGTGGAAACCAAACCGGTGGTGGCCGAGGCCCCGGTCGCAGAGGCGCCCGTAGCTGAAGCCCCGGTTGCCAGGACCGAGGTGCCGGAGCCCCAGGTTGTGGCACAGCCGGAGCCGGAATCCGAACCGGTCCAGCCCGATGGCCGGCCGGACTGGTCCGGCGCCCCGTTCGAATGCCTGATCTTCACCGTGGCCGGACTGCAACTGGCGGTGCCGCTGATCCTGTTGGGCGCCATCCACCGGGTCGAAGACGACAGCGAAATCCGGCCGATTCCCGGCAGCCCACGCTGGTACATGGGCATTCGCCCGGATCGGGACCAGAATCTGCGGGTGGTGGACACCGCCGAGTGGATCATGGCCGGCCGGGTGCCGGACAACGCCCGCGACAACTACCGGTTTGTGATCCGGCTGGACAACAGCGAGTGGGGCCTGGCCTGCGACGACGTCGCCCAGTCCTTTACCCTGCGGCCCGACGAAGTGCGCTGGCGCACCGCGCGCAGCAAGCGGCCCTGGCTGGCGGGTACCGTAATCGATCACATGTGCGCCCTCATTGACGTACGCACCATGGCTGACCTGCTGGTGCGGGCGGAACGGGAGCACCATCTGGACCTCAGCTGAGGCCAAAACCAGTTACGGATTGAAACCGAGCCACACTGGCACGGTTTATGCCCTTACTACTAGTATTGGGCACTGATGATGATTTTTTGACGATCAGGTTGCCCGCCGGGCAGCCGCAGAGGAGAAACAGCGCTATGGCATCCCCGAGCGGACAGCACAATCAGGTCCAGGACGATCAGGTACTGCAGTATGTGACTTTCCGGCTGGATGACGAGACCTACGGTCTGGACGTCATGCAGATCCAGGAAGTGTTGAGATACACCGAGATTGCGCCGGTGCCCGGAGCGCCGGATTACGTGCTCGGCATCATCAACCTGCGGGGCAACGTGGTCACGGTCATCGACACCCGTCGCCGCTTTGGTCTGGCGGATGCGGAAGTCACCGACGCCACCCGCATCGTGGTGATGGAATCCGAAAACCAGGTCATGGGCATTCTGGTGGATTCGGTGGCCGAGGTGGTGTACCTGAAGTCCAGTGAAATCGAAACCGCGCCGAACGTGGGTAACGAGGAAAGTGCCAAGTTTATCCAGGGCGTGTGCAACAAGGATGGCGAGCTGATCATCCTGGTTGAGTTCGACAAGATGCTGTCAGAAAGCGAATGGGCGGAAATCGCCGCGCTGTAACCCGAAACTCCGGGCCGCAGCGCCAGAGATGGACGCCTTTCGGGTTAACCAACGGGAGACGTCCGTCATGTTTGCAGAAATTCCTTCCTACCTTCCCTGGGCCCTGACCGCCGGTGCCCTGGCGCTGCTGGTGATTCAGGGCGTTGCCCAAGGCCGCCAAATTCGCCAGTTGAAAGCCTCGCTCAAGGACCGGTGCGACACCCTGGGGCGCGAGCTGCACGCCACCACCAGTGGCAGTGTCGGTGTCGGCCAGCGTCTGGTCGCCTGCGAGCGTCAGCTGCACGAACTGCGGACCACCCTGGATGAGATGCGCCAGAACGACCCGCTGCGAATCTCCTACGACGAGGCCTCCCGTCTGGTCGATCTGGGCGCCGACATCGACGATTTGATGAACACCTGCGGCATTTCCCGTCCCGAGGCCGAACTGGTTTCCGCGCTCAAGCGTCGTCAGGCGGCCTGAGGCGCCAGGTCGTTCAATCCGCGGCGGAGGGCCTGGACTCGCCGCCACCCGGGCGCGCGTCTTCGGGCGTGCGTCCGCGGATGTGGAACGCAAACGCCAGAATCTCTGCAATCACCCGATACAGACTCTCGGGAATCTCCTCGTTCAGTGACAGCCGCGCCAATAGGCTGGCCAGCTCGGCGTTCTCGTACAGCGGTACCTCATGCTCCCGGGCAATCCGGACGATCTCTTCCGCCAGTTCATGGGTGCCGGTCGCAGTGATGGTCGGTGCCTTGTCACCATCGTATTTCAGGGCCACCGCCGCGTTGGTCGTTGGCTGGGACGTCTGTTCGGTCATGCGCGCGTATCCACCAGTCGGTGCTCCAGTCGGGTGACCGTACCCTGGGGACTGCCACGCCGGCAATCCAGGTCCGTCACTTCCAGTCCCAGGTCAGCCAGGCTTTGTCGCAGCAACGGCAGTTCCTGATGCACCTGGCGCAGGGTGCTTTGTTTTTCCGCCCACACCAGGGCGCTGACGGTTTGCTGACGCAGGGCCACGTCGAAGTGCAGGGGACCGGCGTCATCCAGATCCATGGCCAGGCTTAGCCGCCATTCACTGGCCGCGGCCTTGGGTTGGTCGGACCCGCTCTGACCCCGTTCGGGGTATTGTTCCAGTCTCAGTTGGGCCACCCGGGGTTCGTTTTGCGGAGTCACCCAGGGCAGCTCCAGCAGCAGCGACGAGGTGGGTGCCGGGCCTTCGCCGCCGGGCCGGGCGGCCAGCACCTGGCTGTGCAACTGGTTCACCGTAATGCGATTGAGCATGCCCGCCAGCAGTCGCAGCATCTGGCCCACGGTGGGCGGCTCGCCGGTAGACGCCGCGGGCGTTGGACTGGGCGGTTGCGGAAACTGCAGGGGGGCCTGCACCAGGTCCGGGCTGGCCAGGGGCGTGATCCGGTTGAATTGCTCCGGCCCCTGGCCTTGTTGCGCCAGCAGCGCCGTGACCACCCGGCCCAGGGCCAGTTTCAGGTCCGGCAGGGTATTGGACGGTGTCTGGGCCAGGCGGGCTTCGGCAAACAGCCCGCTTTCTGCGATCCATTGTTTGACCTGCTGCACAGGCTGGTCCTGGCCGCCGCTGCCCGGGGTCAGCGCGGTGCTGGCGGGCATCCTGGTGAGCACCTGCTGGAGCGCCTGGCGGGCGGCGTCCGGCAGTGGTTGGCTGGTTCGGGACGAGGGCAGCTGGCCCGGGGTCAGGTCCGGTGCCAGGCCCTGGCTCAGGCTGGCGAGCAGTTTGGTCAGGCCCGCGCCCAGGTTCTGTTGCCACGGCAGGTGCTGCGCCAGGGCCTTGGCAATCCCGGCCTCCGCCGCCGGCGCCAGTTTGCCCAGCAGCTGCAGTTCGTTATTGGCCCGCATGATCTTGACCCAGTCGCCGGGCTCGAGCCGGGTGTTGCCGATGGCGGCCTCCACCTTCAGGCTATTGCCCCGAACGTCCAACAGGAGTTCAGTGGTTGCCTGACCTTGCCGGGTGATCACTTCGGCCACCCGGGCCAGGGTGGTCTGGCGGTTGGCCAGCTGCAGGGCGTCCAGCTGCAGGCGTGCGGACGGCGGCATCTTGTCCGTCGGCCCGGTCGGTGCCGGCCCGGCCCCGGTCGCACGCGGGCCCGACTGGGGCACTGGCCCAGAGGCTGGTGGCGGCTGTTGGCCGCTAGGTACTTTCATATCACCCACGTCACCTGCATATCACCCACGTCACCTGCATATCACCCATTACACCCACCTATCACCCGCCGGTTGGCGGCGGGTCAGTGGCACGATCCGCGGCCGGCCATCGAATTGGGGGCCGACCAGAGTAATCCGTAAACGCTTTCGTTATAATACGCCGCGCCGGCGGGTGGTGCCGTGAATAACGCCCAAGTCCGCCGACTCTGTCTTGAATACACCCGATGCTGCAACCGCGCGCATCGTCCTGGCTACGGGGCCCCGATGTCTGAGCCGTTACTACAGGCCGTCAATCTCCAGTGTGAACGCGATGAGCGGATGCTGTTCCGCGATCTCTCGTTTTCCATACTGCCGGGTACGGTCACCCGTGTCGAGGGCGCCAACGGTACCGGAAAAACCACGCTGCTGCGGATACTTGCCGGCCTCAACGACGCCTGGGCCGGGGACGTGCGGTGGCGGGGCCAGCTGCGCCGGCATCAGCGTGAGGAATTCCTGCGCAACACCCTGTACCTGGGGCACCGCCCGGGTATCAAAGGCTTGTTGACCCCGGTGGAGAATCTGCGCGCCCTCGAGGCGGCCCGGCGCCCGGTGTCGGACCGGGTGCTGCGCCAGGCCCTGGCCGGGACCGGCCTCGACGGCTTCCAGGACGTGCCCTGTCGCAAGCTGTCGGCCGGGCAGCAGCGCCGGGTGGCCCTGGCGCGCCTGCTGATCGCCGACGAGCCCCTGTGGCTGCTGGATGAAGTCTTCACCGCCATCGACGCCGACGGAGTCCAGGCCATGGAAGCCTTGCTGCAACAACGTGCCGACGAGGGCGGGGCAGTGGTCGTCACCACCCACCACGACTTGCAACTGCCGGGTATGCACCGCATCTGCCTGGGTGAGGGAGCCGGCCCGTGAACGCTGACACCCGTCCATTGATCAAGTCCCAGGACGCCGCCGTCGGTACCGGTGTTGCCATGCGGGCGGTGTTCGCCCGGGACATGAAGGTGGCGTTCCGCCAGCGCCAGGATCTGCTCAATCCGCTGCTGTTTTTCATCATGGTGGTGACGCTGTTCCCCCTCGGAGTCAGCCCGGAAGTAGCATTTCTGCGTGAAGCCGGGGCCGGTATTCTCTGGGTAGCGGCGTTGCTGTCGGTCTTGCTGTCCCTGGATCATCTGTTCCGGCACGACTTTGACGACGGCACCCTTGAGCAGTTGGTGATGCAGCCTCATCCGCTGTTCCTGCTGGTGCTCGCCAAGACCCTGGCGCACTGGGTCCTGACTGGATTGCCGCTGGTGCTGCTGGCGCCGGTGCTGGGGGTCATGGTGCACCTGGACGGGAACTCTATTGCGGTTTTGTGTCTAACGCTGCTGATTGGCACGCCGGTGTTGAGTCTGATCGGCTCCATCGGGGCGGCGTTGACCCTGGGATTGCGGTCGGCAGGGGTGCTCTTGTCTCTGCTGATCATCCCGCTGTACATTCCGGTCCTGATCTTTGGCACCGGCACCGTGGCGGCCGCCGCCGAAGGCGCACCGGTCGCCGGTTACCTGGCGCTGCTGGGAGCCTTCCTGGTCCTGGCCACAACCCTGGCGCCCTTTGCGGCCGCGGCAGCGCTCCGAATCAGCCTGTCGAACAGTTAGGACTTAGTCGATGATGTGTAGGGTATCCTTCTGATGTGGCAGATTTTTCATAAACTGGGGTCACCCAAATGGTTCTTCGGGATTGCGACCCGATTGATGCCCTGGCTGCTGGCCGCCGGCGCAATCCTGCTGCTGTCGGGGCTGGTCTGGGGCCTGGCGTTCGCGCCCAAGGATTACCTGCAGGGCAACAGTTACCGCATCATCTTCATCCACGTGCCCTCCGCGTTCCTGGCCCAGTCGGTCTACATCATGATGGCGGTGGCCGCCGTGGTGACCCTGGTCTGGCGCATGAAACTGGCGGATGTGTTCGTTCGGTCGGTGGCACCGGTCGGTCTGGTGCTGACCTTCCTGGCCCTGTTCACCGGTGCGGTCTGGGGCAAACCCACCTGGGGCACCTGGTGGATCTGGGACGCCCGGCTGACCTCCATGCTGATCCTGCTGTTCCTGTATGGCGGTGTGATCGCGCTGGATCGGGCCATCAATGATGAAAAGTCCGCCGCCCGCGCTGTGGCGGTCTTGGTGCTGGTTGGGGTCGTAAATATCCCTATCATCAAATACTCGGTGGAATGGTGGAATACCTTGCATCAGCCGGCGACCTTCAAACTCACGGAAAAGCCGTCCATGCCGGCGGAAATGTGGGTGCCCCTGCTGCTGTCGGTATTGGGGCTGTACCTGTTGTTCGGCTGGCTCGCCTGCCTACGCATGCAGACCGAAATCCTGGTCCGTGAACAGCGCACCCGCTGGGTCCGTGACCATGTCACCGCGAAGGGGAGACACTGATGGCGTTCGATTCCTTGGCCGCGTTTATCCAGATGGAAGGGCACGGTCCCTATGTCTGGACCTGTTATGGCGCCTTTTTCCTGCTGCTTGGCGGGTTGATGGTCGGCTCGCTGCGCAAGCGCCGGGCGGTGATCCAATCCTGCCAGCGGCTGTATGATTCCCTCGACGACAGCGCCCGGGCACCGGCCAAGCAGGCCCCGGCGACGTTCGCGCGCGTAAACGTTTCCCAAGATTGACCAGCAGGTAACCCATGCACCCGATCCGAAAAAAACGGCTGACCATCGTCCTCTTTCTGCTTGTTGGCCTGGCCATTGCCGTGGGCCTGACCACTTACGCGCTGCGCCAGAACATCAACCTGTTCTACGACCCCAGCCAGATCTCCGCCGGTGAGGCGCCGGTGGACGTGCGCATCCGTGCCGGTGGCATGGTGGAGGAAGGCTCGGTCCTGCGCGACCCGGACAGCCTGAAGGTCGAATTCCGGGTCACCGATTTCAGCGCCTCGGTGCCGGTGGTGTACGAGGGCATCCTGCCGGACCTGTTTGCCGAAGGGCAGGGCGTGGTGGCCATGGGCCGGCTGAACGGTGAGGGCCGCTTTGTCGCCGACCAGGTGCTGGCCAAGCACGACGAGAACTACATGCCTCCGGAGGTGGCCGACGCGCTGGCCAAAGCCGAGCAGCGCCAGCGCGCCGCCGACCAGGCCGATGAAACCACCGCTTACTGATTTAACTTGATGAACAGCCGATAATGGCTGGAGGGCTTAGATGTATCCGGAACTCGGACAGCTCGCACTGATTCTCTCGCTCCTGCTGGCAGTGCTCCTTTCCGTTGTGCCCCTGGTGGGTTCCATCGCCGGGCGTGACAACCTGCAGGCGTTTGCCAGACCCCTGGCTTCCGGTCTGTTTGTCTTCGTAGCGCTGGCCTTTGCGCTGCTGACCCAGGCCTTCCTGACCGACGACTTCTCCGTGGCCTACGTCGCCAACAACAGCAACAGCATGCTGCCCTGGTACTACAAGTTCAGCGCCGTCTGGGGCGGGCACGAGGGCTCGCTGCTGCTCTGGATCCTGATGCTGGCGGGCTGGACCCTGGCCGTTGCGATTTTCAGCCGGCGCCTGCCGGCGGTGATGATTTCCCAGGTCCTGTCGGTGCTGGGCATGGTGACCGTGGGCTTCCTGCTGTTCATCATCATTACCTCCAATCCGTTCGACCGCCTGCTGCCGAACGTGCCGGCCGACGGTGCCGACCTGAACCCGCTGCTGCAGGATTTCGGTCTGATCGTGCACCCACCGATGCTGTACATGGGCTATGTCGGCTTCTCGGTGGCGTTTGCCTTTGCCATCGCGGCCCTGATGAACGGGCGCCTGGATGCGGCCTGGGCCCGCTGGTCCCGGCCCTGGACCACCGTCGCCTGGGCCTTCCTGTCCCTGGGTATCGCCCTGGGTAGCTGGTGGGCCTATTACGAACTGGGCTGGGGCGGCTGGTGGTTCTGGGACCCGGTCGAGAACGCCTCGCTCCTGCCCTGGCTGTCCGGCACCGCGCTGATGCACTCGCTGGCGGTCACCGAGAAGCGCGGCGTGTTCAAGAGCTGGACCGTACTGCTGGCCATCGTCACTTTCTCCCTGAGCCTGCTGGGTACCTTCCTGGTGCGCTCCGGGGTGCTGACCTCGGTCCACGCCTTCGCCTCGGATCCTGAGCGGGGTGTGTTCCTGCTCGGCCTGCTGGCCATCACCGTGATTGCGAGCCTGACCCTGTACGCGGTGCGGGCACCGGTGGTGCACGTACGGGCCCGCTACGGCACCCTGTCCCGGGAAATATTCCTGTTGCTCAACAACGTGCTGCTGGTGTCGGCCACCGTGCTGGTCGCGGTCGGTACCCTGTACCCGCTGGTGCTCGATTACCTGGAGATGGGCAAGCTGTCCATCGGCGAGCCGTTCTTCAACCTGACCTTCAGTCCCCTGGCCGTCGCCACCGGCCTGTTGCTGGGCGCGGGCATCTTCTCCCGCTGGAAGAAAACCGACGGTGGCTGGCTCGGCCGCAAGCTGCTCTGGCCCCTGGCCGTGAGCCTGGTGGGCACGGCGGCCATCCTGGTCGGGTACGGCGGTTTCAGCCTCTGGGCCTTCGTCGGGGTCTTTGCCGCCCTCTGGGTGACCGTGGCCACCCTGTGGGACCTGTGGGACAAGTCCTCCTCCCGCAAGGGCCGGCTGCACGGACTCAAGCGCCAGTCCCGCAGCTACTACGGCATGGTGCTGGGGCACCTGGGCCTGGCCATCACCATGGCGGGCGCCACCATCGTGTCCAACTACGGCATCGAGCGGGACGTGCGCATGGAACCGGGCGACGTCGCCAGCGTGGGTAACTACCAGTTCGCGTTCCGGGAAATCGGCGAGCGCCAGGGCGCCAACTTTACCGCCCAGTACGGCCGTTTCGACGTCATCCGGGACGGCGAGATCATCGCCGAACTCTACCCGGAAAAACGCCAGTACCCGGTGGGCATGAGCGTGATGACCGAGGCGGACATCGATGCCGGGCTGTTCCGGGATATCTTCGTGGCGATCGGTGAGCGCATCACCGACAACGCCTGGGCCATCCGGCTGCAGTACAAGCCCCTGGTGCGCTGGTTGTGGCTGGGTTCGGTGTTCATGGCCGCCGGTGGTTTCCTGGCCATTGCCGACCGCCGCTATCGAATTCGTGAACGCAGTCGGGCCACGGCCAAGACTGCCAGTCCCGTCACTGGCTCGGGAGAGTCTGCAGGAGTGGTCTCGTGAAACGGTTTTTTCTGTTCCTCCCTCTGGTTGTCGCCGTGGTCCTGGGCATGGTGCTGTTTGCCGGCATCGGCAAGGACCCCACCAAACTGGATTCCGCGCTGGTCGGGCAGCCGGTGCCGGCCTTCAGCCTGGAAGACCTGGACAACCCGGGCCAGCAACTGGACGCCTCCCTGTTCCAGGGGCAGGTGCAGCTGCTGAACGTCTGGGGGACCTGGTGCCCGGCTTGCCGGGACGAACACGACGACCTGATGTGGCTGGCCCGGGAGCAGGGTGTGTCCATCGTTGGCCTGAACTACAAGGACAACCGGGACGACGCGCTGGTCTGGCTCGACCGCCTGGGCGACCCCTACAGCACCAACATCTACGATCCCCAGGGCCGACTCGGCTTTGACCTGGGAGTGTACGGGGCGCCCGAGACCTTCGTGATCGACGCCCAGGGCGTGGTCCGTTACCGGCACGTGGGTGTGGTCAACAAGAAGGTCTGGCAGGACACCCTGCTGCCGGTGATCAACCAGGTTCGGGAGCAAGGCTGATGGTTCGCATGCTGTCTGTCCTGTTGCTGGTGCTCCTGAGCCCGTTGGCCCAGGCCGAGGTTGCCAATGTCTATGAGTTCGACACCGCCGAGCAGGAGCAGCGGTTCCAGGATCTGATCGTGGAGTTGCGCTGCCCCAAGTGCCAGAACCAGAACATTGCCGATTCCAACGCGCCCATCTCCAAGGACATGCGCGCCGAGGTGTACCGGCGCATGCGGGCCGGTGCCAGTAACGACGAGATCGTCGATGCCCTGGTTGCCCGCTTCGGTGAGTTCATCCTGTACAAACCCCAGGTCGAGAAACGCACCATCCTGCTCTGGGCCACCCCGGCCATCGCTGTCCTCGGCGGCTTGCTGGTGGTCGCCGGCGTGGTCCTGAGGGCCCGGCGTCGCCAGACCGAGCCTGAACCAGCGCTCAACGCCAAGGAGCAGGCCCGGGCCGCGAAAATCCTTGCAGAGGATGATCGGGATTCCAACGCCTGAACCAGTGTTTCTCTGCTGCACCCATGACTGACTCTGTGACCCTATCCCATGACTGAAACCTTCTGGATTGCCGCCACGGTCCTCATCGTTCTTGCCCTGGCGTTCGTGCTCTATCCGGTGCTGTTTCACAGTGCCGGCGCCCGGGAACGCGCCGATCTCCGTAACCAGAACCTGATGGCCTACCGCAGCCGGATGAAAGAGCTGGATTCGGAGTACCAGGCCGGCTTGCTGGACGACGAGAATTACCGGCAGCTGAAGGAAGAGCTGGCTGGGGCCATGCTGGACGATGTCCAGGATGAGGCGCTGGTTAAGCCGGTGCCCAGCGGCCGGAAAACCGCGATTGCCGTCGGACTGATTGCCATTCTGCTGTTCCCGGCGGCCACCTATGTGCTGTACCAGGAGTGGGGCGCCATGGACCAGGTGGAGCAGTTCCTGGCCATGCAGCAGATCGGCGAGACCGACCAGGCCCGCCAGAGCCAGATGCAGGACCTGACCCGCCAGCTGCGGGAGCGGCTGGAAGCCAGCCCGGACAATCCCGATGGCTGGGCTATGCTTGGCCAGAGCTACATGCGCCTGGAGCAGTATGGCGACGCCGCCCAAGCGTTCCGGCGCCTGGCCAATTACGCCCCGGACGAAAGGGCCCGGGCCGTGGCTCTGGGCCTGGCTGCCCAGGCGCTGTTTTTCCAGAGTCAGGGGGCCATGACCGACACCGTGACCCAGGCCATCGAAGACGCCCGAGCGCTCAATCCGGACGAGGTCAACGCCCTGGGGCTGCTGGGTATTCACGCTTTCAGCCAGCAGGAGTACCGGAACGCCATTGGGTATTGGGAGCGCATTGTGACGGTGGCGCCGGATCACCCGCAGCTGGCGTCGATCCAGGATGGTATTCGTGAAGCCTACGTTCGCCTGGGTGAGGAGCCGCCGGCGATGGCGAGTGCCGCGCCCAGTGGTCCGGGCGTGACCGTCCGGGTGTCCATTGCCGACGCTTTTCAGGATCAGGTCGCGGATGACACCGTGCTGTTCGTGTTCGCCCGGCGCCAGGACGGGGCCGGTGGCCCGCCGCTGGCCATTACCCGTTTGACCGCCGCTGACTTGCCCGCGGAAGTACGCCTGGACGACAGCCAGGCCATGTCACCTGACGCCAAGATCTCCGCCGTCGACCGGGTCATGGTTACCGCCCGGTTGAGCCGCTCCGGCAATGCCATCGCCCAGCCCGGGGATTGGCAGGGCAGTCTGGACGCGCCGGCCGATGTCGGCCCGGCCACCGGCGAGCCGGTCGAACTGGTGATCGATCAACAGCTCACCGACTGAGCATCGAACCCCAGCCCCGGTCACCTGCCATGACGGTTACACCGACAGGCGGTCGGGGTAGAGCGGCGGCAAGGCCTCATCTCGGGCCGGAGCCGCGGCCTTGTGCCCGCGCCGCAGCCGATCCAGTGCCTTGGCCAGCGGCCGCCCATCCCACGCCTGGCCCGAGGCCCCCTCGGGCGCAAACAGGTACGCCTGCAAGCGCCGGATTTCCGCACTCAGCGTGTCATCACCCAGCCAGGCCAGGGCGTCGGTGGCGGTGTCACAGTGGCAACCGAAGCGCCGGTTCAGCCACCGCACCAGCAACGTCGTGGTGGCCGGAGACCCTTGCCGGGCGGCGCCAATCAGGGCGTCGAACGCCTGTGCCTCATTGTGGTCCGGCGCCGACGCCTGACTGCCCACTTCCCGTTTTGCTCGTCTCGACCGCCACCACAGGCCCAGGGTGCCCAGCCAGAGTACGGCCAGCGCCAGGCTGAGCCACGGCCAGAACCCGGCCGGGTCGGTGTCGGCCAGCGCCGGTGTCGGTGCTTCGGGCGCACCGGTATCATCCGCGTCGGTGGTCGGCGGTTGCGCGGCCTGGCCGGCGCTGGTGCCGACCTGCAGGGTGCGGGCGGGAATGACCGCGACCCGCTCCTGGTCCGCATCAGTGTCCCACCAGGGAATGCGGATTTCCGGCAGGGTCAGCGCGCCGGCTTGCACCGGCACCAGGGCGCTGGTCTGGCTCAGGGTTGACGTCAGACCCTCCGGGGTTACCTCGGTGTTGCGTTCCGGGGGCTCGGGGTAGCTGCGCAGCCCCTGCGGCGTGGCGTCCGGCAGCGGGGGCAGGGCTTCCGCCGGCAGGCCGATGGCCTTGAGATGCAGTTTCCGGGTCAGGTTTTCGCCGGTCTCGACCTGCATGCTGGGGGGCAGGCCTGCTTCTTCCAGGCTCAGGGACGTGGCGGGTAGCCAGGTATCCCCGGTAAAGCTGGCGGGCACGTCGTTCACCGGCACTGGGTACAGTTGCTCGCTGTCCCGCAGGAAGATCAGCTGGCCACTGGCGTCCCGGGCCTGACCCTCGAATTGGATCGGGGCCAGGGTCAGTTCACCCGGCTTCTGGGGGAACAGGGCGTAGCGGCGTTCCACCACCCGGAACCGCACCCCGTCCCGATAGCGGCTGAACTCCCGCTGCTTGCCCAGGGGCTCAATGATGGCGTCCGGGTGGCTCGGCTCCGACAGTTCCCCGCGCACCAGGTTGCCACTGAAAAACAGCCGGATGGTCAGGGTCAGCTGTTCCTGCACGTACAGCTCGGCCTTGTCGGCGGAAAGTTCGATGAAGCTGTCCCGGGTAGCCGCCACCTCCTCATCCGGCGGCGAGCCGCTGACCACCTCAATGGTGACCGGCTCCGAGGTGGAGTCCTGGAAGCTCAGCGCCGGGATGGTCAATTGACCATTGCGTTTCGGTGCCAGTTGGTAGGTCCAGGTGATGACACCCACCATCTCGGAATTGACGGTGCGAATGCTGTAACGCTGATTCTGGGCCAGCACCTCGAAGTCCGGCTCCACCTTCTCGATGTCCGGGGAGGGCAGGTTCGACAGATCGAAGTTGAACAGGTTGCTCAGATTGATATCCAGCTTCATGGAGCCGGTGACCGTGACCGTTACGACTTCGCCCTCGTACAGGCGCTTGCGGTCCGGCTCCACCTTGAGCTCCCCGGCCTGGACCATGGCGCCCAGGCCCAACAGAACAAGCAGGGTGGCGAAGGAAATCAGCCGCTTTACCATGGTGTATCGCCCTCATCGGATGGTGTCTGACGCTCCTGGTACTGTTGCAGGAACTTGCGCTTCAACAGGCCGCCGGGGTTATCGGGAACCCGGCGCAGCCACTGTTCCTGGCCCTGGGACAATGGCTGTTCGGAGATCTGGGCCGGTGCCTCGGCCTGACCGCGGGTTTGCTGGTCCTCGGCTGAGCCGGACTGGGGTTGGGCCTGCTGCTCTTTACTGTCGGCCGGCTCCGAGTCCGGGTTCTGGTCTGGATTGTTACGGGAATCGGCAGCGTCTGAGGACGGATCCGAGGGCTCGCCGGGCTGCTGCGAGTTCTGGGATTGCTGATCCCCGTTTTGACGGTCGCTGGACTGGCCGGAGTTCTCGTTCTGGTTGTCGCCGGAGTCTTCGGACTGAGCATCCTGTTGCTGGTTTTGCTGCTGCTGTTGCTGCAGCAGCTGCTCGACCAGCTTCTGGTTGTGCCGGGCATCTTCCAGGGTGGGGTCCTGGTCCAGCGCCTCATCGTAGGCGCTCAGGGCCTGTTCCAGCTCGCCGGCGCGCGCCAGGGCATTGGCCCGGTTGTAGTCGGCCCGGGCGCCGGGTACCTCGGCAAAGGCCTTGGCGGCCTGCTCGAACTGACCGGCGCGGTACTGGGCCGCACCTCGCCATTCCGGATCTTCCAGGCGGCGGGCCGCGGCAGCCGGGTCCTCGGCAATCAGCTCCGGAGCCCGCTGGTCTTCCCGTTGCCAGAGCGCGCCCCAGTCCAGAGCCTGGGCCGGCTGGGGTACCAGCGGCAGGGTGCTGAGCGCCAGCACGGCAAAACCACCCCGGCGCCAGCCCAGGAGCAGCAGCGGCAGTGCCAGCCAGAGCAGCCAGTAGCCGTCGTCCTGCCAGCGGTTGACGGTGGCGCCATCCTCGTTGTCCTGCCACTGATCCGAGTCGACCGGCTCCAGGCCGAGGGCGCGAATGTCGGTGTCGTCCAGGGTCAGGCGTCGGCTCTCGCCGCCGTTGTCCCGGGCCAGGCGGGCCAGGGCCTGGGGTTCGGCCCGGGTGATCACGATCTCATCGTTCTCGCGGATAAAGCCCCGTTTGGCCAAGGGAATGGGGCCGCCCTGTTCGGTGCCGACCACCAGGGTGCTGAGCGCCAGACCGGTGCTGGCGAGACTGTCACGGATGCTGGCGTGGTAGCGCTCGGGTACCTCGTCGGAAATCAGCAGGATCCGGCCCTGGCCGGGTGCACCCTGGGTCAGCAGATTGCGGGCCCGGGCAACCGCCAGGTCGGCGCGGTTGCCGGGCGCCGGCATGATCACCGGCTCGAGCACGTCGAGCATGCCCTCGATGGTCTTGTTGTCGTCGGTCAGGGGCGCCACCACATGGGCATCGGCGGCGTACACGATCAGGCCGTTCAGGCTGCCCTGGCGGGCGTCGAGGATGTCGCGGATTTTCCGCTTGGCCAGGGTCAGCCGGTCCGGCTGGACATCCGCGGCCAGCATCGACAGGGACAGGTCGAGCACGATCACCAGGCTGTCCCCGGGCTGTTTCAGGGGCGTGGGCGCTTCCCGCCACGCCGGGCCGGCCAGGGCGATGGTCAGGGCGGTAATGGCCAGGGTCACCGGTAGTACGGGTGAGCGCTGGCGCTGGGTGGTGGCGCCGTCATGGCGCACCAGGGGCGAAAGCAACCGGGCCGGGATGATCCGGGCCCAACCGCTGTCGCCCAGGCGCAGGTGCCGGAGCCCGACATAGATCAGCGGCAGGCTGAGCAGCAGCAACAGCCAGAATGGACGCAGGAAATGAAATTCAGCCATGGGCGTCCCCTTCGCTCGGGGCCGGGCGGAGCCGCGGCACCAGTTCTCGCACCAACAATTGCGCCAGCCAGAGCAGGGCCGCCAGACCCGCGGGCCAGGCAAAGAGTTCGGTCACCGGGCGATAGAACTTGCCCTCCAGCTCGATGGCCTCCAGCTGGTTGATGGTCTCGTAGATCAGTTCCAGTTCCGGCAGGCTGCGGGCCCGGAAGTACTGACCGCCGGTCTGCTCGGCCATGCGGGTCAGCAGGGCCTCGTCCAGGTCCCGGGACGGGTTCACCCGGCGCGAGCCCAGGAAACCGCGCTGCACCATGGATTCGGCACCGATGCCGATGGTGTACAGGCGCACCCCGGCGGCCTCAGCGATTTCCGTGGCCTTGTCCGGGGTAATCTCGCCGGCGGTGTTGGCGCCGTCGGTCAGCAGCACCACCACCCGCTGTTCCTGGGGCCGGTCCCGCAGGCGCTTGATGGCCAGGCCGACGGCGTCGCCGATGGCGGTGGCGCGACCGGCCATGCCCAGCCCGGACTCGCGCATCAGGGTGCGCACCGTGGCCAGATCGAAGGTCAGTGGCACCTGCACGTAGGGTTCGGTACCGAACAGGATCAGGCCAAGCCGATCGCCCTGGCGCCGGGTGATGAAATCATCGAGCACCACTTTCACCGCCTGCAGCCGGTTGATGCTGCGGCCCTGAATGACCATGTCCTGCTCGTCCATGCTCGGGGAAATGTCCACCACCAGCATCAGGTCCCGGCCCGAGACCGGCAACTGGATCTGCTCGCCTACGTGCTGGGGCCGGGCCAGGGCCAACACCAGCAGTAACCAGGCCAGCAGCAACAGCAGTTTGCGCCAGAGTGGCGTGGCATTACCCCGACGGCTGACGCCGGGCAGATCCGACAGCCAGTGGCCCACGGGCAGCACCGGGGCGTCCACGGTGTGACCCACCGGCCGGCGCCACTGCAGCAGCAGCGGGGCCAGAACAAGCAGCAAGAGCCAGGGGTAGGCCAGGGTCAGCATGTCGGTCCTCCCAGCCAGTACTGGGCGAAGCGGGTTGCCTGTTTTGGATCGGCCTCGAGGTTGGGCTGCCAGGCGCTGTGCACCATGGCCTCGACCACCGGCCGTGAGGCGATGCGCTGGCCAGGTGCAGTCTCCAGCAGGAAATCGATCCAGGCATCACCGGACAGGCTTTCCGGGTGCCGCTCCGGATAGCGCTGCCGGGCCGCCCGTTTCAGCAAGGTGTTCAACTGGGCGAACCAGGCCGGATCCGGACGGGCCTGACGGTCCAGTTCCGACAACTCGGCCCGGGCCTGCTTCAGCCAGCGGTTGCTCTTGACGCGCCGGTGGACCAGCCAGACCAGCGCCACAATCAGCAGCAGGGCCAACAGGGTCAGCAGCCACCAGCCGGGTGCCGGCGGCCAGAATCCCCCGGCGGTGGGCAGATGGATGTCTTTCAGCTGGCTGAGCGGATCCTGGGGATTCATCCGATCCGCCCTCCCGGGCCCAGCAGTGGTTTCAGCGCGACCGCCGGGTCGTCGCCGGTGAACAGTCGGGCCGAGGCTACGCCTGAGGTGCGGAAGCAATGCTCTAGGCGTGCCTCGTGGGCGTCGACTTTTTCGCGCCAGGCGGCCTGGAAACGGGTGTTGCCGGCATCGAACCAGACCGGCCCTTCAGGCCCGGCCACCGCGAACCGGCCATGGTCGGGCAAGGTCAGTTCCAGCGGATCGACAATGCGCAGGGCACTCACGGAGTTGTGCCGGGCCAGGGCCCCGAGCAGGGTGCCGGTGTCCTCGGAGATGCCGAAAAAATCGCTGATCACGAAAATCCGGCTGCCGGTGTGCGCCACCCGGCGCGCTTCCGCCAGGGCCTGGTCCAGCCCGTGGACCGGACTTGCGGCCGTGGCCTGATCGGTGTTCTGGCCGGGCTGGCGCTGCTGGTCGGCCAGGGTGTCTAGCAGACGCAGCACGGATTTCTTGCGGCGGGCCGGACGCAGCACGCTCAGCTCCCGATCGTTGAACACGATGCCGCCGACCTGGTCGCCGGCCCAGAGCGCAAGCCAGGCCAGCAGCCCCGCCACCTGGGCGGCGCGGACCTGCTTGTAGGCGCCGGCGCTGGCGAAGAACAGGGTCTGGCCGAGGTCGCACAGCAGTAGCACCGGGCGCTCCCGTTCTTCCTCGTACAGTTTGGTGTGCGGTGCCTGGCGCCGGGCGGTGACGCGCCAGTCGATGCTGCGGATGTCGTCGCCGGGCTGGTATTGGCGCACCTCGGCAAAGGCCATGCCGCGGCCCCGCTGGGGTGAGCGTTGGAGTCCGGCCTGGCGGGTACGAACCTGGCGAGCCGAGGGCAGTTTCAGGGCCCTGGCATCCGCCTGCAGGCGGATCAGGTCGGGCAGACCGATGTGGGTGAGCGCGTCGATCGTGGCCATGGTCGCGGTCAGTCTGTCCGTTCGCTGGCGGTCATCAGGCGCTGACCGGAACCCGGTCAATCAGGCGCTGGATGACGGTGTCCGCGGTCATGCCCTCGGCCTCGGCTTCGAAGGTCAGCAGGATCCGGTGTCGGAGCACGTCGAAGGCCATTGCCCGGACGTCGTCCGGGGTGACGTAGTCACGGCCATCGAGCCAGGCCAGGGCGCGGGCGCAGCGGTCCAGGGCAATGGTGCCCCGTGGGCTGGCGCCGAAGGCGGTCCAGCGCGCCAGTTCCGGGTCCAGGCTGGCGGCATCGCGGCTGGCCAGCACCAGGGCCAGCAGGTATTGCTCCACCGGCTCGGCCATGTAGATGTCGGCGACTTCGTTCCTGGCCTGGAACACCTGGTCGGCGGTCAGTTTGACGTCGGCGGCCGGCAGGCCCTGGCGGTAGTCGTTGCGGGCCAGGTGCAGGATGGCTTTCTCCGCGCTGGCGGAGGGGTAATGAATCACCACGTGCATCAGGAAACGGTCGAGCTGGGCTTCCGGCAATGGGTAGGTGCCTTCCTGCTCAATCGGGTTCTGGGTCGCCATCACCATGAACAGGCGGTCGAGCGGGAAGGTGCGCAGGCCGACACTGACCTGGCGTTCGCCCATGGCTTCCAGCAGCGCGGACTGGACCTTAGCCGGCGCCCGGTTGATCTCGTCGGCCAGCACCAGGTTGTGAAAGATCGGCCCGCGCTGAAATTCGAACTGCCCGGTTTCGGCCCGGTAGATCTCACTGCCGGTGACGTCCGAGGGCAGCAGATCCGGGGTGAACTGGATGCGATGAAAATCGCCGTCGAGGTGATCGGCGAGGGCCTTGATCGCCGTAGTCTTGGCCAGGCCGGGAGCCCCTTCGACCAGCAAATGGCCATCGGCGAGCAGAGCAATGAGAAGGCGGTCTACCAGTTTTTCCTGCCCGATTATCCTTTTTGCCAACTGCGACCGAAGTTCGCCGAACGTATGCTGTAGCGACATTGGAAGTGACTGCTCCCACGTATTTTTTTGGTTCATCAAACGGCGCTTTTTGTCCGTAAGTAGATGCCGCAGTTTTGGCATCTGGCCTGCAAAAATCAAGGGCTTGACTATGCTTATGTGACGATACGCCGATTACTTTTATTTCACACTAACCGAGGTCGATCATGAATGCGCTGACAGTGGCCAGCAAGGATCAGTTTTTTGAACAACTGGCTGATGCGTTCGCCCAGAAAATTGCCAAGACAGAAGCGAAAAAGATCAGCGAATTTGCCAAGCAGCATTATGCCCACATTCCGCTCGAAGAGCTGGTGAGTCGACGTTTTTCCGATACCTATGGTGCGGTCCTGGCGGCCTGGAACTTCCTGCAGAAGCGTGACGCCGAGGAAACCCCGGTATCGGTGTTCAACCCGGATCTCGAGAGTGACGGCTGGCAATCGACCCACACCGTCATCTTCATCCTGCACCCGAACATCCCGTTTCTGATCGACTCCCTGCGCATCGCCATCAATCAGCGCGAGATCGGCACCCATTCCATCCAGCACTCCATCCTGCAGGTGGAGCGCAACCAGGACGGCCGGCTGAACAAGCTGCTGTCGAACAAGAAGGCCAGCAAAGGCGCTCAGTTCGAAGCCTTCATCGTGCTGGAGATCGACCGGCACAGCGACCCCGAGGACCTGCGCGAGCTGGAGGAAGCCCTGCAGACGGTGCTGCACGAGGTGCGAATCGCGGTGTCCGACTTCCCGGTGGTCACCGACAAGGTCTGTGAGATCCTGGACGAGCTGGATTCCACCGTCGCCGGCATCAGCGACGAGGAAAAAGAAGAGGCCAGGGCATTCCTGAACTGGCTGGTGGAGGATCACTTCACCTTCCTCGGGTACGACGAGTACGACTTCGCCAAGGACAAGAGCGGCATGGCAGTGCGCCGGGTCGAGAATTCCGAGCTGGGCATACTCCGGGTCAACAACGAGCGCCCGGACCGGGTGCGCCTGAACGAGTTGCCCCAGCGCACCCGGCATGAAATGACCCGCACCGACGACATTTTCATCTTTGCCAAATCGGCCCAGCGCTCCCGGGTGCACCGGCCGGCCTACCCGGACTATATCGCGGTCAAGAAGTTCAACAGCAAGGGCGAAGTGGTGGGTGAGCGCCGTTTCCTCGGCCTGTACACCTCTCGGGTCTATAACGAACGGCCGGATGAAATTCCGCTGCTGCGCCGGAAATTCCAGAACGTGATCAAGCGCTCCGGCTTCATGCGCGACGATTACGCTGGCAAGGAGCTGGATCAGATTCTCACGGTCTATCCCCGGGACGAGCTGTTCCAGATCGAAAGCACCGAGTTGCTGAAAATCGCCAAGGCCATTCTCTATGTCCAGGAGCGCCGGCGCATTGAGCTGTTCATGCGCGAGGACGTGTACGGCCAGTTCGTCACCTGCCTGGCCTTTTTCCCACGGGACATCTACAACACCGAACTGCGCCAGAAAGTGGAGCAGGTGTTGCTGGAACGGCTCGAGGCCCAGGACATCGAATTCGTCACCCACTTCTCCGAATCGGTGCTGGCCCGGGTCCAGTTCACCATCCGGGTGCCCCAGGTCGAGAACCGGCAACTGCCCATCGCCGAGATTCGCGAGCAGGTCATTGAGCTCGCCCAGTCCTGGCGCGACGGTCTGTACGAGGCCCTGAGCGAGGCCTACGGCGAGGAGCAGGGCAACGAGCTGTCCCGGCTCTGGTCCGGCGGCTTCCCGGCCAGCTACACCGACATGTTCTCGCCCCGGCGCGCCGCCATCGACCTGGAGCACATCTCCGCCTCGGCCAAGTTCAAGGACCTGGCCATGAGTTTCTACCGGGCGCTGGAGGAGGATGAGAGCAAGCTGCACTTCAAGCTGTTCTTCCCCGACCAGCCGGTGCCGCTCTCGGACGTGATGCCGATCTTTGACAACCTGGGCTTCCGGGTCCTGGGTGAGCATCCGTTCGAGGTGACCGACCGGAACGGAAACACGGTCTGGATCCACGACTTCACGCTCAAGGCCCATTCCGGCCGGGTGGTCGATCTGCACCGCATCCGGCCGATCTTCGAGGACCTGTTCCGCAAGGTCTGGTACGGCGAGGCCGAGAACGACGCCTTCAACCGGCTGCTGCTGTCGTCCTACATGAGCTGGCGCGAGATCGCGCTGCTGCGCACCTACGCCCGCTACATGCGCCAGATCCGGTTCTCCAACAGTCAGACCTTCATCTCCAACACCCTGGTCAACCACGTGGACCTGGCTCGCACCTTGCTCGAGTACTTCGAGGTGCGCTTCAACCCGGACCGCTACCAGAGCGCCGGCAAGAGCAAGGCGGCGCAGCAAAAGCTGGAGATCGAATTCAACGCCGGTCTCGACGCGGTGGAGAACCTCAGTGAGGACCGGGTGCTGCGGCTGTACCAGGAGCTGATGCAGGCCACCCTGCGCACCAACTTCTACCAGCACGATGCCCAGGGCAGCAACAAGTCCTACATCAGCGTCAAGTTCGACCCCTCGCGCATTCCGGACGTGCCGCTGCCGCTGCCGATGTTCGAGATCTTTGTCTACTCGCCGCGGGTGGAAGGGGTGCACCTGCGCGGTGGCAAGGTTGCCCGGGGCGGGTTGCGCTGGTCCGACCGCTTCGAGGACTACCGCACCGAGATCCTGGGTCTGGTGAAGGCGCAGCAGGTCAAGAATGCGGTCATCGTGCCGGTTGGCGCCAAGGGCGGGTTCGTGGCCAAGCGCCTGCCGGATCCGTCCGATCGGGAGGCCTTCCAGGCCGAGGGCATTGAAGCCTACAAGACCTTTATCCGCGGCCTGCTCGACATCACCGACAACCTGGTCGATGCTGGCATCCAGCCGCCGGAGCGGGTGGTGCGACACGACGAGGACGATCATTACCTGGTGGTGGCGGCGGACAAGGGCACCGCTACCTTCTCCGACATCGCCAACGGCCTGTCCGCCGATTACGGCTTCTGGATGGGCGACGCCTTCGCCTCCGGGGGCAGCAACGGCTACGACCACAAAAAGATGGGCATCACTGCCCGGGGCGCCTGGGTGTCGGTGGAGCGGCACTTCCGGGAAATGGGCATCAACCCGGCGCTGGATGAGTTCACCGCCATCGGCATCGGCGACATGGGCGGTGACGTGTTCGGCAACGGCATGCTCTGCTCCGAGAAGACCAAGCTGGTGGCCGCCTTCAACCACATCCACATCTTCGTGGACCCGACGCCGGATCCGGAGAAGAGCTTCAAGGAGCGGCAGCGCCTGTTCCAGATGCCCCGTTCGGCCTGGACCGACTACGACACCAAGCTGATCTCCAAGGGCGGTGGCGTCTTCAGCCGGAATGCCAAGTCCATCCCGGTGAGCGCGGAGATGAAGAAACTGCTGGGCATCAAGTCCGATCGGGTGCCGCCGAACATGCTGATCTCCCACATCCTGCGGGCCCAGGTCGACCTGCTCTGGGTGGGTGGCATTGGCACCTACGTCAAGGCCGCCAATGAGTCCCACAGCGACGTTGGCGACAAGGCCAACGACGGTCTGCGCATCAATGGCAACGAGTTGCGCTGCAAGGTAGTCGGTGAGGGCGGCAACCTGGGGCTGACCCAGTTGGGCCGTATCGAGTACGCGCTCAGGGGCGGTCGCCTGAACACCGACTTCATCGACAACTCCGGCGGCGTCGACTGCTCGGACCACGAAGTCAACATGAAGATCCTGCTCAACCAGGCGGTGGCCATGGGCGACCTCACCGGCAAGCAGCGCAACTTGATGCTGGAGCAGATGACCGACGACGTTGCCGGCCTGGTGCTGAAGAACAACTACCGGCAGACCCAGGCCATCAGCATCGCCAGCGAGGACGCGGCGATCCGGCTGGAGGAATACCGCCGGTTGATCAACACCTTCGAAAACGAAGGCAAGCTCAATCGGGCGCTGGAATTCCTGCCGGACGACGAGACCCTGACCGAGCGCAAACTGGACAAGAAAGGCCTGACCCGGCCGGAGCTGTCGGTCCTGATTTCCTATGTGAAGGGCGATCTGAAGCAGACCCTGATCGACAGCACGCTTCCGGACGAGCCGATGCTGGCTGGTGAGATGTACAAGGTGTTCCCGCGCACCATGACCCAGAAATTCACCCGGGAGCTGAGCGAGCACCAACTGCGGCGCGAGATCATCGCCACCCAGATTGCCAATGACATGGTCAATCACATGGGCATCACCTTCGTCGAGCGGCTGAACCAGTCCACCGGTGCCGACCCGGCGTCCATTGCCCTGGCCTGGATCATTGCCCGGGACGTGTTCCGCATCGACAACTGGTGGGACAAGATCGAGCACCAGGACTTCAATGTGCCGGCGCAGCTGCAGATGGAGCTGATGCAGGACCTGATGCGACTGATGCGTCGGTCGGTGCGCTGGTTGCTGCGCAACCGTCGGGCCGAGTTGAGCATCCAGAACCACATCGAGCGCTTTGCCGACAGCGTCTGGGCGATCACCGCCAACCTGCCGGAATACCTGGGTGAGCACGCCCTGCAGGCCTGGGAGAAGCGGCATCAGGCGCTGACCGAAGCGGGATTGCCGCAGGAGCTGGCGTCGGTGCTGTCCGGCACCGATTACCTGTACTCGTCCCTGGGCATCATCGAGGCCCAGGAAGCCACCGGCATGCCGCTCAAGACCGTCGCCAACCTCTATTACGACATTGGCGACAAGCTTGACCTGAACTGGTTTGCCCGCGCCATTGCCGGGCTGACCCCGGCGTCCCACTGGCAGGCCCTGGCCCGCGAGAGCTTCCGGGAAGACCTGGAGTGGCAGCAGCGGGCCTTGACCACAGGCGTGCTTAGACAGATCAGCAAACCGGAAGATGTGGATGCCTGCGTGGAGGCGTGGCTGGAGCGCCATGCGGGCATGATCCACCGCTGGAAAACCATGTTGACTGAGCTGAAAGGCGTGCGGGAGCCGGAATACGCCATGTTTTCGGTGGCCCTGAGGGAGCTGCTGGATCTGGCCCAGAGCACCATGCATTCCGGGCACGTGGAGGCCGAGGCTGCGACTAACTGACGGTTGCGTTGGCGCGATCAATACCGTTCAATCAGAACCTTACCAAGATCATAGGGGAGACTGTTGATGGGGCAGCTAGACCATCTTCTTGAAAACAACAAGGCCTGGGCCGAGGGCATCAAGTCCGAGGACCCGACCTTCTTCGAGCGTTTGTCCGCGCAGCAGGCGCCGGAATACCTGTGGATCGGCTGCGCCGACAGCCGGGTGCCGGCGAACCAGATCGTCGATCTAATGCCGGGCGAACTGTTCGTGCACCGGAACGTCGCCAACGTGGTGGTGCACACCGACTTCAACTGCCTGTCGGTGCTGCAGTTTGCGGTTGAGGTGCTCAAGGTTAAACACGTGATGGTGGTGGGCCATTACAGCTGTGGCGGGGTTAAGGCGGCGCTGCTGAACCAGGGGGATGGACTGATCACCAACTGGTTGCGTCACGTTCAGGATGTCCGTGACCGGCACCAGCCAATCCTCGACGCCATCGACAGCGAAAAGGACCGGGTCGACCGCCTGTGCGAGCTGAACGTGGTCGAGCAGGTGCGTCACGTGTGCCAGACCAGCATCGTGCGCGAGGCCTGGAAACGCGGCCAGAAACTGACGGTCCACGGCTTCGTCTACGACCTGGCCGACGGCAAGCTGCGCGACATGGGTCTGAAGGTCGGCAACGACGAGGAGCCCGAGCAGGTTCTGGAGCAGAGCATCCAGGAACTGGCGCAGCGTCCGGTGCGCGCAAGCCGGTAATCCGGCAATATAAGTCCCAGGTCGCCCGGGTCTGGCAAGACTCGGGCGCCGATTCCGGTTAGAGTAGCCCGTTTTACGGGTTTCCACGGGGTCGTATTGCCAATGTCTGTTATGCCCAATTCCCACGAAGCGCTGCTTCGCAATCGTGCCCGGCTGTCCGGCCGGGTCGCCCTGCTGGGCGTCAGCAGTCCGGCCTTGTTGGCGGAACTGCCGTCCGGTGGCCTGGTGATGACCGAACATGCAGGCTGCGCCAGCCAGCTCGAAGGGCAGGTAAACGGGGAGGCGGCCTGGCAGGTGGCTTTCGGATACGACCATCCGGCCCTGACCGCCGGTGGTTTCGACACCTTGGTGGTGTTCCTGCCCAAGGCCCGGGCCGAGCTGGACCTGCGGTTGAGTCTCGCCCGCTGGCTGGCGGCGCCGGGCGCCAGCCTGATTCTGCTGGGCGAAAAGAAAGAAGGCATCGCCGGCGCCGTCAAACAGCTGAAAGCCGTGGCGCCCCAGGCTGGCAAGATCGACAGTGCCCGGCACTGCCAGGTCTGGCTGGCGGACGGAATTGCGCCGCTGGCCGAGTTCCAGCTGGCCGACTGGATGCAGTGGCACGCTGTGACCCTGGCCGACACGTCGATTGAGGTCTCCGGGCTGCCCGGCATCTTCAGCCAGGGCGAGCTCGACGGCGGCACCGCCGTCCTGTTGCAAACCCTGGCGGACCTGCCGATGAAAGCCGATCGGATCCTGGATTTTGCCTGTGGCGCCGGCGTCATCGGCGCCTGGCACCAGGCCTGGCAGAAGGCTCAGGGCCGCGCCGTGAGTCCGGTGGATGGGGTTGATGTCCAGTCCCAGGCCGTGATCTGCGCCCGTGCGACCTACGACCGCAACGGCGCCGAGGGCACTATCATCGCCTCCGATGGCCTGGCCGAGGTCGATGGCCGCTGGCCGGCCATTGTCACCAACCCGCCGTTCCACACCGGGGTCAAAACCGACACCTCGATGACCGAGAATTTCCTGCGGGACGTGTCCCGGCACCTCCAGTCCCGGGGCGAACTGCGCCTGGTGGCCAACAGTTTCCTGCCCTACGAATCCCTGATCCAACGCTTCATCGGGCCGGTCGAACGGTTGGTCGAGGACCGCCGCTTTACGGTGTACCGCGCCATTCGGCGCTGATCCGGACGTTTCCCCGCGCCAGAACGAAAAAAGCCCCTGGGGTGAGGGGCAAAAGGTTCGCGTCCAAAACAACGGAGCCAACCGGAAACGGGTTAGCGCATGAACACCTCTCAAACTAGGGTTAATTTCTAGAGTATTCAGCCTAGAATGGCGCCTTTGTGACAAAAGCCCCCACGGATGCCTGAAATGACAACTGCAACCCTTGATGCCCCGGCTGGCCCACTGACCCTGGCACGTCCCGGAGAGGGCGACGCGTCCCTGCGGGCCTGGGATGCGGCCGACGAGCTTTTGCTGCAGGAGGCCTTTGCTCGCCTGGAGCCCAGCCGGCAGCCGCGGGTTTTGGTGATCGACGACCAGTTCGGGGCCCTCACCTTGGGCCTGCAGCCGTTCCAGCCGGATCTGGTGGCCGACAGCGCGACCCTGCCGGCGGCCCTGGCCGACAACGCCGGGCTGAATCCGGGCCTGGCCAGCCTGCCCGAGGTGCGGTCCTGGCGCACTCCGCCCGATGCCCGCTACGACGCCGTGGTGCTGCGCATTCCCCGCCATGCGGACTATCTGGCCTGGCTGCTGCGCTGGGTCAATGATGTGCTGGCGGAGGACGGCCTGCTGCTGGCCGGTGGCATGATCAAGCACCTGCCCGATCGCGGTGTCGATGTTTTCGCTCAGGCGGTGACCACCGACACCGTGTGCCCGGCGCGGAAAAAGGCGCGGGTCATTGTCTGCCGGCCGGGAACCGCCGAGCTGGCCGATTGGTCCGGGACCTGGAAAGGCTATAGCCCGGAGCAGGAATCGTTTGAGGTCTCGGCGCTGCCGGCGGTATTCGCCCGGGACAAGCTGGATATCGGCACCCGGCTGTTCCTGCCCCGGGTCCGGTCTGCGGTGGCCGCGGTGGCGCCCGGCGCCCGGGTACTGGATCTGGCCTGTGGCAACGGCGTGGTGGGGATGGTTGCGCTATCGGCCCGCCCGGATCTGGCGTTGACCTTCAGTGACGTCTCCAGCCAGGCCATTGTCAGTGCCGAGCGCAATGTCGAGGCAGCCTTTGCCGACAGCGACTGCACCTTTGACCATGCCGACGGCGTTGCCGCCGGCGCTGGCCGGTTTGATCTGATTCTGCTGAATCCGCCGTTCCACGAGGGTGGGGTAGTGGGGGACCACATCGCCCTGCGCCTGTTCGCCCGGGCGGCTCGCCATTTGGCGCCGGGTGGCCGGCTGCTGATGGTGGGTAACCGGCATCTGGGCTATCACCGCAGCCTGCGGCGCTTTTTCCCGCAGGTGCGGCAACTGGACGCCAACCCCAAGTTCGTGGTGTTGGAGGCCGCTACCAAGCGCTAGACGCGGTTAGCGGGGCTGGGGCGGCTGGTCGTAGCCCAGGCGTGCCAGCGTATCCACGATGGTCTGGGTCTGGCTGTCGATCTCCAGATTGACCCGGGTGCCTTCGGTGGCGGTGCCAAAGGTGGTGGCCCGAAGGGTTTCCGGAATCAGGTGAACATTGAAGCGGTTGTCCTGAACCTCGCCGATGGTCAGGCTGGCGCCGTTGATGGCGATGTAGCCCTTGGCGAAGATGTACTTCATCCACTGCTCGGGGACTTCGAACCAGAGCGTGACGTTGTTCTCCGGCCGAATAGTCTCGGTGATGGTGGCGGTGGTGTGAACGTGGCCGGACAGCAGGTGGCCGCCGATTTCGTCGCCGATGCGGGCCGCCCGCTCGAAATTGATCGAATCCCCGGGTTTCAGGTCGCCGAGGGTGGTCAGGCGCAGGGTTTCCTGGATGGCATCGAAGTACAGGGCGCTGCCTTCCTGGCGGGTGACGGTCAGGCAGGTGCCGTTGATGGCCACGGACGCGCCGATGGCAACGCCGTCGGTCTTATCCTCGGGCAGGCGGATCACGAAGGTGGTCAGCCCCGGGGCCGCCTGGACTTCCTCGACCGTTGCCATACCTTGAACTATGCCTGTGAACATAACCACACCTCCGGGATTCGTCGTTGCCGCCACTTGAACGGGTCGCCAAGGATAGCGAGCGGTGTTGCCCTTGCCAAGTTGTTGGCCCCGGCGGCCAAGCCCGCAGACCTCAAGAATGGTCGGCGCCGGCCGATAGCCAGTGAGAACCCATGACATGGCAGTCACCTTATTGAGAAGCAGGACCCGTATCGATGGCTGAACATCAAAGGCCCGCCCAAACCGTCCAGGACCCCAGCCCAGGTGCCGTATTGCGCCCGGGCCGGGCGGCCGACCCTGCGCCGGTTCAGGCCCCGGTAGCCACGCCCTCCGGTTCGGGGTCGCCGGCGACCGCGCCCCAGCAGGGCCCGGAAGCGCAAGCGGCGGCCCTGGCCACGGCAACTGTGCCGTTGGCGGACACGGCCGCCGATCAGGCACCTGCCGTTGCTGCCGACGAAGGTGCGGGCGAGAAGTCTGGCGAGAACCCGGCGGACGGCTCGGAACAGGGCGCAGCGGCCGAGTCCGACAACGCCGAGCAGAAGCCGCCGGCTCCCGACCAGGTCCAGGCCGAAGCCCGGCAGCGTCAGCTGCGGCTGATGCTGAGCCAGTGCGACCGGGTGCTGCTGATGGATTTCGAGCGCCTGGCCATGGCCGACTGGCCGGACGACTTCACCCTGGCCACCGCCAAGCGCAATCGGGATCTCTGGCTGTTCAGTGCCGTGGCAGCGGCGCTGCTGTTCCTCAGTGGCCTGACCGGGTTGGTACCGGCCTGGGTTGCCGGCACAGGGTTTGGCGCCTTCGTGGTGGTGATGCTGCTGGGCGTGCCGGCGGTCCGGCGCATCTACAACGCCCACCCTTCCTACTTCGATGTCATCATGAAACGCCGGCGCATGCTCAGTGACGCCAGGGCTCATGCCGCCCACCTTGAAGGGCAAGAGGGATTGATCTGGCAGTGCGCGCGCATGGCGGAGTTCAACGTGGCTTTGCGCAACAACCGGTTCAATCGGCTGCTGCGGCTGTCGGAGCAGCGGGTGTTGCCTCGGTATCTGACCCGTCGGGAACATGTGCGCCTGTATCTGATCTATCTATTGGAGGCTGAAAAAGCCTACGGCCGGGTGCAGGCCGCGTTTTTTGACGGCAACCAGCAAGCCCTTGATCGGGGATGGAAAGACGTCGCTGCCGAGCCTGAGCCGAGAACTTGACAAGGCTAACCTTCAAACGTATGTTTTAAACAGACGTTTGTGAGAGGCTTAAAACAAGATGGCGCAGTCCGATACCGTTGACCGGATTCTTGATGCAGCCGAGGAGCTGTTTGCTGACCGGGGGTTTTCCGAAACCTCGCTCCGGATGATCACCAGTAAGGCTAAAGTAAACCTGGCCGCAGTCAATTACCACTTTGGCTCAAAGAACGCGCTTATTCACGCCGTTTTCGCCCGTTTTCTGACGCCGTTCTCCGCGACCCTGGAAAAAGCCTTCGATGAACTCGAAGACCGCTGCGACGGCAAGCCGCCGACCCTGAACCAGACTCTCTGGGCCCTGACCGAGAGCGCCGTGCGCATGCCCCAGCGCAATGAGAAGGGCATCTCCATCTTCATGCGTCTGCTCGGGTTGGCCTACACCCAGTCTCAGGGCCACCTGCGCAAGTTCCTTGAACAGGAATACGGCGACCCGTTCAGCCGGTTCATGCGCCTGCTGAAAGAAGCCACACCGCAGTTGTCCGCCGTCGACCGCTACTGGCGCATCCAGTTCATGCTTGGCGCCACCGCCTTCACCATGTCCAGCAGCGACGCCTTGCGGGACATTCTGGAGAACAAGCTGGGCGTTGAAACCACGGTGCAGGAAATCGCCGCGCGCCTGGTGCCGTTCCTGGCGGCCGGCATGCAGGCCGAAGACACCATGTTGATTCCACCGGCCGGGAGCAAGGTCTCGGTTGCCTGATCTTCCCGCTCTCGGGTAGGCTTCCCTTTGGCACGTGCCATAAGGGAGCTTTTCCGGTTTGAGTCAGGACATTGCCGTCGCGCCTCGCATTCACATCAGTCTGGAGCACCAGCGCCTGACCCTGATCGGTCGGGACGGCGGGGTGGAAATCGAGTACCCGGTGTCCACCGGACTCAACGGCCCGGGCGAGCGTGATGGCAGCGGTTGTACCCCCCGGGGCGAGCATTTCATTCGCGCGCTGATCGGCGCCGACCAGCCCCTGCGCACCGTGTTCCGCGGTCGTCGACCCACCGGCGAAATCTACTCTCCCGAATTGGCCCAGCAGCACCCCGGACGGGACTGGATACTGAGTCGCATCCTCTGGTTGTGCGGCCGGGAGTCCGGGAAAAACCGCGGTCCCGGGGTCGATACTTTTCGTCGCTTCATATACATTCACGGCACTCCGGACACGGAGCCCATGGGCGTTCCGCTGTCCCACGGCTGCGTGCGCATGCGCAACGACGATATCGTCGACCTGTTCGGTCGCGTTCAGGCCGGCATCGCCGTGTTCATTGACTAATCCCGTTTGATCAGAGGCCACCGATGATCGAGAAAGCAACTGCCATGATCAATGGCTGGATCCAGAGCTTTGATCTGCTGTCCCAGGGCTGGCGCGTGGGCATTGTTGTCTTCGCCCTGGTGTTCGGTACCGCCACCGTCGCCTACATCGCCAGCCACATCATCGGCGCCCTGGAGCGCAAATTCAGCAACACCCGCAACCTCTGGGACGACGCCTTCCTCCACGCCGCCCGCAAGCCGGTGGTGGGCTTTGTCTGGCTGCAGGGGGTGTACTGGGCGGCCGAGGTCGCGCACAAATACTCGGAAGCGGAGATCTTCAAGGCCAACGAAACGGTCCTGGAGATGGGCTTTATCTGGATCTTCGTCTGGACCCTGCTGCGGCTGATTAAAGAGGGCGAAAAGATCCTGATCTCGCCCATGAAGATGAAGACGCCCATGGACTACACCACGGTCAACGCCGTGAGCAAGCTGTCCCGGGCCGTGGTCATCATCACCGCCGTGCTGATTGCGATGCAGTCCCTGGGCTACAGCATCTCCGGTGTGCTCGCCTTCGGTGGTGTCGGCGGTATCGCCGTCGGTTTTGCCGCCAAGGACCTGCTGGCCAACTTCTTCGGCGGGTTCATCATCCACCTCGATCGCCCGTTCAAGGTGGGCGACTGGGTGCGCTCGCCGGACCGCAACATCGAAGGCACGGTGGAGCACATCGGCTGGCGCCTGACCACCATCCGCACCTTTGACCAGCGCCCGCTGTACGTGCCCAACGCCGCCTTCACCTCCATCGCGGTGGAAAACCCGTCCCGCATGCGCAACCGCCGTATCAGCGAAACCATTGGCATCCGTTACTGCGACGTCAGCCAGATGGCCGAGGTGGTGGCCGACATCCGCTCCATGCTCGAAAACCACGAGGAGATCGACACCGATCAGACCCTGATCGTGAACTTCGTGGCCTTCAACGCCTCCAGCCTGGACATCATGGTGTACACCTTCACCAAGACCACCCAGTGGGTGAAGTTCCACGAGGTGAAGCAGGACGTGCTGCTGAAGATCAGCGAGATCATTGAGGGCTACGGCGCCGAGGTGGCCTTCCCGACCCGGACCCTGCATCTGCCCGAGGGCGTGCGGCTGGCCAGCGATGCCTCGAAAGAGGGCAAGCGCAAGGGGCAATCCGATGCCGATGCCGACGCCGTCGAGGGCGACGAGGACCGGGCGGACGACGACCAGAACCGGAGCTCCGGTTCCAAGACCAGGTCCAGCGCCCAGGCCACCCACAAGGGCGATGTCGAAGAAACCGGAGACGCCGAATGAGTTCCAGACCCGCACAACACCCCGTCGGCATCATCGGCGGTACCGGCCTGACCACTCTGTCTGGCCTGGAAATCACCGGCGAGCGCTCGGTGGACACCGACTGGGGGCAGCCCTCGGCGCCGCTGGTGGAAGGTCGGCTGGGTGACCAGCCGGTGATTTTCCTGGCCCGTCACGGCAACCCCCATCGCATTCCGCCGCACCAGGTGAATTACCGCGCCAACCTGCGTGCGCTTTACGACGCCGGGGTTCGCACCGTGGTTGGGGTCAATGCCGTGGGCGGAATTCATCAGGACATGGGGCCGGCCCACGTGGTGGTTCCGGACCAGATCATCGATTACACCTGGGGCCGGCCCAGCACCTTCTTCGAAGGCGAGCTGGAGCACGTCACCCACATCGACTTCACCTGGCCGTACGACGCCGACGCCCGCCGGATCCTGATCGAGGCGGCGGCGAGCCGGAAGACGACCATATCCGATTTTGGCGTGTATGGCGCCACCCAGGGACCGAGGCTGGAGACCGCCGCGGAAATCCGCCGCATGGAGCGGGATGGCTGTGATCTGGTGGGGATGACGGGCATGCCGGAAGCGGTGCTCGCGGCCGAGCTGGGGATGCGTTACGCCTGTCTGGGGCTGGTGGTGAACTGGGCCGCTGGCAAGTCAGACCACATCATCACGATGGAAGAAATCGAGGCGGCCATCGACCAGGGCATGTCCTCGGTGAAAGGCATGCTCGAGGCGTCGATGGCCGGTCTGGGCCAGCTTACTCCGACGCCTCAATCCGCTTAAAGAACACCAGCACGCCAATGGTGGGGGAGTCCAGGAAGTGGATTTCCTCACTGCGCATGCGCCGGGTTTCACGAATCCAGGTCAGCAGCTCCAGCGGTGCTTTGTCCGCTGTCTGCGTCATCTCCGCCACCGGTGTCGCACCGGTCTCGGCGGCGCTGTCGTCGCCCGCCTCGGCGTTGACGTCCGCCGGGGCTTCCTCGCCGGCAACCGGCTCCGCCCTCATCGGTTCCGGCGCCATCGATTCCATCGGCGCCAATTGCCAGTGATTCAGGTTCACGCCCACGTGCAGGTAGCGCTGGCGGTCGATGCTGATGGTGCCTTCAATCTCCCGGGTCTCCGCGCCGTTCAGCCAATCACCGACGGCCACTTTCAAGGGCTCGCCCTGATAGTCCGGTGGAAACGCCTCGTACCAGCCGGCGGCCACCAGAACCCGATAGCGCCCGCTGCGCTCGAGGCGCTGTACCGCGCTGCTCAGGTGCAGTTCGCTGGTGGGCACCAGATCGAGGGTGGTGTTGGCGGTGCCGCTGGCATCCACCGCGCGCAGGATGGCGTTGGATTCCGGGGTGGGTTCCACCGCCCGGTCGCCCATCCGCTCGTTGACGGCCTCGGGCTCGACGATGCGTTCCAGGACCACCAGCTCGGCCCGGTAGTAATTGTCCGGAATCGCGCCCGATTCCGTCGCCACGTCCTGGGCGGCGGCTGTCAGTGGCAGGGCCAGCAGCAGGGCCGTGAGAACTGTGCGTGCCGTCAGTCGGCTGCCGCGAATACCGTCAGTCTGCAAGGGCATTACTCCACATCTGAATCAGGCGTTTAGGAGGCGGTGGCCGCCGCTTTTTCGGGGGCCAGCTCGCCAAGCATCTTGGAAATGCCGTCGAGTTTACCATCGGTCGAGGTGTCCTTCAGCCGAAAACGGAAGCTGTTGGCCCCCTCGAGCCGGTACTGGTCCGGCGCGGATTGCACTTTTTTAACCAGCACCAGCGGGTCCACCGGGGTGGAGCCGCCAAATTCCAGCCGGGTCCATTCCTTGCCCGCGTCGATCTGCACGATGCCCAGGGCTTCTGCCTGCAAGCGCAGCTCGGCCTGCCGCATCAGGTTCTTGGCCGGGTCCGGTAACAATCCGAAGCGGTCAATCATCTCAACCTGAAGTTCTTTTAATGCCGCCTTGTCTTCAACGCTGGCAATGCGCTTGTACAGCATCAACCGGTTGTGCACGTCCGGCAGGTAGTCCTCCGGGATCAGCGCCGGAATGCGCAGGTTCATCTCGGTGCCGTGGCTCAGGGGCAGTTCGGCGTTGGGCGTACGGCCCTCGCGGATGGCCTTGACCGCTTCATCCAGCAGCTGCATGTACAGGGTGAAGCCGATGCTTTCGATCTGGCCGCTCTGCTCCTCGCCCAGCAGTTCGCCGGCGCCCCGGATCTCCAGGTCGTGGGTGGCCAGCATGAAGCCTGCGCCCAGGTCCTGGGACTCGGCAATGGCGTCCAGGCGCTTCTTGGCGTCGGCGCTGATCGAGCGCGGCGGTGGCGTCAGCAGGTAGGCATAGGCCTGGTGGTGGGACCGGCCAACCCGGCCGCGCAGCTGGTGCAGCTGGGCCAGGCCGAACTTGTCGGCCCGCTCGATGATGATGGTGTTGGCACTGGGGATGTCGATGCCGGTCTCGATGATGGTGGAGCACACCAGCACGTTGAAGCGCTTGTGGTAGAAGTCCGACATGATCTGTTCCAGCTCGCGCTCGCGCATCTGACCGTGGGCCACGCCCACCCGGGCTTCGGGAATCAGCCGCCGCAGGTCCTCGGCGCTCTTCTCGATGGTCGAGACGTCGTTGTGCAGGAAATACACCTGACCGCCCCGCAGGATTTCCCGCAGAATGGCTTCCTTCACCATCACATCATCGCGCTGGCGCACGAAGGTTTTCACCGACAGGCGCCGGGCCGGTGGCGTGGCGATGATCGACAGGTCCCGCAGATGGCCCATGGCCATGTTCAGGGTGCGCGGGATGGGCGTGGCGGTCAGGGTCAGCATGTCGACCTCGGCCCGCAGGGATTTGAACTTTTCTTTCTGGTTGACCCCGAAACGGTGCTCCTCGTCGATGATCACCAGGCCCAGGTTCTTGAACTGGATGTCGCCCTGCAGCAGCTTGTGGGTGCCGATGACGATGTCGGCCTTGCCGGTTTCGATGGCTTCCAGGGCCTTGCTGGTCTGGCTGCCGGAGCGGAACCGGCTGAGCAGCTCCACGTTTACCGCGGTGTCCGAGAACCGGTCCCGGAAGGATTCGTAGTGCTGCTGGGCCAGCAGGGTGGTAGGCACCAGCACCGCCACCTGCTTGCCGGAGTAGGTCGCCATGAAGGCCGCGCGCATTGCCACCTCGGTCTTGCCGAAACCCACGTCGCCACAGACCAGCCGGTCCATCGGGCGCTCGCCGGTCATGTCCTCGATCACCGCCTGAATCGCGACTTCCTGGTCCGGGGTTTCCTCAAACGGGAAGCCGGCAGCGAACGCGCGATAGGCCTCTTTCGGGTTGTCGAACACGAACCCTTTGCGGGCTTCCCGGCGGGCGTACACGTCCAGCAGCTCGGCCGCGGTGTCGCGGATCTTCTCCAGGGCCTTCTGCTTGGCCTGGCTCCATTTCTCGGTGCCCAGTTTGTGCAGGGGCGCGTGCTCGGTGTCGTTGCCGGCGTAGCGGGAAATCAGGTGCAGGCTGGAGACCGGTACGTAGAGCTTGGAGCCGCCGGCGTATTCCAGCATCAGGAATTCGTTCGACTCGCCGCCGGCGGTGATGGTCTCCAGGCCCTGGTAGCGGCCCACGCCGTGGTCGATGTGCACCACCGGCGCGCCGATGCGCAGCTCGGACAGGTCGCGGTAGCCGGCATCGTCGGTTTCGGTTGGCTTCTGCCGGCGCCGGCGCTGCAGCACCCGCTCGCCAAACAGCGCGGTCTCGGTAATCAGCGCGATGTGCTGGCCGGGCAGGGCCAGGCCCTGTTCCATGGGTGCGATGGTGATGCCCAGGGTGCACTGATCATCGCCCAGGAACGCCTGCCAACCGGCCTGGGTTTTCGGCTTCAGGCTGTGCTCGCCCAGGTTTTCGATCAGGGCTTCCCGGCGGCCGGAGGATTCGGCGCAGATCAGCACCCGGCCGCTGAATTCGTTCAAAAAGCGTTTCAGGCGTCCGGCCGGGTCGGCGGCGCGGCCGTCCATGGCGATGTCCGGCAGGCTCTCGGACGGGCAGTTCTCAGCGCCGGTACCGGTGGCTTCGCCGGCCTGGGTGGTCACCCGCGGGAACGCCTTCAGGTGGCCAAACAGCTCGTCCTGCTGCAAGAACAGGCGCGAGGGCGGAAGAATCGGCCGCAGTCGGTCGTGCCGGCGGTCCTCGTAGCGGTCCCGGGTTTCCGAATCGAACAGGTTGACCGCCTCGTTCAGGCCGTCGGCGGTGAACACGTGGGTGTCGCCGGGCAGGTAGTCGAACAGGGTCGCGGTCTCATCGAAGAACAGCGGCAGGTAATATTCGATGCCCGGCGGGGTGATGGCGTTGGAGACGTCCTTGTAGATGGGCGCGTCCTTGTCGACGTCCGGGAACTGTTCGAACCAGCGGTTGCGGAAGCCGGAGCGGGCCTCCTTGTGCCAGGGGAACTCGAACGCCGGCAGCAGCTCGATCCGGTCTATGCGGTCGATGGAGCGCTGGGTCTCCGGGTCGAAGGTGCGCAGGGTTTCGATCTCGTCGTCGAACAGGTCGATCCGGTAGGGCAGGTTGGAGCCCATGGGATAGATGTCCAGGATTGCCCCGCGTACCGCGTATTCGCCGTGCTCGTACACGTTCTCGGCGTGTCGGTAACCGGCGGATTCCAGGTGGTTGCGCCAGGTGTCGATGTCCAGGGACTGGCCCACTTCCAGCAACAGGGTGTTGCCCTGCAGGTAGTTCACCGGCGGCAGCCGATGCATCAGGGTCCGGGCCGGAACCACCAGCACGCCGTGGCTGGTGGACGGCAGCCGGTGCAGGGTGCGCACCCGCTGGGAGGTGATGTCCTGGTGCGGCGAAAACAGGTCGTAGGGCAGGGTCTCCCAGTCCGGCAACGACAGCAGTTCCAGGCCGTCGTCGGTAATCGCGGCGCCGTCTTCCTCCGGCGGCAGGCCCAGGAAAAAGCGCATGGCCTGTTCCAGGCGGATGGCGTCGTTGGTGCTGCGGGTAATCACCAGGGTCAGGCCCCGATGGGCCCGGGCGCTTTCGCAGATGGCCAGGGCGTCACTGCTGCCATGAAGTTGGCCCCAGGTGCGGTGGTCCGCCGGCTTTTTCGGAAATTCCGGGGCAATCAGCGAATGGGGCGGTTGGGGTGAAGATGCACCTTGGCTCATGGGCAGTTAGGCTCTCCTGCTGTGGGTGACCGGGAGACGGCAAGGCGCGTATTCTAACGCCCACGCCGGGTTAAGTCATGGTAACGGTGGTGGTGGGCCCGCGTCTGAGCCCGCGTGCGCACCGTTGCCGCGGCATCTTTACGAACGTGGTGACAGTCCGTATTTGCCGTTGGCCGTTTTAAGTTGGATAATGTGCGCCCTAATTTTCTTACCAGTGCTACATAGAGGTCACATCCGTGAGTCACGAACAGATCAACCAGCACCTGTCTAACTGGACGGAAAGAGAGTCCACCGCGGAAGCGATGATTCCGCTGATCGGCCGTCTTTACCGCAAGAACAACGTGGTCACCTCCGTATACGGTCGTGCCATCATCAACCAGTCGGTGATCGACATCATCCGTGCCCACCGGTTTGTTCGCCAGGTGGAAGACAGCGAGCTGTCTGTTCATGACACCCTGCCGATCCTGCAGGCCATGGACGCGCTCGAACTGGGCCGCGCTCACGTCGATATTGGTAAGCTGGCGGTTAAATTCAAGGAAGAGGGCGGTGATCTCGTCGAATTCCTGAAGCGCGAAATCGGTTCCATCGTCGGCCAGTACGCCGCTCAGTCCGAGGAAGAAGCCCACAACGACACCAAGGACGTTGTGCTCTACGGTTTCGGCCGGATCGGTCGACTGCTCGCCCGCATCCTGATCGAGAAAGCCGGTGGCGGTAACAACCTGCGCCTGCGTGCCATCGTGGTTCGCAACGGCGGCGCCGAGAACGACCTGGAAAAGCGTGCCAGCCTGCTGCGTCGCGATTCCGTGCACGGTCCGTTCGACGGCACCATCACCGTTGACCAGAAAGAGTCTGCGCTGATTGCCAACGGCAACTTCATCAAGGTGATCTACTCCGACGGTCCGGACAAGGTCGACTACACCGAGTACGGCATCAACAACGCCATCGTGGTGGACAACACCGGTAAGTGGCGTGACGAGGAAGGCCTGGGTCTGCACCTGAAGTCCAAGGGCGTCAGCCGCGTCATCCTGACCGCACCGGGCAAGGGCGACATCAAGAACATCGTCTATGGCATCAACAACGACTGGATCACCGACGACGACAAGATCCTGTCTGCGGCCTCCTGTACCACCAACGCCATCACGCCGGTGCTGAAAGCCATCGACGACGAGTACGGCATCGAGGACGGCCACGTCGAGACGGTTCACTCGTACACCAACGACCAGAACCTGATCGACAACTACCACAAGGGCAGCCGTCGTGGCCGCAGTGCCCCGCTGAACATGGTTATCACCGAGACCGGCGCCGCCAAAGCCGTGGCCAAGGCCCTGCCGGAACTGAAGGGCAAGCTGACCGGTAACGCCATCCGGGTACCGACCCCGAACGTGTCCATGGCCATCCTGAACCTCAACCTGAAGAAGGATGTGGACGTCGAGGGTGTCAACGACTACCTGCGCGACATGGCGCTGCACTCCGAGCTGCAGAAGCAGATCGACTTCGTGAACTCCCCGGAAGTGGTTTCCACCGACTTTGTCGGCTCCCGCCACGCCGGTGTGGTTGACGCCCAGGCCACCATCGCCGGTGGCAAGCGCCTGATCCTGTACGTGTGGTACGACAACGAGTTTGGTTACAGCGCCCAGGTTGTGCGCGTGGTGAACCAGATGGCCGGCGTTACCTACCCGATCTTCCCGAAACGTGCTCGGGACTGATCGCTTCTGACCCAAGTTGGTCAGTAACGTCGTCAAAAACCCTGGTTGCGAGAGCTTCCGGGGTTTTTGTTTGCCCGAATCCCGCCCGAAAAAAGGCCCGCAGAGATTACGTTCCGGCACAAACCCATTCGGGTTTCTGGTGGAAATAGAAATCCTTAATCCTTATAATTGGCGCGATTTTGGGTACGTCTGGCACCCAGATTCTCATCTTTTCCTGCGTCGAAGGACGGGCCGCGCATGGCGCCACCCGCTTTCGCCACTTTGGGGCAACCACCCGGTGCAAACCGGAGAGGAAACCTGGGCCGCGGGGCCGGACGTTACAAATCCATAGAAAAGTTTCTGATGATTGGATGAGGCTAATGATCAAGATCAAAAAAGGCCTGGATCTTCCCATCAGCGGCGCTCCTGAACAGACCATTACCGAGGGCAAGCCGGTACGCCACGTGGCACTGATCGGCTTTGACTACAACGGCATGAAGCCGACGATGGCTGTGAAAGAAGGGGACCGTGTCAAGCGCGGTACGCTGCTGTTCACGGACAAGAAGACCGAAGGCGTTCGTTATACCTCACCCGCTGCCGGCGTGGTGAAAGAAATCAATCGCGGTGAGCGTCGGGTGTTCCAGTCGATCGTTATCGAAATCGATGGCGACGAGGCTGAAACCTACGCCCGTTACAGCGACGCGGATCTTGCCGGCCTGGAACGCCAGCAGGTGGTGGACAACCTGGTGGAATCCGGTCTGTGGACGGCCTTCAAAACCCGCCCGTACAGCAAAGTACCGGCCATCGACTCTGCACCCCATTCCATTTTCGTTTCCGTGATGGACACCAATCCGCTGGCGGCGGACCCGACGGTGATCATCGGCGAGAACAGCGCAGCGTTCGAGAAAGGCCTGACCCTGCTCACCAAGCTGACCCAGGGTAAGGTATTCGTCACGGGCAAGCCCGGCTCCAACGTCGCCGTGCCCAAGAACGACGCGGTCGAAGTGCACCAGTTTGACGGTGTGCACCCGGCCGGTAACGTCGGCACCCACATCCACTACCTGGATCCGGTGTCCAACAGCAAGACGGTCTGGTCGATCAACTACCAGGACGTCATCGACATCGCCAAGCTGTTCGAAACCGGTGAAGTACCGGTAGAGCGCATCGTTGCCCTGGGTGGCCCCAAGGCGCTGAAGCCGCGCCTGGTTCGTACCCGCCTGGGTGCCAGCCTGCCCGAACTGCTCGAAGGCGAAGTTGCTGACGACACCGAAGTGCGCGCCATCTCCGGCTCCGTGTTCGGTGGCCGCCGTGGTGATGGCCCCTGCGCCTACCTGGGACGCTTTGCCAACCAGGTGTCGCTGCTGGAAGAAGGCACCAAGCGCGAGTTCATGGGCTGGCTGTCGCCGGGTCCCAACAAGTTCTCCATCCTGAATATCTACCTGTCGAAACTGACAAGCGGCAAGCTGTTCAACTTCACCACCACCACCAACGGCAGTGAGCGTGCCATGGTGCCGGTCGGTGCGTATGAGCAGATCATGCCCCTGGATATTCTGCCGACCCAGCTGCTGCGTTCCATTATCGTGGGCGACACCGAGATGGCACAGAAGCTCGGTGCCCTGGAGCTGGATGAAGAAGATCTGGCGCTGTGCACCTTTGTGTGCCCGGGTAAATACGAATACGGTCCGATTCTCCGCGAGAACCTGACCCGAATCGAGATCGAGGGCTAATACGATGGCTATCCGACAGTTTCTCGATGGAATCGAGCATCACTTTGAAAAAGGTGGCAAGTACGAGCGCTGGTACGCGCTGTACGAGGCCATCGACACCATCTTCTACACCCCGGGCAAGGTGACGTCGACCACGGCCCACGTTCGTGACGGCGTTGACCTCAAGCGCATCATGATCACGGTGTGGATGTGTACCTTCCCGGCCATGTTCTTCGGTATGTGGAACATCGGCTTCCAGGCCAACAGCTACCTGGCCACCAACCCGGACGCCCTGGTGGGCGACGGCGGCATGCGCACGGCGTTCATCAACGCCCTGGCGGTGACCGGCGCCGGTGCCGGTGTGTGGGACAACTTCGTCTACGGCATGGCCTACTTCATTCCCATCTACGCAGTGACGTTCATCGTCGGCGGTTTCTGGGAAGTGCTGTTCGCCACCGTGCGTCGTCACGAAGTGAACGAAGGCTTCTTCGTTACCTCCGTCCTCTTTGCCCTGATCTGCCCGCCCACCATCCCGCTGTGGCAGGTAGCCCTGGGTATCACCTTCGGTGTGGTCATCGGTAAGGAAGTGTTCGGCGGTACCGGCAAGAACTTTCTGAACCCGGCCCTGACCGGCCGTGCCTTCCTGTACTTCGCCTACCCGGCACAGATTTCCGGTGACACCGTGTGGACCGCGGTTGACGGCTTCAGTGGCGCCACCGCCCTTAGCTGGGCAGCTAGCGGCGGCCTGGAAGCACTGGAAGCGCAGATCGGCTGGATGAGCGCGTTCATGGGCACCATCCAGGGTTCCATGGGTGAGACCTCCACCTTGGCGGTACTGATCGGCGGCATCATCCTGCTGCTGATGAAAATCGCCAACTTCCGCATCGTCGGCGGCGTGCTGATCGGTATGATCGCCACCTCGCTGCTGTTCAACGTGATCGGCTCCGACACCAACCCGATGTTCGCCATTCCGGCCCATTGGCACCTGGTGATGGGCGGTTTCGCCTTCGGCATGATGTTCATGGCCACCGACCCGGTATCCGCCGCCATGACTGACACCGGTCGCTGGTGCTTCGGTATCCTGGTGGGCGTGATGACCGTGCTGATCCGTGTGGTTAACCCTGCATTCCCGGAAGGCATCATGCTGGCCATCCTGTTCGCGAACCTGTTTGCGCCGCTGATGGACCACTACGTGGTTCAGGCCAACATCAAACGGAGGCTTGCTCGTGGCTAAAGCAAAAGAAACCGTCTCCAGAACGCTGATCGTTGCTCTGGTACTGAGTATTGTGTTCTCCGTGGTGGTCTCCACCGCCGCGGTCATGCTCCGTCCGGCGCAGATCCAGAACCAGAATCTGGACATCAAGACCAACATCCTGTCCGCTGCCGGCCTGCTTGAGCCGGGTGCCAGCGCCGACCAGATCGAGTCGCAGTTCGAGCAGTTCGACGTGCGCCTCGTGGACCTGGACACCGGCGAGTACGTCGAAGCGTCCGAGGTGGGCGTGCAGGACCCGATGAAGTACGACATGTACAAAGCCGCTTCTGATCCGGCGATGTCCACCAACATCCCGTCGTCCGAAGACAAGGCCGGTATCAAGCGTCGTCCGAACGTCGCCAAGGTCTACACCATGAGCGAGAACGGCCAGGTCACCCGCGTGGTGCTGCCGATTCACGGCTATGGCCTCTGGTCCACCCTGTACGGCTTCATCTCCCTGGAAGGGGACCTGAACACCGTGGAAGGTCTGGGTTTCTACGCCCACGCCGAAACCCCGGGTCTGGGTGGCGAAGTTGATAACCCGCGCTGGAAGCAGCAGTGGGTGGGTAAGGAAGTGTACGACGGCGAGCGCGCCGAGCCGAAGATCCGCCTGGTCAAGGGCGGTGTCGGTCCGAATGCCCCTGAGAAGGAGCACAAGATCGATGCTCTGTCCGGCGCCACGCTCACCAGTAACGGTGTCCAGAACCTGGTCAACTACTGGATGAGTGAGCGCGGCTACGCAACATTCCTACAAAAACTGCGTAAAGAGGAGGTCTGATCATGGCAGATGCATCGGCCAAACAGGTTCTCTTCGAACCGATCTTCAGTAACAACCCGATTGCCCTGCAGATCCTGGGTATCTGTTCTGCGCTGGCGGTAACCACCAGCATGAACGTGTCCCTGGTTATGTGCATGGCGGTAATCGCGGTCACGGCATTTTCCAACCTGGCGGTGTCGCTGGTACGGACCCAGATTCCGGGCAGCATCCGGATCATCGTACAGATGACCATCATCGCCTCCCTGGTAATCGTGGTTGACCAGATCCTTAAGGCCTACGCCTACGAGATCAGCAAGCAGCTGTCCGTATTCGTTGGTCTGATCATCACCAACTGCATCGTCATGGGCCGCGCCGAAGGCTTCGCCATGAAGAACGGCCCGTACCTGAGCTTCCTCGACGGTATCGGCAACGGCCTGGGTTATTCCGTGCTGCTGCTGTTCGTGGCGTTCTTCCGCGAACTGCTGGGCGCCGGTTCCCTGTTCGGCATCACCCTGCTGCCGACCGTGAACGAGGGTGGCTGGTACATCCCGAACGGTCTGCTGCTGCTGCCGCCGAGCGCGTTCTTCATCATCGGTCTGGCAATCTGGGGCCTGCGGGTCTGGAAGCCGGAGCAGGTTGAAGAGGCGGATTACAAGATGTCTCGCCACACCGCCAAGGAGGCCTTCTGATGGAACACTATATCAGTCTGATTGTTAAGGCCATTTTCGTTGAGAACATGGCGCTGGCGTTCTTCCTGGGGATGTGTACCTTCCTGGCCATCTCCAAGAAGATTGAAGCCGCAACCGGTCTCGGCATCGCCGTTGTGGTGGTCCTGACCGTCACCGTGCCGGTCAACAACCTGCTGTACAACAGCATCCTGCGCGAAGGTGCGCTGGAGTGGGCCGGTCTGCCCAACGTTGACCTGAGCTTTCTCGGTCTGCTGACGTACATTGGTGTAATCGCGGCCATCGTCCAGATCATGGAAATGGTCCTGGACAAGTACATCCCGGCGCTCTATGCCGCCCTGGGTGTGTTCCTGCCATTGATCACGGTGAACTGCGCCATCCTGGGTGCGTCCCTGTTCATGGTAGAGCGTGACTACACCTTCGGCGAAAGTGTGGTGTACGGCTTCGGCGCCGGTCTGGGCTGGGCCCTGGCCATCATCGCGCTGGCGGGTATCCGCGAGAAGCTGAAGTACAGCGACGTTCCGGAAGGCCTGCGTGGCCTGGGCATCACCTTCATTACCGTGGGTCTGATGTCTCTGGGCTTCATGTCCTTCTCCGGTATTTCTCTGTAACTCACCCGGTGATTCGGTTTAACGAAAAGGCGAGACCATGAATACAGAAATTATTCTCGGCGTGGTCATGTTCACCGTGATCGTTCTGGCCCTGGTCGCAGTGATTCTGGCGGCCCGGTCCAGGCTGGTAAGCACCGGTGACGTGACCATTGAGATCAACGACGATCCCGAACACACCATGAAGACCGGTGCGGGCGGGAAACTCCTGGGTACCCTGGCCAACCAGGGCATCTTCCTGTCCTCCGCCTGTGGCGGCGGCGGTACCTGCGCCCAGTGTAAGTGCAAGGTTCTGGAAGGCGGCGGCGCCATGCTGCCGACCGAAAAGACCCACTTCACCAACCGCGAAGAGAAGGAAGGCTGGCGCCTGTCCTGTCAGGTTCCGGTGAAGCAGGACATGAAGATCGAAGTGCCGGAAGAATTCTTCGGCGTGAAGAAGTGGGAGTGCGAAGTGGTGTCCAACCACAACGTGGCCACCTTCATCAAGGAGCTGGTCCTGAAGCTGCCGGAAGGCGAGGAAGTGGACTTCCGTGCCGGCGGTTACGTGCAGCTCGAGTGTCCTCCGTTTGAGATCGACTTCAAGGATTTCAACATCGAGGAAGAGTTCCACGAAGACTGGGACAAGCACGACATCTGGCGCTACAAGGCGATCAACAAGGAAGAGACCATCCGCGCCTACTCCATGGCGAACTACCCGGAAGAGAAGGGCGTGCTGAAGTTCAACATCCGGATCGCGACGCCGCCTCCGGGCACCGACCATCCGCCGGGCATCATGTCGAGCTACGTGTTCAACCTGAAGCCGGGTGACAAGGTCACCGTGATGGGACCGTTCGGTGAGTTCTTCGCCAAGAAGACCGACGCCGAGATGGTATTCATCGGCGGTGGTGCTGGTATGGCGCCGATGCGTTCGCACATCTTCGATCAGCTCAAGCGTCTGAACTCCAAGCGCAAGATCAGCTTCTGGTACGGCGCTCGAAGCGTGCGCGAGATGTTCTACGTCGAGGACTTCGACGGGCTGCAGGAAGAGAATGACAACTTCGAGTGGCACGTGGCATTGTCCGACGCACTGCCGGAGGACAACTGGGAAGGCCCGACCGGCTTTATCCATAACGTCCTCTACGAGAACTATCTGAAGGACCATCCGGCTCCGGAAGACTGTGAGTTCTACATGTGTGGGCCGCCCATCATGAACGCGTCCGTGATCAAGATGCTCAAGGACCTGGGCGTCGAGGACGAAAACATCATGCTGGATGACTTCGGGGGCTAAACCTTTCCCATGACATCCCGCATGTTGGAACCCGTCAGGGTGGTTTTGGCCAGTGCCGTGTTGGCACTGGCCGGGATCGCCCTGGCGGGTTGTTCGTTTGAGCCCAGTGAAAAAGTCTGGGAAATCTCCGGCCCGGTGTTCGGCACCCGGTATCACATCAATGTGGTATTGACGGAGGATCAGTCCCGGTTGGAGACTCTGGCCCAGGGTATTGAAGCGGAGCTGGAGACAGTGGACGCGGCCATGTCCACCTGGCGCGAGGACTCCGAGTTGTCCCGGCTCAATCGGGCCGAGCGCCCGGAGCAGTGGCAGGACCTGTCAGCCCCGCTGTACGAGGTTCTAAAGCGTGCCAGCGAAGTGTCCGAGCTGACCGACGGCGCTTTCGACGTCACCATCGGCCCGGTGGTCAATCTCTGGGGTTTTGGTCCCGAGGCCCGGCCCGAGCAGGTGCCCGCGGACGAGACCCTGGCGCAGGCCCTGGCGGCCACCGGCCACGACAAGCTGGAACTGCGGGCAACGCCCCCGGGCATCCGCCAGGCCCAGCCGCAATACATTGATCTGTCGGCCATTGCCAAGGGCTACGGGGTTGACGTGGTGGCCCGATACCTCGACAGTGAAGGCATAGAGGCCTATCTGGTCGAGATTGGCGGCGAAGTGCGGGTAAATGGCCGAAAACCGGGCGGCGACGCCTGGCGCCTGGCCATCGAGCAGCCCACCGCCGGTGAGCAGCAGGTGAACCGGGTGGTGGCGCTGGAAAGCCGCGCCATGGCCACCTCCGGCGATTATCGTAACTATTACGAATCGGAAGGCCGCCGCTACTCTCATACAATTGATCCTGCAACCGGCCAGCCGATTGCACACAATTTGGCGTCGGTGACGGTCATTGCCGAGGATTGCATGTCGGCAGATGCACTGGCCACTGGCTTTAACGTGATGGGCTTCGAGCGGGCGAACGCGCTCGCCACCAGGGAAAACATCCCGGCCTATTTCATCATCCGGACGGACGACGGTTTCGAGACTCACCAGACACCGGCGTTTTCGTCCTATGTGACTCAGTAAGGGGAGGGCAGTATGGGTACCTTTCTTCTTGTGTTGTTCATCGTGGTTCTGCTCGTTGCGGCCATGTCCGTGGGTGTGATCTTCGGTCGCAAGCCAATCAGCGGCACCTGCGGCGGCATTGGCGCCCTGGGCATCAGCCAGTCCTGTGACATCTGTGGCGGCAACACCCAGAAGTGCGAAGAGGAAAACGAGCGCATTGCCAACGAGGGCAAAACCGCCGATTCACTGGCCTACGACGCCAGCAAGGGCAAGCGCTGAAGCAGAATCCGATCATCACCATTACCTTTTCACGACGTAGATAAGGAGTCACTGCGCGCATGGCAGAACATCATTACGACGTCGTCGTCATCGGCGCCGGGCCTTCGGGCGAAGGCGCGGCGATGAATGCGACGAAGCACGGTAAACGTGTCGCGATCATCGAGGACAAACAGACCGTCGGCGGTAACTGCACCCACTGGGGCACCATTCCGTCCAAGGCGCTGCGTCACTCGGTCAAGCAGATCATCACGTTCAATACCAACCAGATGTTCCGTGACATCGGCGAGCCGCGCTGGTTCTCCTTTCCCCGGGTGCTGCAGAACGCCCAGAAGGTCATCGGCAAGCAGGTCAAGCTGAGGACCCAGTTCTACGCCCGCAACCGGGTCGACCTGATCAACGGCCGTGCCTCCTTCGTCGACAAGAACCGCCTGGAAATCCGCGGCAGCAAGGTGGTAGAGCACATCCACTTCAAGCAGGCGATCATCGCCACCGGCTCTCGGCCGTACCTGCCGCCCGATGTGGATTTCCGTCACCACCGGATCTACAACTCCGACACCATCCTGAACCTGTCCCACACGCCCCGCACGCTGATCATCTACGGCGCCGGGGTCATCGGTTCGGAATACGCCTCGATCTTCGCCGGTCTGGGCGTGAAGGTGGACCTGATCAACCCGGGCAGCCGACTGCTGTCGTTCCTGGACGACGAGATCTCGGACGCGCTCAGCTACCACCTGCGCAACAACGGCGTGCTGGTCCGTCATAACGAGCAGTACGAGAAGGTCGAGGGCGACGACCACGGTGTGGTGCTGTCGCTGGCCTCCGGCAAGAAGATCCGCGCCGATGCCTTCCTGTGGTGTAACGGCCGCACCGGCAACACCGATTCCCTGAACCTGGACAGCGTCGGCCTGGTGCCGAACGGCCGGGGCCAGCTGTCGGTGGACGAGCACTACCGCACCGAGGTGGAGAACATCTACGCCGCCGGTGACGTCATCGGCTGGCCGAGCCTGGCCAGTGCCGCCTACGACCAGGGCCGCTCCGCGTCCTCGGACATCGTGAAGGATGAGTATTTCCGATTCGTCTCCGATGTGCCGACCGGCATCTACACCATTCCGGAGATCAGCTCCGTTGGCAAGACCGAGCGCGAACTGACCGAAGCCAAGGTGCCGTACGAAGTGGGCCAGGCTTTCTTCAAGGACCTGGCGCGGGCGCAGATCACCGGCGACGCGGTGGGCATGCTGAAGATCCTGTTCCACCGGGAGACCCGCGAGATCCTGGGCATTCACTGCTTCGGGGACCAGGCGGCGGAGATCGTCCACATCGGCCAGGCGATCATGAACCAGAGCGGGGAAGCCAATTCCCTGAACTACTTCATCAACACCACCTTCAACTACCCGACCATGGCGGAAGCCTACCGGGTGGCGGCCCTGAATGGCCTGAACCGGATCTTCTGATCCGGTCAGTTTGCGGGCAGGGCCTCAGCGTCTGGCTCAGGCCCGGTCTGCACCGTGGGCAGCGAAAGCAGCGAACGGGCCCGGTTGTCGAAGAACATCCGGGTGCTGGTCGGATAATCGGTGATGATGCTGTCCACCCCCATCTCCTCCAGCTGCAGCATGTCGTGAATGCGGTTCACCGTCCAGGTGGACACGTGCAGCTCTCTACGGTGCGCCTCCTGCACCAGTTCCGCGGAACACAGCTTCCAGTTCAGGCACAGGTAATCGCAGCCCAGTTTCTGGGCCAGATTCACCGGCTTCGGAAACCGCCGCTCGGAAACCAGTCCCAAATGAATCTTCTTGTCCCGCCGACGCACTTCCTTCAAAAACCAGGTGTCGGACGAGGTGATGGCGACCCGGCCATACAGGTCCCGGCGCTGGATGATCTCCGTCAGGCGATTGGATAGGATGTTCAGCCGTTGGCGGCTGTCTTTTTTCACTTCCAGCTGGACGTGCTCGAGATCGGTGAACTGATCGAGCAGGGACTCCAGGGTGGGAATGCCGATTTTCCGGGGCCAGGAGCTGGTGTTGCGCCGGGCGTCCATGTCGGCCAGCTCGGCGGCCGTGAAGCTGCCCACGTCGCCTTTCTGGCCGGTGGTGCGGTCTACGGTCAAGTCGTGCACCAGCACCGGCTTGCCGTCCTTGGACAGCACCAGATCAAGCTCGAAATGGCGGATTCCATGCCGGTAGGCGTGCGCAAAGCCGGGTAGGGTGTTCTCGGGGGCTTCGCCTTTGGCGCCTCGGTGTCCGTACACAATCATTCTGCAGTCTTACCTTTCAAGCGTTGGTAGATGGCCTGGCGTTTTTGCCAGGTCTCATGGCACAGCTGGATGTCTTCCAGGTAGGCCGGCAATTCGTCCATCAACAGGGCCTGGGGACCGTCCACCAGGGCTTTCTCGGGTTTCGGGTGGAAATCCACCAGCACCATGTTGGCCCCGGCAATCACGCCCTGGGCGGTGGCGTGGATCACATCCAGGATGCCGTCCGGTGAGTGTTCCCGGCTGCCCACGGAGTGGGACGGGTCCACGCACACCGGCATGCGGGTCAGCCGCTTCACCGCCGGCACATGGGCGAAATCCACCATGTTGCGGTGCGGCTGGCCGGCCTCGGTCTTCATCCCGCGCAAACAGAAAATCACGTTGGCGTTGCCCTCGCTGGCCAGGTACTCGGCCGCGTTCAGGGACTCGTTCAGGGTAATGCCGAAACCGCGCTTGAGCAGCACCGGGTAGGTGCTCTGCCGGCCAATGGCTTTCAGCAGCTCAAAGTTCTGGGTGTTGCGGGTGCCCACCTGCAGCATCACCCCGGTCGGCCGGCCCAGTTGCTCCAGGCAGGTGTCGATTTCCTCGATGTGGCTCTCGTGGGTGATCTCCATGGCAATCACCTTGATGCCATGCTTGCCTGCCTTCTCGAACACCCAGGGCAGGCAGCCCTTGCCGTGGCCCTGGAACGAGTAGGGGTTGGTGCGCGGCTTGTAGGCGCCCATGCGGGTGCATTGCTGGCCGTGTTGCTCCAGCGCCTGCATCATGATTTCCACGTGCTCGGGCACGTCCACCGCGCACAGGCCGGCAAACACGTTCAGGTTGGACTGGTTGAAATCGACGCCGTTGTAGCTGAACCCGCTCTGACGGCGGTCGTCCCGGTGCCGGCCCAGAATGCGGTAGTCGTCGGAAATGCGAATGGCCCGCTCAACCGCCGGCAACGCCTCAATCTCGTCTTTGTCCAGGGATTTGGTGTCGCCCAGCAGGTAGAGTTCGGTCAGGCGCTGGCTGGCGCCCTGGACCTCGTGGACCCGGACCGACACTCCCGGCAGGTTTTCCAGGTAGTGCATGGTCTGGCGGTAGGCTTCGCTGTCGAGCGCCGTGTTGGGGTGGAGAATCGCGAGCATGCTGCCTCCTTGTGTTATCCGGCCTCCTCGGCTCGGTGCCGCGCCTGCATGTATTCCCGATGATTAAGATGCAGCAGGTCGGCCATGCGGCGTATAAGGTGTTCCTCGTACTTGTCGATGCGTCCGTCGGCAAAGGCGACCCGCCAGATGCTCTCGAGCAGGGCCTGTTTGGCGTTCTGGTCCAGATGCTCGTTGATCTGGCCGGTGAACTCGTACATCGAGGTGGCGTCCTCGGCGTGGTTCAGGGCGTCGGCCAGAATCGCCTCGGCTTCCTCCCGGCTCACCTGGTGCGCCTTCACGGCGCAATCCACGATGGTCTGCAGCTCACGCTCGTCCTCGTTGTGGTCGACCCGGGAGAGCTGCACCATCAGGGCGGTGGCGGCCACCGCCAACTGGTGGTTGTCCGGTTGGGCGTTCTCGGTCTCCGGGGCAGAAAACAGCTTTTTCAGTTGCTCAAGCATAAGCGGTCAGAGGGTCTCCATCTGCAATGAATTCAGGCGGCCTGCGCCAGCTGCCGGACCCGCTGCTCCAGTTCGATCTGGTCGGCGGTGAAGCGCCGGATGCCGTCCGCCAGTTTCTCGGTGGCCATGGCGTCCTCGTTGGACTCCCAGCGGAACAGCTGCTCGTCCACGGTGCCGAGCCGGTCACCGGTGCTGGCGCCCTCGGCCGACAGTTGCCGGGGCAGGGTGCCGGTGTCGTCCTGCAGCTCCTGCAGCAGCGCCGGGCTGATGGTCAGCCGGTCGCAGCCTGCCAGCATCTCGATCTCACCAATGTTGCGGAAGCTGGCGCCCATCACCACGGTGTCGTAGCCGTTGGCCTTGTAGAAATTATAGATGCGCGAGACCGAGAGCACGCCCGGATCTTCCGCCGGGGCAAAGCTGCTGCGGTCGCTGTTCGCCAGATGCCAGTCCAGGATCCGGCCGACAAACGGCGAGATCAGGAACGCGCCGGCCTGGGCACAGGCGGCGGCCTGGATGAACGAGAACAGCAGGGTCAGGTTGCAGCGAATGCCTTCCTTCTCCAGCTGCTCGGCCGCGCGAATGCCCTCCCAGGTGGAGGCAATCTTGATCAGCACCCGGTTGGTGTCCACGCCATGGCGGTCGTACAGCTCCACCAGGCGGCGGGCCCGATCCAGGGTGGCGTTGGTGTCGAACGACAGCCGCGCATCCACTTCCGTGGACACTACGCCGGGAATCAGGTTCAGGATCTCCCGGCCGGCCAGTACCGCCAGGGTATCAGTGGCCAGGGTCAGCTGCTCGGCGCTGGAACCGCCGTGGCGGCGAGCGTCGGCCACGGCCTGGTCAAGCATGGGACGGTAGGCATCGGAGGCGGCTGCTTTCAGCAACAGCGAAGGATTGGTGGTGGCATCTTCCGGCCGCCATTTAGCAATGGCGTCGATGTCGCCGGTGTCGGCCACCACGGTGGTCATGGTTTTCAGTTGCTCAAGCTTGTTGGTCATTCGTCCCGTCGTCCCGGTTGATCTGTTGTTCCCGCATCCGACTCCCGGATGCCGACTCAAACCCTACAATAGCGGGCTGGTCTGACAGGAACAAGACAAGGGCGGCGGCCGGGCGGATTAAGCTTCGGCAATGGCGGCGCGTTCGGGCTCCCGCACTTTCGCAAGGGCGGCCTGAATCACCTCGAGACCGGCGCCAGGTTTGTGGGCGTTTTCGCTGATGTGGCGACGGAACTGCCGGCCACCGGGCACGCCGTGGAACAGCCCCAACAGGTGCCGGGACATGTGGGTGAGGTACACCCCGCGGGCCAGCTCGCTCTCAATGAACGCGTACATGGCCCGCAGCGCGTCGTGGCGGGTGATGGAGGATTGCGGCGCACCAAAGAACTCGCTGTCCACGCTCGCCAGCAGCCAGGGGTTGTTGTAGGCCTCCCGGCCCAGCATCACGCCATCAGTGTGCTGCATGTGCTCGTGGCACTCATCAAAGGTCTTGATGCCGCCGTTGATGATGATCTCCAAGTGCGGGTACTTCTGCTTCAGGTCATAGACCCAGTCGTATTTCAGCGGCGGAACCTCCCGGTTCTCCTTCGGACTCAGGCCCTCCAGGATGGCAATGCGTGCGTGCACGATGAAGGTCTTGCAGCCGGCGGCCGCCACCTTCTCAATGAACTCGCACAGATCGTCCCAGGATTCCCGGCCATCAATACCGATGCGGTGCTTCACCGTGACCGGCAGATTGGTGGCCTCGATCATCGCCCGCACACCCTCGGCGACCCTGTCCGGGTGGCCCATCAGGCAGGCACCGATCATGTTGTTCTGCACCCGATCACTGGGGCAGCCCACGTTCAGGTTCACCTCATCAAAGCCATACTGCTCGGCCAGCTTCGCACACTGGGCCAGCTCCCCCGCATCACTGCCACCCAGCTGCAGCGCCAGCGGATACTCCGCCGGATCGTGGCGCAGAAAACGCGCGGTGTCGCCATGAATCAGCGCCCCGGTAGTCACCATCTCCGTGTACAGCAGCGCATGCCGGCTCAACTGGCGCGCCAGGTAGCGGAAATGGCTGGTAGTCCAGTCCATCATCGGGGCCACGCTGAAGCGGCGGGAGAAGTTCTCGCCGTGGAAGCCTTGCACGGTGGTGGCGTTGGAGGCGCTTTGGAGCTGGGTGTTCTCAGTCATGAATCACTCTGGGGTACAGATGGGTGTTCAGAATTTGGGCGCTATTGTAACAGGAAAGGCAAACACGCTGCTGTAGGGCTTTGGCGAAGGGACCGTGCGTTCGGTGATTAGTCTGCTACGCTTCTTGGAGGTCAAAAGGAGCTGGGTTGAACGTTGAGGGTCGAAAAATTGAACTGGTATCGACTAGTGTTCTTACAACCTTATAAAAAATATGGAATAGTTCATGTTCTCGCTGGGAAAGAGCGAACAGGCGATTTTGGAGTTTTGAGATCAAATGCGCTTACTTGCGGAAACCTGAGGAGCAACGTGTGTCAGGATTCTGCGAAGTCTCAGCATATTGGTTCGGGGCATGCGAAAACTGTAATTGTGAACAGGCGCGACGTGATAGGCGTCCTTTTTCGATGAATTGGCTGTTAGAAAGTAAAGTTTACAACCTGAGAGGTCTACATGGAGTTTGACGAGTACCATTTGCAAAGGCTTTTTGGCCACGAAGCAGCTGAAAGTGAAGACCCTGAACGGCTTAAGGAGTATTATTTTAAAAGCAAGCTATACAAGCAAGTTGTGAATGACTTGCCCCTTCGTATAGTTGTTGGTCATAAAGGTATTGGGAAATCGGCACTTTTTCAAGTTGCCATTGATGAAGAAGCGAGATCGAACAAGCTCACCCTATTGATTAAACCCAATGATGTTCAGGGTATTGGAAAAGATACATCGAATTTTCTTGGTCTTATTAGTGAGTGGAAAGCCGGCATAAATGAAATAATTGCAAAGAAAACATTGGAGTCATTTGGCCTTCTTCATGATGGGTGGAGGCAGAAACTAAATCAATTTGGAGGTGCCGCTTTAAATTATTTGGAGTCAACATTAAAAATAAGTGAAAAGGTTGACTTGAATGACTCTAAGAAAGCAATTATTGAGAACTTTCTGAAAAGCAACAAGATATACGTTTATATTGATGACCTTGACAGGGGTTGGGAAGGAAAGGAGTGGGATATAAAACGCATTTCCGCACTCTTGAATGCCGTCAGGGATATATCGACTGAGAATCGTGGGGTTTATTTCAGAATAAGCTTGCGATCTGATGTTTACTTTCTCTCCAGGACATCTGATGAGTCAACGGATAAAACAGAAAGCTCAGTGATTTGGTATCATTGGACTAATCACGAGATTTTAGCGCTTTTGGTTAAGCGCATCGAAAGCTTCTTTGGTCGAGACGTCGATGAGAAGGAGTTGTTAAAAAAGGATCAATGGGAGCTGATGAAGTACCTATCTCCTGTGATAGAAGAACGATTTTTAGGGAAGGGGCATTGGAACAATGCACCCATGTATCGGGTGCTGATGTCTCTGATTAGAAAACGTCCGCGTGACCTTGTAAAGCTCTTAACCCTGGCTGGCCGTGAAGCAAATAATTCCGAAGATGACATCATACGGACGGCTCATCTTGAAAGCATATTTGAAAGCTACTCTCAAGGGCGACTCCAAGATACCTTCAATGAGTACAGGTCGGAGCTTCCAGACATTGAGCGGTTAGTTCTCGGCATGAAGCCGACGAAAGTTGAGAGGAGAGCGGCAGAGGGGTATGTCTATTCGACTGACAAACTCCTTAAGAAGATCAGCGCTATTGAGGAGCAAGGAAGCTTTAAATGGGCAAAAGGTTCCATAGCCACAACTAAAGAGCTTGCCGCATTCCTTTATAAAATTAATTTTCTAACAGCCAGAAAGGAAACGGATAGAGGAATTGACAGAAAATACTTTGAAGAAAATAGGTACCTTTCGAATAAATTTGCTGAATTTGGCTATGACTGGGAGGTTCATCCTGCATACAGGTGGGCACTCCAGCCAGATGATCCAAGAAAAATATTCGATGAGCTCAAGTTGAGTGCCGCGTGAATGTGTAAAAAAACGGCTGCACTGCTACCGTCATCTGCTGCTCCGCAACTCGGAATCGTCGCGTGAGACTGGTGTTAATCTCTAAATAGAAAGGCTTTCACCATTCCGGGCCCAGCCGTCAATCAGTGCTGATCTGGGCCCATTTGTTCAGCGTGAAGGTTTTCGTGTCCTCTCTAGACTCTAGAGCGTGACAACCACTCCACCAGACTCCGCCGACTCAAACAACGCCGACATCACCTTGTGGCAAGCCAAACTCCGCTCCGGCCACTGAGAATCGAGATCTCCACTGAGCACAATGTCCGAGAAGGTCTCCACCAGCTTCACCACATGGTCACAGGGCTCCACCTCTTGCACCGTGTCCTTACCTTCAGCATCCCCGAAGGTGTAACGGGAGCTTCCGGTAAACCGCTCGCCATAAGCAGCAAAGTACCCAGTCCGACCCTGGCCGCCGACCAGGTCGTCGATCTTGATTAGGCCAGCGTCGCCAACCGTTTCCACCTGTGAGCGGTGGGCCAGCTCACAGCCTGCATCAAAGGTGGCCATGCGGCCGCCGGAGAACCAGATGGTGCCGCCACAGGCGACGATGGTGTCCACGGAGTTCTTGGAGACGTGGGTCATCTGCACTTTTTCGGGCAGCTCGTAGTTGAAGCTCCACATAGTGGCGCTGATGGGGTACCAGCCCTGATCGCCGAAGCAGCCCATGGGTTCGCGAGTTTTGTCGGTGCGGCCGTTGCCGCCTTCGTACCATTCTTTATCCGGTGCCTTGAAGGTGAAGGCGCTGGTGACGCGGCACACTTCGCCAATGTCGCCGTTGGCAATGCGCTCCTCGATTTCTTTGGTGCGGTTGCTGTGCAGCCACATGGTGCCGTCCATGAACTGCACGCCGTTTTCCTGGCACACCTCGATGGCCTCTTCGACGCCGTCGGCCAGGGGTTTCTCGGCGTATACGTGCTTGCCAGCGCGGGCGGCTTTCTTGATCCAGTCGTTGCGCAGGGCGGTGGGCACGGGCAGGTACACCTCGTCGATGCTGTTGGTCTTTGGTCGGCCTTTCGTTGCCGACCACATCTGAGTTCTAATTGCCTGAATGCAAGTGTAGGTGATGGCCTTTGGGATGTTTGCAACCTGGGCCATTCCAACCAATCCCCAATGAGGTACGAGCAATGACTATCGAGCGTATTACCACCAATGCCCGCATGAGCAAGATCGTGAAGCACAATGGCACTGCCTACCTGTGCGGCCAGGTGGCCAAGGACCGCAACGGCGACATTCGCACCCAGACCATCGGCATGCTGGAGAAGGTGGAGGAGCTGCTGGAAAGCATCGGCTCTGGCCGCGACAAGATCCTGTCGGCCACCATCTACCTGGCGGATATGGCCGACTTCAAGGAGATGAACGAGGTGTGGGACAACTGGATTCCGGAAGGCGAAGCACCGGCGCGGGCCTGTGTGCAGGCGCAGATGGCGTCGCCGGAGCTGAAGGTGGAAATCTCGGTGGTGGCGGCGGCCTGATTCCGCCTCAGTTCGTGTCCGCCTCGGTTGCGGCGGGCAGGGCTGCTAGAATGCCCTGAAACACTAGCTATAACGAGAGACCCGCACTATGACCACGGCACCAACACCTTATCCTATCGGCACGCCCGGCACCCCCTGGGGCGACGCGGAGCGCGTCGAGTGGCTGTCACGACAGGCTCGCCAGCGCAGCTACGAGGCCGAGGTGTTGACTGTGGTCGAGCGCCTGAGCGCGCGCTTCGATGTGGAGGAGTATGGTCAGCTGACCTACGGCGCCGATCACTATCCGCTGATGGCGCTGCGCAGCCGGGACTGGCGCGAGGATCTGCCGGTGGTGTTGATCACCGGCGGCGTGCACGGTTATGAGACCAGCGGTGTGCACGGTGCGCTGCAGTTCCTGGATGGGCGGGCGGCGGAGTACGCCGGCCGGGTGAATCTGCTGGTCGCACCTTGCGTCAGCCCCTGGGCCTACGAGCGCATCCACCGCTGGAACGCGGACGCGGTGGACCCGAACCGCTCGTTCCGGGCGGACGGCCAGGCCGAGGAGTCGTCGGCGTTGATGCGCCTGGTGGCGCCGATCCGTGATCGCGCCCTGCTGCACATCGACCTGCACGAAACCACCGACACCGACGAGTCCGAGTTCCGCCCGGCGCTGGCGGCCCGGGACGGCAAGTCGTTTGAACCCGGTTACATTCCCGATGGCTTCTACGTGGTGGCGGACACCGAGAACCCGCAACCGGGCTTTCAGCAGGCCATCATCGAGGCCGTGGAGCCGGTTACCCACATCGCGCCGGCGGACGAGAAGGGTGAGATCTTCGGCTCGCCGGTGGTTGCCCGCGGCGTGATCCAGTACCCGCTCACCCAGTGGGGCCTGTGCGCCAGTGTCACCAACGCCCCCTTCAAGACCACCACCGAGGTCTATCCGGACAGCCCCGAGGTGACCCCCGAGCAGTGCAACGCCGCCCAGGTGGCGGCGGTGTGCGCGGCCATCGATTACGCCCTGGCGCAGGGGTAGGGAAGGGTTCCGGCGCTCGCGCCCATGCTAGACTTTTCTTACACCCCGCAACCGCAAGGCTGCCATGTTCATCAGTGTGTTGGATCTGTTCAAAATAGGCATCGGGCCGTCGAGCTCCCACACCACCGGGCCCATGGTCGCGGCCCATGACTTTGTCGAACGGCTGAAAGCGCAGGCGTTCGAGGGCCCGGCGCTGGCCGGCGCAAGCATCCGCTGCACCCTGAAAGGCTCGCTATCGTTCACCGGCAAGGGCCACGCCACCGACCGGGCCGTGGCCCTTGGCCTGCACGGCCATCTGCCGGCCAGCCTGGTCGATACCGATGTCTCGGAGCTGGTGGCCCGGCTGTGGCGCAGCGACCGTGTCGAACTGGGCCGCGATCAATTCGTGCAGTTCCGTCCCGCCGAAGACATTGTGTTTGATACCGGCGCGCCCCTGCCGGAGCACCCCAACGGCATGGTGTTCGAGCTGCTGGGCCCGGAGGGCGAGTGCCTGTTCTCGGAAACCTATTTCTCCATCGGCGGCGGCTTCATCAACACCCTGGCGGAGATTGATCAGCTGCAGGCCCCGCTGAAGTTCGCGCCGACGGATGCCTCCACCTACCCCTTCGATTCGGCCAGCGCCCTGCTGCAATTGGCGGACACCCATGGGCTGTCGATCGCGCGCATGAAGTGGGTCAACGAGCTTGAGCATCTGGACGAGCCCGCGCTGATCGAGGGGCTAGACCGCATCTGGCTGGCGATGAAAACCTGCATCGAACGCGGGCTGGCGGCCGAGGGCACCTTGCCGGGCGGCCTGGAGATTCATCGGCGGGCCAAAGGGCTGTATGACGGCATTCGCCACAAGCCGGAAACCGCCACCATCAACGACTGGCTGTGCGCCTACGCCATGGCGGTCAACGAGGAAAACGCCGCCGGCCATATGGTGGTGACCGCACCCACCAACGGCGCGGCCGGGGTGATCCCGGCGGTGCTGTATTACTTTGTCACCCACGAGGATGGCACCCAGGACCAGGTGCGGGATTTCCTGCTCACCGCCAGTGCCATCGGCGGCCTGATCAAGATGCGCAGTTCCATCTCCGGGGCCGAGGTGGGCTGCCAGGGCGAAGTCGGCTCCGCCGCGGCCATGGCCGCCGCCGGTCTGTGCGAAGTGCGGGGTGGCACCGCCCGGCAGGTGGAGAACGCTGCCGAGATCGCCCTGGAGCATCACCTGGGCATGACCTGCGATCCGGTCAAGGGCCTGGTGCAGGTGCCCTGCATCGAACGCAACGGCTTTGGCGCCATCAAGGCCTACTCCGCCGCCTCACTGGCCCAACGGGGCGACGGCCAGCACTTCATGCCGCTGGATAACTGCATTGAGGCCATGCGCCAGACCGGGCAGGAGATGTCCCACAAATTCAAGGAAACCTCCCTGGGCGGGCTGGCGGTGAGCATCACCGAATGCTGAAGGGGCGGTGCTCGTGCAACCTGTTGTCTCTAATCTGACTTGGTGATAATTTGATCATTACCTTCCAGCCAGGGACAGAAAGGCTCGAATCTGCGTGGGCGTTGCCTCTAAAGGGGCGACCCAGGCGCTGTGACCTGCTCACCCACACTTGAAGGCGTGCCGACGCGCACCTCTCGCCGTGATGCCCGTTGTCCGTTAACGATGTTCCGTTCTGATAGTGGAGGTTCCTGTGAAAGGTTCTCTGTTATTGGCGGCGACGTTGTTCTTGTCCGCGACGCTTTCCCCGTCCGCGCTGGCCGAGCGTGCCGGCACCGACCAGACTCCCGTTGACCGTGGCCGCTACCTCGTCATGACCTCCGGTTGCAACGATTGCCACTCGGCCGGCTACATGCCCAGCGAGGGCACCTTGCCCGAAAGCGAGTGGCTGATGGGCGATACCCTCGGTTGGCAGGGCCCCTGGGGCACCACCTACGCCATCAATCTGCGGCTGTTCGCCAGCCAGATGAGCGAGGATGAGTGGGTGTCCACGGTGACCACCGCCCGGGCCCGGCCGCCCATGCCCTGGTGGGTGTTGCATGAGATGGACGAGCAGGATGTGCGCGCCATTTACGCCTACATCCGCTCGCTGCCGGTGGCCGGTACCGAGGCCCCCGCGGCCCTGGAGCCCGGGGTGACCCCGAAAACCGCCTACTTCCAGCTGGTGGTGCCGGCGGAGTAGGGCGGGGTGGCCGGTGAAGGCGGCCCGGAAGCCCTAAGTTTCTGTAATTGGCTGAGAATTGGGTAAAACCTGCGCCAGGGCGCATTTGTCAGCGCCCGTTTTTTGGTATACAGGTGTAGTGGGAGCGCGAGTATTTCGTGTGCGCCGGTCTCCGGCGCCGCCGCGCGTTCCTTGTGCTTTTACCAATGGAGTCAGTGAATGCAGACGAAGGACATCGTGGCCCAATTCATCGAGCACACCCGTGCCCAGCGGTTTGACGAGGCCAAGGCCTTGCTGGTGGACGAGGGGTTCGAGTACGTGGGGCCGAACATGCGGTTTCTGGACCCGGACGACATGCTCTCCTACCAGTTTGGCATGGCTGCCATCCAGAAAGACCTGGTGCTGCGCCATCTCAGCGCCGAGGGCGAGCATGCCTTCGCGATCCTGGATTTCAAGACCTACTTCGAGCCCATCGGTGATGTCCGCCTGGCGGTGTGGTTCTTGGTCAAGGACGACAAGATCCAGAAAGTGGAAACCTTCTACAACGCCGCCGTGGTGGAGAACATGCTGGGTGGCAACCTGCCTTCGGTGGAGTGAGCGACCCTCGCTGCGCCTCTTCCTCTCAATCGTTGCTCGAACCTGCCGGGGTGCCCGAGGTGGCAAAAACCGGAGCAACCCCCGTAAGATGGGCGGCCAGAATCCGTTTGAGCAATTCTGTACCTGAGGACTGAATCTATGCGCTATCCGTTGCCATTGAGAGTGCTGTCCGTGGCCACCGTGATGTTGCTGGCGGCCTGTTCGTCGCCCCGTGTGACCTTCGATAACGACCCGCTGACGCGGGAGATGACCACCCGGGAGAGCTACATCGAAAACCGCTGCACCGCCGACAGCCGGCGCAGCACCCAGGGTATCGACCACTGCCAGGATGCCACCAGCATCGAGCAGTACGAGCGCGAGTACCGGGAGTACGAACGGGAATACGAGCAGTCCCAGGGCGAGTAACCTGACGCGACTTTGGTGTAAGCGCCGGGCAGCGACGGCGCTGGCCGGGTCTGCTATCCTCACTAGCTTCCTATTCAATCAAGCCCGGCCTGGCCGGGCTTTTTCGGTGGCGACGGGAGTGTGTGGTTATGCCGGTGATGGTTCAGGCGCTGGTTCCGGTGTTTGTGTTGATCCTGCTCGGGCACGTGTTCCGGCGCTGGAACTTTCCCGGCGGTGACTTCTGGCCCCAGGCCGAGCGCTTCACCTACTACGTGCTGTTCCCGGCCATGCTGGTGTTCAAGCTCGGGCAGGCCCGCCTGCCGGCGTCCGCCTACGGCGACATTGCGCTGCTGATTGTCGCCATGATCGCGGCCATGACCCTGGTGCTGGTCGTGGCGCAGCGGATCTGGCGCTGGTCCGGGCCGGTGTTCTCCTCGGTGTTCCAGGGCGCCATCCGATTCAACTCCTATGTGGGCCTGGCGGCCGGCGGCATGCTGCTGGGCGACGAGGGCCTGTCCCTGACCGCCATCGCCGTGGCGATCATGGTGCCGCTGCTGAACCTGCTGTGCATCGTGATGTTCTCCCTGGTTGCCACCCAGGGGCCGGTGCAACTCAAACCGGTGCTGAAGGCCATTGCCACCAACCCGCTGATTGTCGGCTCGGTGATCGGCGTGATCTGGAGTTTCTTCGAGATTGGCTTCCACCCGCTGTTTGCCGCCATTCTGCAGCCATTGAGCGAGCTGGCGTTGCCCATGGGCCTGATGTGCGTGGGGGCGGGGCTGCAGCTGAAGGCGCTGCGTGGCGCCTCCATGCCGTTCCTGGTGTCCACCGTGCTCAAGCTGCTGGCGTTCCCGGTGATGACCGCGGGGCTGGCCTTGCTGTTTGGGGTGGAGGGCGTGCTGGTGCAAGTGGTGGTGTTGCTGGCGGCGCTGCCCACCGCCACCTCCGCCTACATCCTGGCGCGTCAGCTCGGCGGCGACGCGCCTTTGATGGCGGGCATCATCAGTGGCCAGACCCTGCTGGCCATTGCCTCCATTCCGTTAATGCTCAGCATCCTCTGGTAGGCACTTGAGCACCGCGTCGGCGATCTGGTGCTGGAACGCCAGATAGCCGTCCGGGCCTTCCGCAACCTCGGTGGCCAGTGGGTCCCAGGTACTGAATCTCACGTCCAGCGCTTCGGTAATCACTTCCCAGGCGCCCGGATTGAACTGCGGCTCGGTCAGCAGGCAGGGGTGGTGGGCCTTACCCAGCCGTTCCTGAATCTGGGCGATGTGCCGCGCGCCTGGGCTCAGTTCCGGGTTCAGGGTCAGGGTGCCTTCCAGGTTCAGGCCGTAGTGCTCGGCAAACCGGACAAAGGCGTTGTGGTAGGAGTACAGGCTGATGTCCTTCACCGGCGCCAGTTTGGCCTGAATCTCGGCCTCGGTTTGCTTCAAGGCGGTTTTGAATTGCGCCAGGTTGCGGGTCAGGGCTTCGCGGTCGACGCCGTCCTGTTCGGCCAGGGCGTGCTCCATGGTCTCGGCGATCTCGCCGGCCAGGGCCGGGTCCAGCCAGATGTGCGGGTCGTCGCCGCCATGGTCGTGGTGGTGCTCGTGGTGCCCGGCGTGGTTGTCGTTGCCGTGCTCGCCGTGGTCCTCATGGTGCTCGCCATGATCATCGTGGTCGTCATGGCCGCCGTGATCGTCATGGTCTTCGCCGTGGTCATCGTGGGCGTCTTGGGCCTCGGTGCCGTCGCCGGGCAGCAGCGCCACGGTGCGGTCGCGGAACTCGCCGCTGGCCAGCAGGCGGGCCAGGAAGGTTTCCATGTCCGGGCCGACCCAGAAAATTACATCGGCGTCGTGCAGGGCGCGGCGCTGGGACGGTTTCATGGAGTAGTTGTGGGGGCTTGAGCCCGGCGGCACCAGGGTGGAGACGGTCATGTCCGGGGTGGCGATGCCCTGGGCGATCAACGTCAGCGGCTTGAGCGTGGTGACGATGCGGGTGTCCGCCAGGGCAGGGCTGGCGCCCAGGCTGACGGCGGCGGCCAGGGCGAGTGCCGGTTTGGGCATAGGCATGGAGGTGGGTTCCTGAGTGATTCGATTGAAACGTTATAATATAACAAAGTGCGGCGACGGGGCAAAACCTGAATCAGCCCCGGGTGCCCATGCGAAATCCCCGGCAGGCCGGTATAATGCCGGGTTTCTCAAACGGCCACCGATTTTTAGGAAGGTTTCATGACTGTACGTACCCGAATTGCTCCCTCCCCAACCGGAGACCCTCACGTTGGTACCGCCTACGTGGCCCTGTTCAATCTGTGTTTTGCCCGCCAACACGGCGGCCAGTTCATCCTGCGCATTGAAGACACCGACCAGGCCCGCAGCACCGCGGAGTCCGAGCAGGACATCCTGGGCGCCCTGCGCTGGCTGGGGCTGAACTGGGACGAGGGCCCCGACGTGGGTGGCCCGCACGGCCCGTACCGTCAGTCCGAGCGCAAGGACTCCTACCGCCAGTACGCCGAGGACCTGGTCACCGCCGGCCACGCCTTCTACTGCTTCCGCACGCCGGAAGAGCTGGAGGCGATTCGTGAGGAGCGCAAGGCCAAGGGCATGAACCCGGGAATCAAGGGCAACCTGGAGCTGCCGGAGGACGAAGTGAAGCGCCGGCTGGAAGCGGGCGAGCCCTACGTGATCCGGATGAAGGTGCCGGACGAGGGCGTGTGCGAGATCCAGGACATGCTGCGTGGCACCATTGAAATCGACTGGGCCCAGGTGGACTGCCAGATCCTGCTGAAATCCGATGGCATGCCGACCTACCACCTGGCCAATGTGGTGGACGACCACAACATGGCCATCACCCACGTACTGCGGGGTGAGGAGTGGATCAACTCGGCGCCCAAGCACAAGTTGCTGTACCAGTACTTCGGTTGGGACATGCCCGAGCTGTGCCACCTGCCGCTGCTGCGCAACCCGGACAAGAGCAAGCTGTCCAAGCGCAAAAACCCCACCAGCATCAACTTCTATGAGCGTATGGGGTTCCTGCCGGAAGCGGTGACCAACTACCTGGGCCGCATGGGCTGGTCCATGCCCGATGAGCGTGAGAAGTTCACCATCGACGAGATGATCGAGAACTTCGACATCCAGCGGGTGTCCCTCGGTGGCCCGGTGTTCGACGTCGAGAAGCTGCGCTGGCTCAACGGCCAGTGGCTGCGTGAGGAGCTGACCGACGAGCAGTTCATGGAGCGGATGCACCAGTGGTGGTTCAACAAGGACGACCTGACCCAACTGGTGCCGCACATCAAGGGCCGCGCCGAGGTGTTCTCCGACGTCGCACCGATGGCCCAGTTCATGTTCTCCGGCCTGCTCAACCTGAGCCCCGAGGACTTCGCCCACAACAAGTTGGACGAGGGCCAGATCAAGCGGGTGCTGCAGTTCACCCTGTGGCGTCTGGAGGCCCAGCGGCACTGGAGCAAGGAAAACATCTTTGCCGACATCAAGACCCTGGCCAAAGCCATGGAGCTGAAGATGGGCGATTTCATGTTCTCCATCTTCGTGGCCATCGCCGGTACTCCCAATTCCTGGTCGGTGATGGACTCCATGGCGCTGCTCGGACCGGACATGACCCGGTCGCGTTTGCGCCATGCGCTGCAGGTGATGGGTGGCTTCTCCAAGAAAGAAACCAAGAAAGTGGAGAAAGAGTACGCCGCTCTGGTTGCGGAATAACCGCTTTGGTGAAGAAATAAACGGCGTGAACAGGGATGTTCAAAAAATTGAAAAAAAGTGGTTTTTTGCGGTTGACGGCCCCAGGGCGGATCCTTAATATACGCATCCGTTGAGGGGCCATAGCTCAGCTGGGAGAGCGCAACACTGGCAGTGTTGAGGTCGGCGGTTCGATCCCGCCTGGCTCCACCAATTTCTAGTCCCCTTCGTCTAGTGGCCTAGGACTCCGCCCTTTCACGGCGGCAACAGGGGTTCGAACCCCCTAGGGGACGCCAATACGGCTTGACGGTTTAGTCCACCGGAAAGCCATCAAAAAAACCGCCTTCGGGCGGTTTTTTTGTGTCTGCAGAAAAGTGCCGGCCAGGGCATCAGCGGCCCCGGGTGGCCGGGGCCGGTCACGCCTAGCGTTCGGCGATGGCGCCTTTGCCCACGCCCTCGTAGGCTTTCACCCGCAGCGTGTCGGTGGGGAACTGCACTTTCAGCTTGTCGGCGATGTGGGCGGCAATCAGCTCCACCGTGGTGTCGGTGTCCAGCATGTACACCCGCTCCTCCGGCAGGGTCAGGGCAAACTCGCCCTGGTTGGCCTCGTACTCGAAGGTCACGTAGCGCACGCCATCCTCGCCCACGTGTCGGCGCACCACGTCTTCCTCCGAACCCACGTAGATATCCCGCCAGAGTTTGGCCCAGTGGCGCTCCAGGTCGTAATCCCGGTGGCCGTTGCGATCGATGCGGATCGGCGAACGATGGCCGTGGGCGATGCGCTGGCAGTTGCCCAGGTGTTTCTTCAGGCCGTGTACATAGTGGTAGTAAGCGCCTTCGATCACGTCCTCACGCAGGTGGATCTGCACCGAGGTCACGTTCGCCGGCAGGACCGCCTGCAGTTCGCGCTCGAGCAGGGCGGCCACGGCGGAGGGCACCACCCGCTCCGAGGACAGCCAGACCACGGCTTCGTCCGGCGAACGGTGGATGATTTCGCTGCCATCCCGCAGGGCCCAGCGGAAGGTGTCCGGCTGCTCTTCGTCCCAGGACAGGCCGTCGTAGCCGCGGGGGATCACCAGCCGGTGGTCGACCCGCTCGTCGATGACCCGCTTGATGGTGCGTTTGACGTTGCTGAAATCGAACACCATGCCCTGGTCGTCGAGTTCGCCGCCGAGCACCACGTCCGCAATCCAGCTCTCGCCCACCAGGCCGCGGGCCGGGTCGAGGTACGCAAAATCGATGACGGTCAGGTTGTCCACAAACAGGTGATTCATTAAAAGTCCGGGCGGGTATGGTTGATTGATGGCGGAATTCTAGCAAAAATCAGTGAAATCGGCAGTCTGGCGATGCGCCAGGCTTGATTCACCTTTGCTGTCGAGACGCTTATTCTGGACTTCATTCCCACCTCAAACGATCAGCACTTTCCAGCACTGATACTGGCGGCCGGGGCGTCGTCCCGCCTGGGCCGGCCCAAGGCCCTGTTGCCGATGGCCGGTGCGGACCGGATCCTGCTGGACCGGGCCATCGGCTTTGGCCAGTTGCTCAGTGACGATGTCCGGGTGCTGTGCGGCGCCTGGTATCCATTGATTCGCTTCCGTACCCGGCGTCAGCCGTCCCGCTGGCAGCGGGTGCCGGACTGGCACCTGGGGCTGTCGGCAACGCTGGCGGCCGGTCTGGCGGGCCTGGGGCCCAAGGCCAAGGGCGCGTTTGTGCTGGTGGCGGATCAGCCACTGCTGGACGAAGACGCACTCCGGGCTTTCGGCGAAGCTGCCCGCTTTGTGCCCAATCAGCCGCTGGCGGCAGACTACGGTGGGCGACCGGGCGTGCCGGCGTACCTGCCCCGATGGCTGTGGCCCGAGGTCATGGAACTGCAGGGGGATCGCGGGGCAGGGCAGCTGCTGGCCAGCGTGCGGGCGACCCGGGTGGAGATTCCCGGGGTGCACGACGACGTCGACACCCCGGAGGATTGGCTGCGGGTGCAGCGACGGCTCAGCCGAACAGGCCCGACAGCCAGGCAATCCCGACGCTGAAGATGCCCAGGCTGGCCGCCAGGCCAATGGTGTAGACCCGGGAGGAGGCCGAGCGCTGCTGGGCCACGAACAGGTCGATGGTGCGCTGGGCGATGTCTTCCGCGGTTTCCCGGGAAATCTCGTGGGCCTGCTGGATCGCCTCCGATTGCAGGGTCTGCCAGAACTCGGTGTCGATGGTCTGCACGCTGGTGATGTGGTCTTTCAGTTCGGCCATGTGGTCGGCGGTAAAACCGGAGTTGCGCTTCAGTTCCTTCTTCAGTTCCGCCAGTTCCCGGCCCAGGTTCAGGTTCACTTCCGCGGCCACCTCGTCCCGCAGATGTTTGGTGCGCTCGTCCACCAGCTTGGTCAGGCCGCCCAGGCGCTCTTCAATCACCGCTTCCTGCTTGTTGCGGGACTCGTCCAGGGCCCGTTTCAAGTGGTCAAACTGCTCGTCGAACAGGGAACTGAGCAGCTCGTGCAGGCGGTTGTTGATGTGGGTTTTCACCGCCGAGCGGGCAATCTGTTCAATCAGCTCGCTGGTCAGCGGCACCGCGTGCGAGCCGCCAGTGGCCAGGCCGCTGGCGCCCTCGTCGGTTTTCAGGGACAGCTCCACCGAGGCGTCGCCGGGGAGGTTGACCAGGTCGTCGTCTTCGTCGGCGAGGGCATCGAGGGCATCAAACTGGGGTGGCTCGGGCAGGGTGCCTTCGGTCACGTCCCGGTCCAGCTGGTCCAGCACCAGGGACAGGCCCTCGGTGTGGGGTGGTTTGGTCAGGATGTTGTAAACGCCAAAGTTCCTGGCCTCGTCCATGAAGGAGGAGGATTTTTTCGAGGTGCACATGATGATCGGGATGGCAGCGGTGTCCGGGTTGCCCTTGATCGCCTTGGTGGCCTCGACGCCGTTCATGCCGGGCATCAGGTGGTCCATGAAGATCACGTCCGGGCGACCGTCGTTGTTGAGGAAATCCAGCGCTTCCTCCGCCGAGCCTGCCATGTTGACTTCCATGTCGCGACTCTCCAGCAGCTTGCTCAGGGCAAACCGGGCAACTTTCGAGTCGTCCACCAGCAGAGCGTTCTTGATCGCCATGTCACTACCTCAATCGGTTACTGCAAACGCGTGTGTTATCGGGCGGCGGCGGGTCACCAGCCGTCCAGTGTCGGGCACTGCGTGGCCCGGTAGCTCTTGTCCCGATAACAGACGCCGGGTTCGGTTGTGCGGGCGGTGAATATCTCGCCGGCCGCGGTTGTCAGGCGCACCTGGCCATAGGGCTCGCCGTGCCGGAACGTGGCTTCGATGGAGCTGCCGTTCGGGTTCAGCAGCAGGCCCTTGCCGTGAAACTTGCCTTCGATGTACTGGCCTTCGTATTTCTTGCCGTCGGCGAACACCTCGGCGCCGCTGCCGTGGAAGGCGCCCTTGGAGAATTCGCCCTCGTAGTGTCGGCCGTCCGGGTAGGTGAGAGAGCCGCGGCCGTGGAAGTCATTGTCGCGGAAGGCGCCGACGTAGAGCATGCCGTCGGCGGTGGTCAGGGAGCCGTGGCCATTCAGGTGGCCGTCTTTCCAGTAGCCGGTCAGGATGTCGCCGTTGGCCATGGTCAGGGTGCCCTTGCCGTTGAACTGGTTGGCTTGGAACTCGCCGGTGTAGCGGGCACCGTCGGCGCTGCGCCAGGTGCCTTCGCCGGCTTTCTCGCCCTGGGCCCACTCGCCCTCGTAGCGGCTGCCGTCCGGGTACCAGGCGGTGCCCTTGCCATCGAACCGGCCATTCACAAAGTGGCCCTCGTAGCGCAGGCCGTTCGCGTCCTCATAGGTGCCGTCGCCGGTTTTCACGCCACCAACCCAGGTGCCGTCACGGTAGTTCACGGTGGTAAGTGCTTCCAGTTCGCCCACCAGGGTCAGGTCGCTGCCGGCTTCCAGGGCCACGGTCTGGCTCCAGGCCTTGTATCCGGGTTTGCTGATCACCACCCTGTAGTCACCAGGCGCCAGTTCCAGGTCCAGGCGGGTGGCGCCGTAGCCCTGGCCATTGATGGTGACCTGATCGCCAATCACGTTGGAGCGCAGCACCAGGGTGCCGGTGGTGGGTTTCGGTTCCACTGGCGCCGGCTCGAACCGGGGCACGGTGTCCACCAGGCTGGTCTTGGTCAGGGCGCCGGCCGGCTCGGCCATCGCCAGCTGGGTGGTGTTGTCCGGCATGGGCAGCACGGTAAAGGTGTCGACCTGGGCCAGAGCTGGAGCTGGCTTGCTTGACGGTTCGGCGGTGGTGGTCGGCTGTGGTTCGGGTTTTGGGGCGGCTTTGGTCTGGGTCTGCCTGGGCCGGCTTTCCTGGGTCACGGCCGCGACGGTGGGTTCGATGTTGGGCTCGGTGGCGGCGATGGCCATGTCCTCGCGCACGGAGGCGAAGCCGGCGGTTACCAGGAGCATCAATGCCAGTGCGTTAACGAACAGAAGTGGTCTGAAATCGACCATGATCGGACCTCTTGAACCTGCATTCCCGAATGTCGGATTACCGATTCATCTTAACCAGTGAGGTCCGGCTTATGTAACAGAAAGTGACTGGAGTTACTGAGAATGCAGGACAAATCACACTTTGTCCGGAAGCTGATCATGGTTGAGTTGCTCCCACGACCGCATGTACACATCGGCTTCGTATTCGTACGGGGAGCGGAACGGGGTCAGGACAAAATCGAACACCAGGAAGATGAAGCCGATGGAGCCCCAGGCAATGGCCAGGGTGCTGATCTTGGTGGCCTGGACCTCCGGATTGGCGCTGATGAAGTCCTGGAGCAGCGGCACCAGATCGGTGGCCATGACCACCGGGTTGAAGCTGGCCAGCACGAACGGAATCCAGAAGGCGATGAAGATGGGAAAGAAGCCAAACGACCAGAGCAGACGGCGCAGCAGGTAGATGGCAACTTCGCGCCAGAACTTCTGTCGTATTTCCGGCACCTTGCGGATTCGCTCCAGGTACCGGCGGCGCTCCGCCCAGTAAGCGGCAACTTCAGGCGCGTCCACGGCCTTGCTGTGAGGGGTGTAAGTCGTCATTTACTGCGGGGCTACCCTATCGCTTCTGGACTGTGCATGATAATCGATACTACGTGTTACCCTACAAGTCTCTATTTGTTAAAGACAGGATAGTTTGAATGGCTGCAGTGATCGAGAACGCAACCCATCCGGCTTTTGAAAAACTTCGCAGTCACCGGATTGGTACCCTCAATCTAGACGTTGAGGAATATCGTCACAAGAAAACAGGCGCCCGCCACCTGCATCTGGCGGCCGACAACGACGAGAACGTTTTCTTCGTCGCGCTGCGCACCTTCCCGATGGATTCCACCGGCGTGGCGCACATCCTGGAGCACACCGCACTCTGCGGCAGCGAACGCTATCCGGTGCGCGACCCGTTCTTCATGATGATCCGCCGTTCCCTGAATACCTTCATGAACGCGTTCACCAGCAGCGACTGGACGGCGTACCCGTTTGCCAGCATGAACCGCAAGGACTTCGACAACCTGCTGTCGGTGTACCTGGACTCGGTGTTTTTCTCCAAGCTGGACCCGCTGGATTTCGCCCAGGAAGGCCACCGCCTGGAGTTCGACACCCCGAACGACCCGAAGACCGATCTGGTCTACCGCGGTGTGGTCTACAACGAGATGAAGGGCGCCATGAGCTCGCCCACCTCCCAGCTCTGGCAGAACCTGAGCAGCCACCTGTTCCAGACCACCACCTACCACTACAACAGTGGCGGTGAGCCCGATCACATTGTCGATCTGAGCTACGACGAGCTGGTGAAGTTCTACCGCCACCATTACCACCCGAGCAACGCCATCTTTGCCACCTACGGCAACATTCCGGCCCACGAGCACCACGAGCGTTTCGAGGAACTGGCGCTCAAGCGCTTCGACCGTCTGGACATTGAGCTGCCGGTGCGGGACGAGAAGCGCATGTTCGCCCCGGTACGGGTGGAGCAGGGCTATGCCGTCAACGAAGGCGAGGGCACCGACCACAAGACCCACATCGTGATGGGCTGGCTGCTGGGCCACAGCTTCGACCTGCAGGAGAACCTGGAAGGCCAGCTGCTGTCGGCGGTGCTGCTGGAGAACAGCGCCTCGCCGCTGATGCGCGCGCTGGAAACCACCGAGCTGGGCCACGCGCCGTCGCCCATGTGCGGGCTGGAGGATTCCAACCGCGAGATGACCTTTGTCTGTGGCATTGAGGGCAGCGAGCCCGAGCGCCAGAAAGACCTGGAGGCGCTGATTGAGAGCACCCTGCAGAAGGTCGCGGACGAAGGCGTGAGCGAAGAGCGCCTGGAGGCGATTCTGCACCAGCTTGAACTGCACCAGCGCGAGATTGCCGGGGACCAGTTCCCGTACGGCCTGCAACTGATCATGAGCGCCATCGCCCCGATGGTGCACGGCGGCGACCCGGTCGAACTGCTGGACCTGGAGCCGGTGCTGGCCACCCTGCGCGAGAAGATCCGCGACCCGCAGTACGTGCCGAACCTGATTCGTCGCAAGCTGCTGGACAACCCGCACCGGGTCACCCTGACCCTGCGCCCGGACGAGCAGCTGGAAAGCCGTCGCCAGCAGGCCATTCGCGACGCCCTGGCCCAGCGCAAGGAAGAGCTGACCGAGGCCGAGGTCAAGCAGATCGTCGACCGCGCCCAGGCGCTGGAAGAACGCCAGATGCGCAAGGACGACGACTCCATCCTGCCCAAGGTGGACCTGACCGATGTGCCCCTGCAGATGCCGGAGCCGGAGTCCCGCTACGACGGCGACATCGCCGCCACAGTCTTCGCCCGGGGCACCAACGGCCTGGTGTACGAGCAGGTGGTGGTGCCGCTGCCGGAACTGACCGAGGAAGAGCTGCTGCTGGTGCCTTATTACACCGCGCTGATCTCCGAAGTCGGCTGTGGCGATCTGGATTACCTGCAGATGCAGGACCGTATTTCCGCGGAATCCGGTGGCATTGGCGCCAGCTTCAGCGCCAAGGGCCGGATTGACGACGTTCAGGCCCTGTCCGGCTACCTGGTGTTCAACGGCAAGGCCCTGGCCCGCAACCGCGGCGAGCTGACCCGGTTGCTGCGGGATGTCTATACCAATGCCCGGTTCGATGAGCAGGAGCGGATTCGGGAAATCATCGCCCAGATCCGCGCCCGCCGTGAGCAGGCTGTGACCGGCAGCGGTCACGCCCTGGCCATGGGCGCGGCGTCCCAGGGCATGAGCCCGGGCGCCTGGCTGGCGTTCCGGCTCGGTGGCCTGGCTGGTATTCGCGGCACCAAGGAACTGGACCAGGCGCTGAAGGACCCCAAGGAGCTGCAGGCATTCTGCGACAAGCTGGCGGCCCTGCACGACAAGATCCGCAACCAGGGCCGGGAATTCCTGGTCATTGGTGAGCAGGAGCAGTTGGGCGCCATGCTGGACGACCTGAAATCCTGCTGGCAGGGCGAGGCCGGCACGGCCACCTCCAGCTGGACCATGAAGCCGGTGAGCTACACCACCCGCGAAGCCTGGTTGACCTCAACCCAGGTCAACTTCTGCGCCAAGGCTTACAGCACCGTGCCGGTGGACCACCCGGACGCGGCCGCGTTGACCGTACTGGGTGGCTTCCTGCGCAACGGCTTCCTGCACCGGGCCATCCGCGAGAAGGGCGGTGCTTACGGGGGCGGCGCCGGTCAGGACAGCGTGAACGGCACCTTCCGGTTCTTCTCCTACCGGGATCCGCGTCTGGCGGACACCCTGGAGGACTTCGACATGGCCCTGGACTGGCTGCAGGAAACCGATCACGAATACCAGGAACTGGAAGAGTCTATCCTGGGCGTCATCGGCCAGCTGGACCGGCCCCGGTCGCCGGCCGGCGCTGCCCGCCACGCCTTCCACAACAAACTGTTCGGTCGCAGTCCCGAGCAGCGCGCCCGGTTCCGGGAGCGGGTGCTGGCGGTGACCCTGGACGACCTCAAGCGCGTCGCCGCCACCTGGCTGGTGCCGGAGAATGCCAGCACCGCCGTGGTCACCAGCCCGGACAACCGGGCCGTGGCCGAGGAGCTGGGGTTGAAGATCGAGGAGATGTAAACGGCCTGCGTTGTCGCAGCCGATGCACGAAAAAAGAGGGCCTGATGGCCCTCTTTTTTTATGGCTGCGAAGGCTTTCCTGTCGCCGCTGGCGCCGATCAGCGGTTCCGTTTCAGCCCGGTGGTCACCATGATCCGGGTCGAGATTTCCTCCACCGAGTAGGCGGTGGTGTTCAGGTAGGGGATGCGCTCGCGCCGGTACATGAGCTCGATTTCCTCGATTTCGTGCATGCACTGCTTGATCGAGGAATAGCGGGAGTTGGGCCGGCGTTCGTTGCGGATGGTAGCGAGCCGCTCCGGCTCAATGGTCAGGCCAAAGATCTTTTCCTTGTGCGGCTTGAGTACCGCCGGCATTTGCTGGTCGGACAGGTCCTCTTCGGTGATCGGGTAGTTGGCCGCCTTGATGCCGTACTGCAGGGCCAGGTACAGGCAGGTCGGGGTCTTGCCGCTGCGCGATGCGCCCACCAGGATCAGGTCGGCCTCGTCGTAGTGGCGCACACGTGCGCCATCGTCGTTATCCAGGGCGAAGTTCACCGCGTTGATGCGGCGCTCGTAGCTGCCCTCGTTGTTGATCGAGTGGGACTTGCCCACGGTGTAGGAAGACGAGGACTGCAGCTCCTGCTCCAATGGGTTCAGGAAGGTGCCGAAGATGTCGATCATGAAGCCCTCGGCGGTGGCGATGACGTCGCGAATGTCGCTGTTGACGATGGTGTCGAACACCAGCGGTCGGGCGCCGTCGGTCTCCGCCGCCTTGTTGATGCGGGTGACCATGTCCCGGGCCTTTTCCTCGTCGTCGATGTAAGGCACAGTCACGCGCTCAAACTCGATCTTCTCGAATTGGGCCAGAAGGCTGTGGCCGAGGGCCTCGGCGGTCAGGCCGGTACCGTCGGAAATAAAGAAAGCGGTGCGTTTCATGGGCTGTTATCCGGCTCCGTGTTGCGAGGTTCCCTAGGTAATTGCCGCAGGTTACAGTATCATACACGCCAAATTCGAGACTCCGCAGTGGATATTGCCCGCTATTGCCGCTAGATACCGCTGGCCCGGTTTTGCTCTAAGCTTTACAGACTCAAGGGAGACACGCTTTGGAAGATTACATTATCTGGTTTGATCACCTGGGAATGTCCGACGTTGACCGGGTGGGCGGCAAGAACGCCTCGCTTGGTGAAATGATCAGTAATCTCGCCAACGCAGGTGTTACCGTTCCTGGCGGTTTCGCCACCACCGCGCACGCCTACCGTGAATTCCTGGCCACCGACGGCCTGAAGGACAAGATCGACAACGCCCTGGACGCCCTGGACGTTAACGATGTGAACGAACTGGCCCGCGTGGGCGCCCAGATCCGTCAGTGGATCATCGACACCGATTTTCCGGAGTCTCTGGAAAACGCCCTGAAAGAGGCCTTTGCCAACCTGCAGGCCGGCAACGAGAACATGGCCGTGGCCGTGCGCTCTTCCGCCACCGCCGAGGACCTGCCGGACGCGTCCTTCGCCGGTCAGCAGGAAACCTTCCTGAACGTGGTGGGGCTGCAGCAGGTTCGCACCTCGGTGAAAGAAGTCTTTGCCTCCCTGTTCAACGACCGCGCCATTTCCTACCGCGTGCACCACGGTTTCGATCACAAGTTGGTGGCCCTGTCAGCCGGTATCCAGAAGATGGTGCGCAGTGAGACCGCGGCCAGCGGCGTCATGTTTACCCTGGACACCGAGTCCGGCTTCCGTGACGTGGTGTTTGTCACCGCCTCCTACGGCCTGGGTGAAACTGTGGTGCAGGGTGCCGTGAACCCGGACGAGTTCTACGTCCACAAGCCGACCCTCGAAGCCGGTCGCCCGTCGGTGCTGCGCCGCAACCTGGGCAGCAAGGCCATCAAGATGGTGTACCAGACCGACGCCGACGCCGGTGAGTTTGTCGAGACCGTGAAGGTCGAGCAGGACGACCGCAACCGCTTCTGCATCACCGACGCCGAAGTGGAAGAGCTGGCCAAGCAGGCCATGATCATCGAGCAGCACTACCAGCGTCCGATGGACATCGAATGGGCGAAGGACGGTGACGACGGCCGCATCTACATCGTGCAGGCCCGTCCGGAAACCGTGAAGAGCCGCGCCGCTGCCAACGTCATGGAGCGCTACCTGCTGAAAGAGACCGGCAAGGTTCTGGTCGAAGGCCGCAGCATCGGCCACAAGATCGGCAGTGGTCCGGTCAAGATCATCACCAGCATCAACGAGATGGATCGGGTCCAGGCCGGCGACGTGCTGGTCACCGACATGACCGACCCGGACTGGGAGCCGGTGATGAAGCGGGCCGCGGCCATCGTCACCGACCGTGGCGGCCGTACCTGCCACGCCGCGATCATTGCCCGCGAGCTGGGTATCCCGGCGGTGGTCGGCTGTGGTGACGCCACCGAGCTGCTGAAAGACGGCCAGGAAGTCACCGTGTCTTGTGCCGAGGGCGACACCGGCATGATCTACGAGGGCGCGCTGGACTTCGAGCTGCGCGAGAACACCGTCGACTCCATGCCCAACATTCCGTTCAAGATCATGATGAACGTGGGTAACCCGGACCGCGCCTTTGACTTCCAGTCCCTGCCCAACGAAGGCGTTGGCCTGGCGCGTCTGGAATTCATCATCAACCGCATGATCGGTGTGCACCCGAAGGCGCTGCTGAACTTTGACGGCCTGCCACGGGACATCAAGCAGACCGTGGAGAAGCGCATCTCCGGCTACAGCTCGCCGGTGGACTTCTACGTCGACAAGCTGGTGGAGGGCATCTCCACCCTGGCCGCGGCGTTCGCCCCCAAGAAGGTCATCGTGCGCCTGTCCGACTTCAAGTCCAACGAGTACGCCAACCTGATCGGCGGTACCCTGTACGAGCCGGACGAAGAGAACCCGATGCTCGGCTTCCGGGGCGCCTCCCGCTACATCTCCGACACCTTCCGCGACTGCTTCGAGCTGGAGTGTCGCGCCCTGAAGAAAGTGCGCAACGAGATGGGCCTGACCAACGTGGAAGTCATGGTGCCGTTCGTGCGGACCGTGGGCGAAGCCGAGCAGGTGGTGAATCTGCTGGCCGAGAATGGCCTGAAGCGCGGCGAGAATGGCCTGCGCGTGATCATGATGTGCGAGCTGCCGGCCAACGCACTGCTGGCGGAGCAGTTCCTCGAGCACTTCGACGGCTTCTCCATCGGCTCCAACGACCTGACCCAGCTGACCCTCGGCCTGGACCGGGATTCCGGCATCATCGCGCACCTGTTCGATGAGCGGAACGAGGCTGTGAAGGCGCTGTTGTCGAACGCGATCCAGGCCTGCAAGAAGGCCGACAAGTACATCGGCATTTGCGGGCAGGGCCCGTCCGACCATCCGGACCTGGCCAAGTGGCTGATGGATCAGGGCATCGACACCGTGTCCCTGAACCCGGATTCGGTGCTGGATACCTGGTTCTTCCTGGCCGACGAGAAAATCGACTGAGCCCATTCAAGGAATAGGAGAGCGAAACGTGGCAGATATCATTACACCGGATCTGTGTGACGAGTTCCCGGAAGTGGAAGTGGTTGAGCCTGGCTTCAACAACTACGGTGGCCACAAGGCGTTCGGTGGCGAAATCGTCACCGTGAAGTGCTTTGAGGACAACTCCGTGGTCAAGGAGCAGGTGGGTCTGCCCGGCAACGGCAAGGTGATGGTGGTCGACGGTGGCGCGTCCAAGCGCCACGCCCTGCTGGGTGACATGCTGGCGGAAAAGGCCGCGAGCAACGGCTGGGCCGGTCTGATCATCTACGGCTGCGTGCGTGATGTTGACGAGATCGGCCAGACGGCCCTGGGCGTGCAGGCGCTGGGGACGCACCCGCGCAAGAGCGAGAAGCGCGGTCTGGGGGACCTGAACGTGCCGGTGACCTTCGGTGGCGTGACCTTCACCCCGGGCGATTACGTGTACGCCGACAACAACGGCATCATCGTCTCCAAGAAGTCTCTGGTCTGAGGCTCCTGAACGCCGAAGCGCGGCCTGGGCCGCGCTTCGGTGTCATTTCCTGCAGTACCCTTCGATACTGGCTGGCCCTCAGCCAGCTACCAGCAGACGCTTAAAGCGCTACTGGGTCACCTCGTTGATGGTGGTGCCGAGCAGGTAACCATCACCTTCCGCTTCACAGCGCACCACTTCACACACGGTTTCCAGCGGTGGAATCTGCTCCCCGGTCGGGCGCAGCATGGTCTTCAGTTCTTCTCCGATGGCGACCGGCTGTTGCACGAACAGCTGCATGCCGGTGGCGCTGAGGTCCCGGCAGACACCGGTAAAGACCTCACCACGGGCGTTGGTGATTTCAATCTCCGAGTTCACCTGCATACGGTGAAAATCCCTTTTCTCCGAATAATCTCTCATGGCGTCAGGCCCAGTTGTCGGTCTTTCTGGTGGGTTTGAGCATTGGGATGATCAGCGCCAGCAGCACGCCGCCCAGCACCAGCCCGGCGCCCAGCAGCATGAAGTCTGATTCCTTGCTGGCTTCCAGACGCTCGTTCTCCGCGGTCAGCACCTCAAGGTCGTTGCGGATTTTCTGGTTTTCCTCACGCAGCTCGCGATTGCGCCGCTCCAGGTTGATGGAATCGGCGGCGATGCTCTTGATTCGCTGCAGTTCCGACTGCAGTTCCTCGGAGCGATTGGACAGCGAGGACTCCGAGCTTTCCAGGGCGTTGCGCTCCTGGGTCACTTCGCTCAGTTGCTCCTTTACCTGGGTCAGCTCGGTGCGGGCCTGCTCGAGCTCCCGGTTGGCCTGGCGCAGGCGGTCGGCGGCAATGGGGGTGTCGCTCAGATACTGGCTGGACACCCAGCCCTCGGTGCCTTTCGGCGTCCGCACCCGGGAATAGCCGGAGTCGTTGGTTTCCAGCAGTTCCAGCGGGGTGCCGCTGGGAACCGCGTTTTCAATGATCCGGAACTGGGTGCCGGCGCCGGCACGGACCGGCAGATAAAGCTGGTCGTCGACCCAGACAGTCTTGGCCTGAGCCACTGCCACGGACGAGACGACAACAAGGACACTGATGAGTAGTCGGAAAAGCGTCACTGGATACGTTCCCTGAGTTGCACGATTAAAAATCAGTCAATTAACAAAGGCGCAATTTTGTCACACTCAAGCGGCTGATCAAGCGGGGCTGCATTACGATACGCTCATGGACACCCGCTTGGCTCCTAGGGCAGCACGGCCTTGAACGGTTTCACCGTGACCTGTTTGTAAACCCCGGCCTCGATGTAGGGATCGGCGTCGGCCCAGGCCTGCGCCGCTTCCAGGGAGTCGAATTCGGCCACCACCAGGCTGCCGGTGAATCCGGCTTCGCCCGGATCGGGGGTGTCGATGGCGGGATGGGGGCCGGCCACCAGCAGGCGGCCCTCGGCCTTCAGGGCCTGCAGTCGGTCCAGGTGGGCCGGGCGGGCCTGCTGGCGCATGGGCAGGCTGTTTTCGACGTCTTCGCTGATGATCGCGTAGTACATGAAGGTCTCCGTTGTCGGTGTCGCGGCCAGCCGGGCTGGCGCTGCAATGGCTTCGGGTGGGTACAGGGGCAAGCGTTCACTGATACACTAGCGAGTGAGCAAGCACTGCCAACCCTCTGATTCAGGAATTGTTGTGACTATAACGCAAGACCCCGAGTTGTGCATTGATCTGCACTGCCACAGCACCGCCTCCGACGGCGCCCTGACGCCGTCAGCCCTGGTGGCCCGGGCGGCAGAGCGCGGGGTCACCCACCTGGCGTTGACCGACCACGACACCATTGCCGGGCTGGCCGAGGCGGGTGCCGCCGCCGGCGAGCATGGCGTTTCCCTGATTCCCGGGATCGAACTGTCCTGCCTGTGGAAGAGCCGGACCATTCACATTGTCGGGCTGGATTTCGATTCCGGCGACACCCGGTTCCGGGCCGCCCTCGAGCGGCAGCACGACAACCGGTGGGCGAGGGCGCGGATGATTGCCGAGCGCCTGAGCAAGCTGAAGGTGCCGGACCTGCTGACGCGGGCGACCGAGCTGTCCGGTGGTGATGTCCCGGGGCGCCCGCATTTCGCTCAGGCGCTGGTTAAGGCCGGGGTGGTGTCCAACACCGCCCAGGCGTTCAAGCGCCATCTGGGCAGCGGTAAGCCCGGTGATGTGAAGGCGTTCTGGCCGGAGTTGCCGGAGGTGGTGCGCTGGATCACGGACGCCGGCGGCATTGCGGTGCTGGCCCATCCTCGTAAATACCAGTTGACCGCGACCAAGCTGCGGGAGTTGACCGGGGATTTCCGTCGGGCCGGGGGGCAGGCGATCGAGGTGTCGACGTCGGGTCAGTCCAGCGGCGATCTGGGCTTCCTGGCGGAGCTGTGTCGGCGGGAACAGTTGCTGGCGTCCCAGGGCAGCGATTTCCACTTTCCCGGAGCACCCTGGTGTGAGCTGGGGCGTATCATGAAAATGCCAGACGGGCTTGAGCCGGTCTGGCATTGTTTCAAGCAGCCTGTGTCTGCGGCAGCGCCGGTTTAGTCCGGCGCGTGGAACAGCAGGTACAGGTCGGTCAGCGAGTCGGGAATGGCATCGGCCATCTGACGTGACAGCTTGTCGCTGTTGCGAACCTTCTGGAAGTCCTCATCGTCAAACAGCCCGGACAGGGTCAGCATCGGGACCAGCAGATCTGCGGTCTCCTCCTCACTGGCTGCCTCCAGCCACGCCGCCTCGTGTTCGAGGAAGGTGTCCACGAAGCCCGCGCACCAGTTTTCCAGTGCGTTCATCGGGTCGCCGTCTTCCGGTTCCGGCAGTTCCAGAGCCTGGCCCATATCCAGGGAATGGGCCATGGCCGTGGCCAGCTGCTGGACGCAGCGGCTGAACACGTCCGGAACCTCGCCACCGGGCACCTTGTCGGTGCCGGTGGCGAGGCGGAAGATGTCTTCCGCGCTCAGATCAACCGGGCCGACGACGCTGGCACAGACCACCCCGTGCAGGCCGAAGAAGTCCAGGGCGTCGTCACCCCAGGGATCGGCGAACAGGATGTCTTCCAGCGCTTCGATGTCGGAGTTGGATAGCATCGATCAGTTACTCCCGGCCTTTTTGGCTTCTTCCGCGGCGCGCTGACGTTTGCGCACTTCCCGAGGATCATTGTAGGCCCGTCCCGGGGTTACCGGTACGTCGACGCCTGCGGGCTCGGCCGGTTTGGCCTGCTCGGACTTGGCCGCCGGCTGCTCGGCCGGCTTGGCGCTCTCGGCCTTGGCGTCGGACTTGGGCTCAGGCGCGGCGGCCGGCTTCGGCTCAGCCTTGGCCTCGGTTTTGGGCTCGGCCTCAGCCTGGGCGGGCTTTGCCTCGGCCTTGGCTTCGGCGGACTTTTGCTCAGCCTTGGCGTCAGCGGCAGCCGCGGGCTTGTCCTGGGCCTTGGGCGATTGCGCCTTGCTTTCAGCCGGCTGCTTGGCGTCCTTGGCTTCGGCGGCCTTGGACTCGGCAGGCTTCGGTTCAGCCTGCTTGGACGCAGCTGGCTTTTGTTCGGCCTGCTTGGGCTCGGCTGGCTTGGACTCGGCTGGCTTTTGCTCGGCCGCTTTCGCCTCGGCGGGCTTCTGGTCCGCCGGCTTCTTGTCGGCAGCTTCAGACGCGGGCTTGCCGGTCTCGGCTTTGGTCTCGGTCTTGGACTCAGCCGGCTTGGCCTTGGCCTCCGGAGCCTGTTCGGCCTTGGCTTTCGGCGCCTCGTCTGCGCCGGCCTTGGCCGCACCTTCGGACTTGGCCGGGGCGCTGTCATCCGCCTTGGCCTTGGCAGCCTCCTCAGGCTTGACCTGGGGCTTCTGGCTGTCGGCTTTCGCCTCGGCCTTGGCGTCTTGCTTCGGCGCTTCGCTGGCCTGCGCGGACTTGTCGTCCTGGGCCTTGGCGGCCGGAGCCTGGTCCTTCTGCGGCTGGCTGGCTTCCGCCGCCTTCACCTCGGACTTGGCGGCCTCACCGGATTGCTCCGGCTGGGTGTCCTTCTGGTGCTTTTCGCTGCGCACCGCCTTGCGATCGGCCGGGGTAGAGGCCGGCGTTTCGGCCGGTGAGCCGTCGCGGTTGCGCTGGCGACGTGGCTTGCGCGGCTTGTCGCTGCCGCCGCCTTTCTCGCCGGAGCTGCCCTTGTCGCCGCCCGGCTTCTTGGCGGACTGCTGGTCCTTCTGCTCGCGGGTGTCCTTCTGGTCCTTTTGGTCCTTCTGGTCGCGCTGGCCCTGATCGCGCTGCGGCTTGTTGCGGCCCTGGCCGCGGCCACGACCCTGACCGCCCTGGCGACCGTCACCGCCCTTGTTGTCGGCGGTTTTGGTGTCCGCGCCGCGGTTGTCGGTGCCTTTGCTGTCAGCGGCCTTGTCGGCACCCTGACGGTTCTGGTTGCCGCGGTTGCGACCGCGACCACGGTTGTCGTCGCCACGGCCCTGCTGGCCGCCCTGACGGCGATCGTTGCCGCTGCGGTTGCCGCCACTGCGCTGGTCGTCACGGGCGACGCGGGACTTGCGACGGTCCTGGCGGCCCTGGTTGCGGCGATCTTCGCGGGCGGATTTGCCCGTGTCGCGGCTTTCCTCGGTCTGGGCTTCCTCATCGCCGAAGAAGTTGGCGATCTTGCGGCCCAGGCGGCGGAACAGGCCCTCTTCCTGCTCTTCAGCGGGTTCGGCTTTCGCGGCCGGGGTGGGGGCCGGGGCGCTCGGGCGAATGGCTTTCACCGCCGCCTGCTCACGAACCGGACGTTCGGCGGCCGGGGCCTCGAACACTTCCTCTTCACGCACGCTGTACTCCTGGGCCACCTGGTGGCTGGAGATGTGCTCCGGCGTGGTTTCGTCCTGGCGCAGGCGCAGGATTTCAAAGTGCGGGGTCTCCATGTGCGGGACCGGCACCACAACCACGTTCACTTCCTGGCGCGCTTCGATGTCGGCCAGCTGCTTGCGCTTCTCGTTCAGCAGGAAGGTGGCGACGGACACAGGCACCACGGCCCGGACTTCGCCGGTCTTCTCCTTGGAGGATTCCTCGTAGATCAGGCGCATGATGCTCAGCGCCAGGGACTCGATGCCGCGGATGGTGCCCTGGCCTTCACAGCGCGGGCAGACTTCGCTGCGGGTCTCGCCCAGGGATGGACGCAGGCGCTGACGGGACATTTCCAGCAGGCCGAAGCGGGAAATCTTGCCGACCTGGACCCGGGCCCGGTCGATTTCCAGGGCCTCGCGGATCTTCTGCTCGACTTCGCGCTGGTGCTTGGCCGGCGTCATGTCGATGAAGTCGATGACGATCAGGCCACCCATGTCGCGCAGGCGCAGCTGCCGGGCGATTTCCTCGGCCGCTTCCAGGTTGGTCTGGAGCGCGGTCTCCTCGATGTCCTGGCCTTTGGTGGCGCGGGAGGAGTTGATGTCGATGGACACCAGGGCTTCGGTCGGATCGATAACGATGGAGCCGCCAGAGGGCAGTTTCACTTCGCGCTGGAACGCGGTCTCGATCTGGCCTTCGATCTGGTAGCGGCTGAACAGCGGAATCTCGTCCTTGTACAGCTTGATCTTGTTCTCGAAGGTGGGCATGACCGCGCGCACGAAGTTCAGCACGTCTTCGTACACGCCGTTGGCATCGATCAGCACCTCGCCAATGTCCTGGCGCAGGTAGTCGCGCACGGCGCGGATGATGACGTTGCTTTCCTGGTGGATCAGGAAGGGCGCCTTGCGCTCACCGGCGGCCTGGGTGATGGCTTCCCAGAACTGGACCAGGTAGTCGAGGTCCCACTGCAGTTCTTCGGTGGTACGGCCGATGCCGGCGGTGCGCACGATGATGCCCATGGACTTGGGCACCTGCACGTCGCTCATGGCTTCCTTCAGCTGGGCCCGCTCTTCGCCCTCGATGCGACGGGAAATGCCGCCGGCGCGAGAGTTATTGGGCATGAGCACCAGGTAGCGGCCGGCCAGGGAAATGAAGGTGGTCAGGGCTGCGCCCTTGTTGCCACGCTCTTCCTTGTCGACCTGGACAATGACTTCCTGGCCTTCGGAGACCACATCCTTGATGTTGATCTTGCCTTCGATCTGGCCCGGAGACTTCTTGAAGTACTCCTTGGAGATTTCCTTCAGCGGCAGAAAGCCGTGGCGCTCGGCGCCAAAATCCACGAACGCGGCTTCGAGGCTGGGCTCGACCCGGGTAATGCGGCCTTTGTAGATGTTGGCTTTCTTTTGCTCGCGGGAACTGGATTCGATATCAAGGTCGAACAGACGCTGGCCGTCGACCAGTGCAACGCGCAACTCCTCAGGGTGAGTTGCATTGATGAGCATTCTTTTCATGGAAAGAAAGGGTTCCTGTCGATTGATTTTGACAGAAAACCGGAAGGGTTCGCATCAGCGAAGCTGGATGTGCGTGCCGCGGGGCTCTTTCACGTCAAGAGCAGGCCGGCGGCCAGACAAATCAGACCCTTATGGGGTGCGATTCTGTCTCTGTGAGACCACCGACGGCCCGACTGCCTGTAAGCAGCGAGAGGTCGTGTAAGGTTCGTGTCTGTTGACGCATATAATCCGTTTTCAGGTTCACTCAGGTGCCTGGGTCTCACGTCGTATTCGTAAGCTGGACGGCCCGGCCCTGTGTGGCAATGATTCTTCGCGATGTCGCCCGTCGGTTTTCCGCACGGTTTTTCCTCTCCTCCCGGGGCAGGTCATCAGCCGTCATCGGTCTGTCCTGTCTCTCCGGGAGCACTTCCTCCGCCGTTCCCCGATAGTGATTGGGCGCACGGCGTTCAAACTCTCGAATAGTGTCGGTATACTTCTGCCGCTCCGGCTTCTGACTGGAGTTGGTCAGGCCGTAGACAAACGGCAGAGCACGCCGGAATATAACAGTATTCCGTTGGCCGTTCAATGCTGCACTTATCCGTCATTAAGGAAGTTCATGTCCCGCAAGTCTGCGACCAGAAAATCCCCCGCGAAACGCCCGGGCAAAGCGGCGCCGGCGCATCCCCCCAAAACTCCGTCCAAGCCCAGGCCCAGCGGGCCCAGCGAGGTGCGCACCGGGGTCCAGTGGGTCACCGTGGATGAGGACAACGCCGGCCAGCGGGTCGACAACTTTCTACTCGCCCAATTGCGGGGCGTGCCCAAGAGCATCATCTACCGGGTGGTGCGCAAGGGCGAGGTCCGGGTCAATAAGGGGCGGGTCAAACCCGACACCCGGCTGAATGCAGGCGACCAGGTCCGCATTCCGCCCATGACCCAGAAGGAAAAGCCGGCCCAGGTCGAGCCCGGCACCCGGGTCCAGGGGGTAATGGAAGCCGCCGTGCTGTTCGAGAACGATCAGATGCTGGTGGTGAACAAGCCCTCGGGCATTGCCGTCCACGGTGGCAGTGGCCTGAGCTTTGGCTTGATTGAGGTGCTGCGCTCGGCAAGGCCGCAGACCAAGTTCCTCGAGCTGGTGCACCGCCTGGATCGCGACACCTCCGGTCTGGTGATGGTGGCCAAGAAGCGCTCGGCGCTGCGGTTCCTGCAGGACGAGCTGCGCCACAAACGCATTCGCAAGCATTACCACGCCCTGGTAGCGGGACATTGGCCGGCGGTCGTGGATCGGGTCGAGCAGCCGCTGCTGCGCTACGAGATGCCGAACGGCGAGCGCCGGGTGCGGGTGGACGAGGCCGGCAAGGCGTCGCTGACGCTGTTTCGCTGTATCGCCCGCTATCAGGGCTACAGTCTGGTCGAGGCCTCCCCGGTCACCGGTCGCACCCACCAGATCCGCGTCCACAGCGCCTGGGAGGGTCATCCGATTGCCGGTGACGACAAGTATATGGATGATGTGAGCCTGAAGGCGTTCCGCGCCATCGGCGGTCAGCGGCTGATGCTCCATGCCCGCGCGCTCGAGTTCACCTTGCCGGGGTCCGGCGAGGCCATGCGCCTGGAGGCGCCCTACGACGATGCATTCACCAACGCGCTGGCAATTCTCGAGGCGCGGAGCAGGAATCAGTAAATGAAGGTCAAGGTAGTCATTTTCGATTGGGACGGGACCCTGGTGGATTCCGTCGAGCACATTGCCGAAAGCCTGCATCAGGCCGCCACCGAGCTGGGTTTTCCGGCGCGGGAGCGCGAGGCCTATCGCGACATCATTGGCCTGGGCATGGTCGAGGCCCTGGAAAAGCTCTACCCGGGCATCAGTCGGGACGAGATGAACCGTATCCGCGAGGGTTATGGCCGCTATTTCTTCAAGAAGGTGACCACGCCCCAGAACGTGTTTGCAGGCATGGCCGACGTGGTTGCGGATATTCGCGGGTCGGGTCGGGGCTGCTCGGTGGCCACCGGCAAGAGTCGTCGGGGGCTGGATCTGGCTCTGGTCTCCAGCGGCCTGGGTGAGCATTTCGACATTACCCGCTGCGCCGACGAAACCCGCTCCAAGCCCGATCCGACCATGCTGGAGGAGATTGTCCGCTTCTACGGCATCGACCCGTCCGAGGCGGTGATGATTGGCGATACCCGCTATGATCTCGACATGGCCCAGCGGCTCGGCATGCCCTCCATCGGAGTCGAGTGGGGAGTGCACAAGCGCGACGTGCTGGGCGAATACGCTCCGCATGCCATTGTTGATACGGTTTCCGATCTGCGCCGGGTGTTGGGCCTCTGACCCTTGGCCACACGACCACTATTGCTGACAGGATGGATGCATGACCGACTGGGATTCTGACAAGACCGCCGAGTGGGGCGACAAACCGGTACCAAAGGCTGAGGGTGAGTCCACCCGGGCCGGTCGCAAGGGGCCAAGTCTACCGCCGGAGACCGGTCGGGACTGGAAGCTGATCGAGAAGCTGGTCATGTCCCTGCAGGCGGAGCAGCGTCGCAGCCGGCGCTGGGGCATCTTCTTCAAGTTCCTGACCTTCGCCTATCTGTTCGCCATATTGTTCATGTTCAAGTTTCCCCTGGGTGACACCCTCGATACCGCGACCGGCAAGCACACGGCCCTGGTTGAGGTGAACGGTCCCATTGCCGCGGACGAACTGGCCAGCGCCGACAACATTGTCGGAGCCCTGCGCACGGCGTTTGAAGAGGAAAGTGCGGTGGCGGTGTTGGTGCGGATCAACAGCCCGGGCGGCAGCCCGGTGCAGTCCGGCTACATCTATGACGAGATCAAGCGCCTGCGGCAGGAGTACCCGGAGAAGAAACTGTACGCGGTGATTTCTGACGTCGGTGCATCCGGTGCCTACTACATTGCCTCGGCCGCCGATGAAATCTATGCCAATCGGGCCAGTCTGGTGGGTTCGATCGGTGTTGTGGCCGGCGGATTCGGCTTTACCGAGGTCATGGAGAAGATCGGTGTCGAGCGCCGGCTGTACACCGCGGGCGACAACAAGGCGTTCCTGGATCCGTTCTCGCCCGAGCAGGATGAGGAAGTGGTCTTCTGGCAGGGCGTGCTCAAAAACACCCACCAGCAGTTCATCGAGGCGGTGAAAGCCGGTCGGGGCGAGCGGCTGGCCGATGACGAGCGCCTGTTCAGTGGTTTGGTCTGGAGTGGCGAGCAGGCCGTTGAGCTGGGCCTGGTGGACGGCCTCGGCAGTTCCTCGTATGTGGCGCGCCAGATCGTCGGTCAGGAAAAGCTCGTGGATTACAGTCGTCGCAAGTCGCCGCTGCAGGACCTGGTCGATCAGTTGGGCGTAGCCTTCGGCGAAGGCTTTGCCGCCCAGTTGCTGGATAGCCGGCTGGAACTGCGCTAGCCGGGACGCCGGCTGGTTGCCGTCAGGGGGCCAGCAGCGGGTTGCGGCCCCAGTGGCGCAGCATGTCGGTGAGTGCGATCAGCGGCAGGCCGACCAGGCTGTTGGGGTCACGACCTTTCAGGCCGCTGAACAGGGTGATGCCCAGTCCTTCCATCTTGAAGCTGCCGGCGCAGTCGTAGGGTTGCTCGCGGCGCAGGTAAGCTTCGATCTCCCGGGTCTCCAGATCCCGGAATCGCACCGAGAACGGCTCGCAGTGATGTTGGGTCCGACCGCTGTCGGCGTCCAGCAGGGTCAGTCCGGTCAGGAACAGCACTGCATGGCCG